>NZ_JAUBOY010000031.1:0-96752 GCF_036700465.1 Microcoleus sp. T3_A4 | reverse complement strand
GCATGGGAGAGCGTGGATGCTGGCGACTGAAGGCATACTTATTCATTTTACTATGGGCGTGTTCCCGGACATGATATGACTGCAATTACAGTAGAATTGGTGAATATGACATAGTAAAAATTGTACAGAAATCATGACTATCGAGCTACAGATTTTTCAAACGGTCGTCAAAATGCCAGAATCTCTCAAACAAGAGATATTGCATTATGCAAAATATCTACTTGAAAAACACGCCAAAACAGAATCATCTCCCGAACAAATTGAACAACCTCATGGTTATGGTAGTTGGGCAGGTCAGATCGTTATGTCTGATGATTTCGATGAACCCCTGGAAGATTTAAAGGAATATATGTAACATGGAATCCCTTTTAGATACTCATGCCTTTCTGTGGTATTTGCTTGGCGATTCCAATCTAGGTAGTAAAGCAAAAGAAGCGATCGATACTAAAACAGGTTTATATTTTAGTATTGCCAGCCTGTGGGAAATCTCTATTAAAATTAATGTCGGTAAGCTTCACCTGAATCGACCATTTGAAGACCTGCCGAAGGAATTGCAATACATTAACGCTCAAATTCTACCAATTACACTGGAAGACACTGAGATTTACGCAGGTCTTCCTCTGCATCATCGAGATCCCTTCGATCGCATTCTGGTAGCACAGACCATGAATCATTCGCTGGTTTTGATTAGTCGCGATGAGGCTTTTGATGCTTATCCAATTCAGCGAGTTTGGTCATAAAGAAGGCAAAAATTTTATACTAGCGATCGCCCCTACCTAATTAATAACCAAAAACAAAATAAACATACAGAAACCCGGCTGCTTCAAAACACCGGGTTTCTCCATATTGTTGCTGCATTTTTGACCGATCAAACTCCGTTTATGTAAGCCATAACTGGAGTACCTTGCTGCTGCTGCGCCATTTCCAAAAGGCGTTGAATGCGATCCTCTGTCGGCGGGTGAGTGCGGAAAAGTGACTGCAAACCTTTAGTCGAAAAAGGATTCACAATTAGCAGCGGCGACATCGCAGGATTGCCGTGCATCGGAATTTCATGACCCATTTTCTCTAATTTTTGCAGGGCGTTTGCTAAGCCGATCGGGTTATTTGTGATTTCCACCGCACCGCTGTCGGCTGCAAATTCCCTCGTCCGAGAAATCGCCAATTGAATTACGGTTGCTGATAGCGGTGCTAAAATGATTAAAAACAGCAAACCAAACGGATTCGCGCCTTGTCTGCTATCCCGCGTTACCGGGCCGTAAAGCGCTCCAAAAGTCAGTATTCGCCCGACAAATGTAATAGCCCCGGCAATTGTTCCTGCAACTGCTTGAGTGAGGGTGTCGCGGTTGCGGATGTGCGTGAGTTCGTGCGCTAAAACGCCTTCCAATTCTTCGCGGGAAAGCAGCTTGATGATGCCTTCAGTAACTGCTATTGTTGCGTGTTCCGGGTCTCTTCCTGTTGCGAAGGCGTTCGGAGATTGAGTGGGAACTAGAAATATTTTCGGCACCGGAATTTGGGCTTTTTCGCTCAGCGATGCTACCATATCGTAGATTTCTGGTGCTTCGCTGCGGGCGATCGGCTGAGCGCGGTAAGCCATTAACGCGGCCGTGTCGGAATAGTACCAAGAGCTAAAACTTGAGAAGGCGGCTAGCGCTAAACCGATGTAAAGTCCTTGTTCGTTGCCGATTAAATAATAACTTCCTAAAACGAGAAGGCCGCTTAGGAGTCCTAAGAGAGCGGCTGTTCTGAGTTGATTTGTTCCTAGCATGGCGGGTTGAGGGCGATCGCTATTTTGATATTTTTTATCTTGTAATTAGATTTTCATAGTTGCGGGCGATCGCGCCTCTATCTGCCGAAATAAATGCTACAGCCAATAGTAGTATTTCAAGTTTTCTGTCAGAAACTGGGAATGCCTCGGGAGGCTCTGTCGCCTGCTCTCACAAGGCGGTAGAGTCGCAGGATATGACATTTCCAGGCTCTGAGTGGAAACCAGATCCAATCCACAAAATAAACGCAGACAATCTTACTTTCATCTGCGTTTACCTGCGTTCATCTGCGGTTTAATTCTCCAACCCTAAACCGCTTGCACTTCCTTTTCCTCAACAGCAACAGGTTCTTGATATACAGTTTGAGACTCATTAGCCAAAAACTCAGCCAATTGAGCTTCAATTTCATCCCGCACAATCTGGCGATATTCCAGGAAATGCTCGTTGTGAGCGCAGACTGTCAAATAGTGATCCCAAACTGCAGGATTGCGCTTGAGAATGCTGAACAAATGATGCCAAAACTTCCAGCGAGTTTTGCGCTTGACTCCCTGCCGCCAAACCACAGTTAGCAGTGCTCGCAAATCGATCCAACTGGGAACTCTCGCAGGTATCTTTGCTGTAGGTGCACCCAACATTAAGAAATGGCGATAAGTCCGGTCTAAATATTTCTCAGCATCGTACACTTCGCAGAATGCCTCGACATATTCGCGGGCAATATCTTCGAGAGGCCGCGTCGGGATAAAGTTCATCAAGGTAGTCTGGTTGAGGTTGCCAGATTTGTCGCGCAACCGCCCTTCTTTTGCTAGTCTGTGGGACAATGCCGTGTGCGGCAAAGCTTGCAGCATTCCAAAGGTTGTGCTCGGAATGGCTGCTGCTTCGGCAAACTTGACAATCCGCTGACCGGCACCGGGTTTTTCGCCGTCAAATCCAATGATAAATCCGGCCATTACTCGCAAACCGGATTTGGCAATTAACTCTACGGATTCGATCAGGGAATTGCGGGTATTTTGGAATTTCTTGGTCATTTGCAGGCTTTCTTCATCGGGAGTTTCAATCCCTAGAAACACTGCATTGAAATTGCAAGCAACCATCATGTCCATCAATTCTTGATCTTGGGCTAAGTCGATGGATGCTTCTGTGTTGAAAGTAAAGGGGAATTTGTGTTCTTCTTGCCAGACTTTTAAGTCTTTTAGCAACAGTTTGACGCTGCGTTTGTTGCCGATAAAGTTGTCGTCTACCATGAACACGCCGCGCCGCCACCCCAAGTTGTAGAGATAGTCTAATTCTGCTATCAATTGTTGGGGGTTTTTGGTGCGAGGTTTGCGGCCGTAGAGGACGATGATATCGCAGAATTCGCACTGGAAAGGACAGCCGCGCGAAAATTGAATCGACATCGAGTCGTAGGCGTCTAATTCCAGCAAGTCGAAGCGGGGAACGGGGGTTGTGGTAACATCGGGTTTTACGCCGTCCGATCGATAAATTCCGCTTTTTTCGCCACGCCCGATTGCTTCGACGAACATCGGCAAGGTGATTTCGCCTTCGTCGAGAATCAGGTAATCTATGCCCGCTGCTTGAGGTTCTTCGGGTACGGAAGTGGGGTAGGGGCCTCCGCAAGCTACGGATTTACCGCGCCGTTTTGCTTCGCGAATGATGTCTAGCAAATCTTCTTTTTGGACAATCATGGCGGACAGAATAACGAGCTCTGCCCATTCCCATTCTGCTTCTGTGATTTGTCTGATGTTGCGATCGACTAACTTAAATTCCCATTCTTGGGGTAAAATAGCTGCTACTGTTACCAAACCCAGCGGTGGCAGCAGCACTTTACGATCAACTAATTCTAGGATTTTCTCGTAAGACCAAAATGTTTTCGGAAACAGCGGGTAAACTAGAAGAACTCGCATTATATGTTAAACCTCACATCAGTAAACAACTTGCGATCGGGCTGGCGGGGCGTGAGAGTTCGATCGACTCTCAAGACTTCATGTTAAGGCTAAAATTACGATCTTGCACTCGATCAAATATCTGGCGAGGGGTGACACCCCCTAAGCCACACACAATGAGCGCAATTTTTAGCTTGCAGTTCCCTGTTAAAGTTTGCAAATGCTGATATCTTATCGTATTTGACCCTTAATTGACGATAATCGCATTTAAAAAGCATGGGATTAAGGCAAAAAAAACTGGAAACAGTAAATTACTGCTTTGGTGCGCCATAAGAACCCTACATTAGTTGTTTAATGCACATTTTCTCTTCCTTTTTCCTCAACATTCATCCGTTACATCCGTTACATCCGTTACATCCGTTATAAAATCCGCTGCCGAACTTCCCTCTTCCTTCTAATTTGAATCTTTGCCGGGAATCCCGCTAGTTCTTAACATATCGGCAACTGTGCCGCAGTAACTCGGCATTCCTATGCTTTCGGGATTCACAAGATTTTGATAGGTAAAATGGCGGTAGCTGATGCAAAATCTATCCCAAGCAGCCACTTGAATTCGGAACAGCCAAATAAAGAAATCGGCTAGCCAAGGTGACAGAGTAATCCGAAAAAATATGTTTTTATTCAAATACTTGCAAGCTTGTTCTACCACTTCGTTAGCTGTAATCGGGGGATTTCCTAGCACAAAATGTCGCGTTTCCTCGGAAGCAGGCGGATGTTGAACTAAATAATTAACTACTTTAGCAATATCTGCGCCGTGGATGAAGTGAAAACTGCCATCTGCCTTAAACCAGCGAATCAAACCAATCCATTTTGCGACAAGTGGCAGACCAGAGGACAAGTGAGAGACTGGTTTTTCTGCGTCTCCTCCCAGTACTAATGTCGGGTAAAGTGCCGTAATTGGAGGCACATTTGTCAAAGCTGACAAATGCACCATGCAGTTGTATTTTGAGCTAATATAATCTGTCCCCAGTTCTCCGGCTTCTTTCAGCAAATTGTTGTCTCGACCGAGAATACTGGCGGTTGAAAAATAAATTACTTGTTGGCAAGTCTGTGGCGAAAGTAGTTGAATTAGCTGGAGAGTTTTCGTTACGTTAACGTCAAACACTTCTTGAGTTCCTCCCCAAGCAGTGGCAGCTAAAATTGCGACATTAATTGTTTGCAAAAGTTCGGCGTGTTGCTCGATATCTCGCATATCGCCTTGTAATATATGGATGCCGGGGCGGGCTTTCCAGTCAAATTTTAATTTTTCTGGGTTGCGAACTAATAAGTAAAGTTCGTGGTTTGTTTCTTGAATCAAAGTTTCGGCCATGTAGTGACCGATACAGCCACTTGCACCCGTCACAAAAATTTTTTTTGAGTTCATTTTGCCGCAGGGGAAGAGGGTTTTTTTGACTTGATGCTGAGGCTAAGATCCCCCCTCGCCCCCCTTCTTAAGGGGGGACAAGATTATTGTCAAAGTCCCGCTTCTTAAGGGGGATTTAGGGGGATCTCTACTCGGTTATAAGCGAGATTTGTCAGGGGTTGTTACTCGTTACCAGGCTCTGACCTGGTAAGGCAGATCAGGAGGCTCTGCCTCCATTTTACGCGAGGCAGAGCCTCTGGATATGGGTTCACCAGGCAGAGCCGGGGAACCAGTTAAAACCAGTTCGCAATCAATTTCAAGCAGCAACTGCAAGCAATTTGTCGGCTTGTTTTGCGGTTTCAAAGAAGAAACGCACGTTATCTTCGGGAGTACCCGGTAATACGCCGTGTCCCAAATTGAGGATGTGTCCGCGCGGGCCCGCTTTGCGAATTGTATCAAGAATTCGATCGCGAATAAACGGTTGAGAACCAAACAAAACGCCGGGATCGAGATTTCCCTGAACGTTCATATTCGGGCCCAAACGCTTGCGCGCGTCGGCCATATCCACTGTCCAATCGACGCTGATGATATCCGCGCCGGATGTTGTCATGCGTTCGAGGAGGCCGGCGCTACCGGTGACTAACAGAATTAGCGGGGTGTCGGGATGGGTTTTTTTGACTTGCTCGAATACTTGTTTCTGGTAAGGTAGAGCGAAGGTGTCGTAGTCCTGCGGGGAGAGTTGGCCAGCCCAGGAGTCGAACATTTGCACTACTTGCGCGCCGCAGTCGATTTGATAGCGCACGTAAACGGCGATCGCATCGGCGAATTTCGACAGCAACTGATGCAGTAAAGTTGGATCGGAAAATGCCATGTTTTTGATGATGGCATAATCCTTAGAACCTTTGCCCTCAACCGCATAGGCCGCCAAAGTCCACGGCGCGCCGACAAAACCGAGCACGGTGGATTTGTTGCCGACTTCTTCGCGCAGGGATTTCAGGATTGTTTTGATAAACGGCAAGCTTTCGTCCGGGTTCAGCGGTTGCAGCGCGTCGATTTGCTGCTGAGTGCGGATGGGTGAGTGGATAATCGGGCCTTTGCCTTCGGCGATGTCCATGTCGATCCCCAAACCGGGCATCGGGGTGACAATATCGGAAAACAGAATTACGCCGTCGGGTTGAAACGCGCGCCACGGCTGAAGGGAAACTTCGATCGCCACTTCGGGGATTTCGGAACGTTCGCGAAACGAGGGATACTTTTCTCGCAAATCTCGATAAGCCTTCATGTAGCGGCCGGCTTGACGCATCATCCACACGGGCGGGCGGTCTAGGGTTTCGCCGCGGGCTGCCCGCAACAACAAGGGAACTTCATTTAATGCCGACATTTTAACTTTTCTCTACCTTAGATATTTCAATGCCTTTGGTAGCTTACCACTGTGCGATCGTCCTTTTTGACAAAAAATTCATCTGTCAGCGGGGAGGGAGATGAGGGGAGTGGCTGAGTTCGATAGCAACCTTCTGGCACGGTTAAGGAATTCTTAATAGCTGAAACTATTGCTAATAGGGAATTTTCCCATCCACGCTTCTGCTACAATGACAATGCAAACTAACAGAATCCGCGACCGCGACCTCAAGCAGACGAAGCATCTAGGACTGGCGCAGCAGCGAAGCGTCCAAAATCAGCACGGCGAAATAAAAATATGTTTTTTGACAATTGGTTGGAAATAATTCGGATTTTGACGCTCGGCATTTCCGCTTACGCCGCGCTGATTTTTTTGCTGCTGGCCTCCGGCAAGCGAACTCTGTCGAAGTGGAATGCCTTCGATTTCATCGTTACCATCGCGCTCGGTTCCACGCTGGCGACTGTCATCATGTCAAAAGACGTTTCGTTGGTCGAGGGCGTTTTCGCCCTCGGCTTACTCATCGGGCTGCAATTCATCGTCACCTGGCTTGCCGTGCGGGTAAAGTGGGTAAAAAATCTCATCAAAGCCGAACCTACTATGCTGCTCAACCAAGGCCAATTTCTGCCTGTGGCGATGCGGCAGCAGCGCGTGAGTGAAGAGGAAATTCGGGCGGCGATTCGGGGGACGGGCAGCGCGTCGATCGAAGAAATCGAAGCAGTCGTGCTAGAAACCGACGGCAGCATGAGCGTTGTCAAAAAATCTCCAAACAATTCGCGCTCGGCTCTCAAAGATGTAACTTAGTCGATCTCTGAAATACCCAAACTAAACGGAGTACCGTGATAATTCGGGCTTCGTGTCTCGTTTGCCGTCGCTCTATTGGGGATATTCATTGCTGAATATTCGTCATCAAAGACGATCGGAGTCTTACACAGCATAAGAAAGGCTTTTACGCCCTTTATCCCTCGTAGGGAACCCACGCAGAAGTCCTATTTCCTAAGACCAAAAACTCTTTTCGTACAACAAACATGGGTTATTTTTTACAGCAGGGCATACCATACTAACCAGCGGTCTGCCTTTTCCTCCTTTCTCTCGCAGTTTCCCGGTAAGCATATTACTGCTACTATGACCGTTTTGTTATTACAGCCGAGTAAGTGGGTCG
Source organism: Microcoleus sp. T3_A4 (assembly GCF_036700465.1). NCBI lineage: Bacteria > Bacillati > Cyanobacteriota > Cyanophyceae > Oscillatoriales > Microcoleaceae > Microcoleus > Microcoleus sp. T3_A4. The sequence goes on along the minus strand of NZ_JAUBOY010000031.1, from coordinate 89,152 downwards.
CAACCATCTATATATTAACTCAAATCAACTCTATATGCCCACTCTTTCTATATTTTTGTTTGGCTTATATCCCAACACCGAACCGGGTACAGTTACGGTGTGGGACTTACGCCAATTGAGTTAAATCGAAACTATCTCGTCACACAAACTCCGCCCACCACTACCCGACATTGATCTCGGCCCGCATCGAATCTACTATCATTCCGCCGCGCCGAGTCTAAATTTCTAGTCCGCGAATTGTAGTAATAATCTCCCGCCGGAAACCTTCTATTCGGGACAGCGCAGTAAGTTGAATCTTGATTACCCTCGTCAAACCTTACTCTCACCATAGAACGTCTCTCGCGACAATCAACAGGCCGCAAGTCAAAATCATCTTGCAGAAGCTGTGCTCTGTCATATTGACCGTCATATCGATCGCTATCTCGCCTCGTGTACCAATCGTCCCGCGAATTGCGAGATCGTCTGTCGCCCCCATCAATTCCCGAAACTTCCAGCGTGTAGCTACCGCCTCTGGCTGCATCTTTTGCTAACACTAACAGTTTATAATCGCCAGTGCGGGGAATTTGATAATTAAAAGAACGGTCTTGCGTAAAAGCGACTTGTTTGTTGTTCCCGTAAAACAGCACCATGACGGGAGTAAAACCGCGACTTCTATCTGTATCTAAAAACACTTCAATGTTGTCGCCTTCCCTCGCGCTAAAGGTGTATTCTTGACCACGCAATTCTTCCGTCGGAGATCCCGGAACCCACATATTTCGGAAACGGTAAATCGGGGAAGTGCGGCGAATTACTCCGTCAATGCGATCGTTATTCCCTATCTGTTCGCCAACAGCACTTGAGGAAATCCCCGTAAGTGCCAATCCCGTAACTAGGACTGCGGCAGCAATACTGTTTAACAACTTGTGTGTTCTCATATCAACCTCTTTGCGAAAGTTTTAAAATCTTTTTGCTGTGTTGGCAGCGACATTTGCACATATAATCCATTTTAAATGTAATTTTGGCTATCTAGTGTTAGCCTCACCCGACTGGACTATTTTGTTGCTGTAAACTATTATCGGGCAGGAGTTACGCCACCCCTCTACATATAGCGTGACCGTACGGGCAAACCTCCCGCGATTTGCGATCGCACAATGTCGATCGCCCAAAACCTCCGTAGATTTACTTATAGTCGTTGAAGCTTGAAAACTTTGATAGAATGAAACATCGCTGCTTAGAATTAGGTAGTGGCAATTGATGCAATTCACGCTCGTGTTTTTTGCTATGCCATTAAATTTAAATCCGTTCTTCAAACTATTATACTCGCTCTTGCCCTACCGGGAAGCAACCCTTCATATACCATTTTCCAAAAAAATAGTCCGCCAACGGCTTGCTGCCAAAGTTCGTACAGGTTTAATCGTTCGCAAAGCTATAATAGGGGGGAGCCGAATTCTTTACTGCTACCAAATCGAGCTTGATGGTGATTTCCTCCGCGCGACAATAACTGGCGGAGATTGGAGAGGGCTTTTGGTGGCGACAGGACAAATTCAAGACATTGAAGGCGGTTCGGTGTTGCCATTGAAGATGACTATTCCCACTTTATCTATTGTCTTTTTACTGTTTTTGGGATTGGGTTGGCTTGTATTTTTCTTTGTCACCGAAAAACCACCCTTAGAAATCCTCCCATTTTTCCTGATAGTTTTACTCTCATCCTATGCTTTATTTCTGTTTCTTTTTCGCTACCATGCAGAACGCACCTTAAATATTCTGAAATCGACAATTATTTTACAGAACTTTGATGAATGATTTTCAGGCTATCTAAAAAGTAGTTTTTACCCGCAACTGAGCAATCCCGAATCAGCATCAAGACTCGCCATAATTCCCATAGGTAAAGCAGCGTTAACCCCCTCGTGCCCGAAGGGCAAATCCGAGACAATCGGAATATTCAAATCCCCCAGCCGATCGCGCAAAACCTCTTCAATGCTAAAACTGGGAATACTCGGCTCAATCTCGCAGCGACTGAAGCGCCCCAAAGCAATGCCCCGCACGCCTGCGAAAGCCCCCGCCATCCGCCACAAAGTCAGCATTCGATCGACCCTGTAAGGAGCCTCGGAAACATCCTCAAATGCGAGAATAACCCCCGTCAAATCCGGTTGATACGGGGTTCCGAGCAAGTGAGAAGCCACCGTCAGATTCGCCGGAAACAGCCGCCCGGTGGCTTTTCCGCTGCCCCATCCTTTACCTTGCAAAGATTGTAAGGGACGACCTTCGATGCAGTCAAAAAGTCGATCGACAGACCAATCCGGTTCATCCGCCAAAGTTGTCAGCATCGGCCCGTGAACACCCCAAATCCCCAATTTGTCGTGATTCCACAGCAAAGCAGTAATGTCGGAAAAGCCGATTAACCATTTCGGCGAATGGGAATCGGGAGTTGGAAATTGGGAATTTTCCGCCTTTCCCACATTTCCTTTTTCCAAAAGTCGAGTGCTGCCGAAACCGCCTCGAACACAGAGAATACCGCGACAATCCGGGTCATTGAGGGCATCTGCTAGCTGTCGGACGCGGTTTTCGTCGGAACCGGCTAAATAGCCCCAGCGATCGTCAAAACCCGGTGTTAATTCAAGTCGATAGCCGCGAGATTTCCAAATTTCTACACCCTTTTCAAAGTTGGTTGATTCTCGCAAAGTGCCACTAGGGGCAATTACTTTGAGCAAATCTCCTGGTTGCAGAAATTTTATGTTAGTCATTAGTAGGTTGATTGTTGACTGTTGACTGTTGACTGTTTGCGGTTGATTGTTAACCTTTGGCTTTTTGTTTTAGTGAGTTAAGATAGGCATTAAGTGTTGGTGAAAGTTCATTTAATAAAGGATGCACTCGATCGATTTGTTCTTGAGTCAAAAGATTGCGAGCGATAGTTGATGGCAAACCATTGACTGTCAACCGTCAACAGTCAACCGTCAACAATTAAGGTAAAGTCAGAATTTCCACCCCAGAATCAGTCACAGCCAGAGTGTGCTCAAATTGAGCCGAAAGCTTTCCATCCTTGGTGATAGAAGTCCAACCATCGGCGAGAATTTCCACTTCCCAAGTACCCTCATTAATCATCGGCTCGATCGTAAAAACCATGCCTTGTCTGAGCTTCTTTCCTGTGCCCCGCTTGCCGTAATGCAAAATTTCCGGTTCAGTGTGAAAGACTCGGTGAATCCCGTGCCCCGCAAAATTTCGCACTACCGAAAAACCCTGTGCTTCAGCATATTCTTGAATTGCTGCACCGATGTCGCCGGTACGGGCACCCGGTTTGACTTCCGCAATTCCTCTTCTTAAACATTCCTCGGTTACTTCAACTAACTTTTTCGCTACAGGTGAAGGTTGGCCCACAAAAAAAGTTTTGGAAGTATCGCCATGATAACCATCAACTAAAGGTGTTACATCAATATTAATAATGTCACCTTCTTTAAGAATTTGTTTAGCATTAGGGATGCCGTGACAGACTACTTCATTGACGCTAGCACACAGAGATTTAGGAAATCCTTTATAGCCTAGCGGAGCGCTTTTTGCTCCGTGTGCCAAAGTCCAGCGTTCGGCTTCATCGTTAATTTCTAGAGTGCTTACTCCCGGTTTAACCATCGGTTCGAGATGTAGCAGAAGTTCGGCCGCTAAACGGCCTGCTTGGCGCATTTTTTCGATTTCTCTACTGGATAAAAGCACTAAACGTTCGGTTGCCATAGTTTTTTCTGTTTTCTTTTTTGGGCAGTCAATTAAGAGTTTATTTAACTCACTTTGAGAATAGATTTGAATTGCTGTTCCATAAACTTGTAAGGTGCGTCAGTCAGCGAATCTTTCTAAAAATTGGCCAGTATTATTACTGACGCACCCTACTAGCAGTGATAGATTTGAACCAGTGTTCACAACGATCGCCCAAAGCTTCCAAAGAGTATTCTACCTCTACTTGTCGCCGGCAAGCGCTGCGGTCAATTTGGTCTAAGCGGGCGATCGCACCTACCAAGCCATTTACACTGTCAGGAGCCACTAAAAAGCCCGTCAGCCCGTCTCGAACAATTTCCGCCGGCCCCCCGCGCTTGTAAGCAATCACAGGTACACCGCACGCTAAAGCCTCGATCGCGACATTTCCAAAAGCTTCCACCCAGCGCGGTGTCATCAACAATGCTCGGCACTGACGGACTTGCTCTTGCATTTGAGTTGTTGTCAGAAACCCTAAATATTCTACCGGAGCATCCGGGTAATCTGCACAAATTTTTTGCCAATAATCCTCATCTTGCATTTTGCCCATAATTTTCAGGGGAATACCTGTAATTTTCGCTGCTGCTACTGCATCTTCTAAGCCTTTTTCCGGGGCGATGCGGCCTAGCCAAGCTAATTTAGACTGCGGTTTGTCGCAAAATTTGTACAGGGATAAATCTATGCCATTTCCCAACAACTGACATTCATCGGCAAAGGCGAATGTGTTGGCTTGAGAAGCGGTGTGAACTCCGATCGTACCAGGAAACTGGAGGGCGGTTTGTCCGGCTATGCGATCGAGGGCGGCGGAAAGGGAGCCCATGCTGATCAAATGTGCGATCGGAGTCCTAAAAAATGGTGTCAAATAAAACGGTAGCCAATCGTAGGCAAAATTAACAATGACATCCCATTCATCCTGAACTTGGCGAGCATATTCCCACATATTCGCCAGCACAGAATCGGCGGGCATCACAATAGGATCATTGTAATCTTGTGTTTGGGCGGTTACTTGCAAATCACCCGTTATTTCGATTACTGGAATTGATTCTAAAATTGAACCTATCGGTGCTACAACTGCTATTTTATGACCGCGCGTCTGTAATTCTTTAGCGATGTTAAGGACTGTAAGTTCGACTCCGCCACCCAACCCCGAACCGAGTTTACCGACCGAAGTTGACAGGAACAATAGTTTTAAAGTGTCATTAGTCATTAGTCATTAGTCATTAATCAGCATTCACTAATTTTAACATAATCTAAATTATCAATTTCCCATTTCAAATCTTAAGTTCAAATTATTTGAAAATTGCTACGTTTATTAATCCATCCCAGAACGCGGACGGATGCGATTCAACTGATTGATTGCCCAGCGAGCAGTTTCCTGAACTTCTGGATCTGGATCGTCCGTCGCACGGTGCAACAAGTAACTGATTTGATTCACCAATTCGTAAATCCGCGTCAAGTCGCGAATTGCATTTTTACGCACTTCGGGATTTTCATTTTGCAGCGAAATTGACCACGCATTATTCATGGGTTTGAGGGTGCGAATGCCAATTTCCGAGAGACTTGCCAAAATTAAACTGTACTGCTTGGAGTCGGAATTTGCTAGCAAATCGAGCAACGGCTCAACTGCTCTGGAATCTCCCCGCTGACCTAGTTCCCAAATTGCTTTGCCTCTCTTTGCCGGATTTAGCTGCTGCAAATCTTCAATCAGTGCTTCAATAATATCAACTTTAGGTCTACCATCCGTTTCGGGAAGGGCAATACCTTTCTTCTTAGCTAGGGAATCGGTTTGATTAGTTGTTTCGGGAATGTTGAAACCTGTGTTACTGTATCCGTTGCTGTGAGTTTCCAAGGGCGAGGTGTCGGAATTAATTCGATCGCCCTCGACTGCTGCATCCTGGGATTCAGGTTCCCCGGATTCCATATTTAACGGAAAAGGTCGATCGCTGTTCTCGATACTGTTGTCTTTTGGCAAATCCAAAGGGTAGGGCAAGGCTGACAGCGGTTTTGATAGCCCAAAAGAAGCTTTGTGCTGTGTAATTGCGTGCGAGTTTGTAGGAAAATCGGGATTATTAGTAAATTGAGAGTTTCTTGGGTTGTGGCGCTCAAATCTTCCCCGTCTTCGCTTAGAATAATTTGACTCGTCACCGCTAACTAATTTGAGCATGATAAATACTGCCGCTGCCGTGACGACAACTGCTGCCAAACCCAACATTAAGAACCCCCGCTGACGAGACAAAATGACGATTAAATTGGATACCGATTTCGGGATCTTAGAATTAGATTTGGACGTTTTGGAAGGCTGAGATTTGTTTTTATCGGGCGCTGGAGACGGTTTTGGAGGCTTGGAATCCTGGCGATCGTCCGGGGGAGAGTTCGCCTGAGCAATTTCTTGGGAAACAGCACGCGCAGAGGCATTGAGTACCTGTTGCCCTCCGTCGGCACTTGGACTGAACGCAGCGCCCAGACAGGCAATGCAGGTGAACAAACATACAGAGGAGCGGTAATGCGCCATAAGACTCAATCCGGGTTTTGAGAGGCAACGCCGCATGACGAGCTTTAGTTTAACCTTGAGTTAGCTCGATCCTAGCTGCTATGGGCTTAACTAACTCACAAATACCACCAGACTAGCGAAAAACCCTGGTTTGAGAGGGCACCGAGCCAGATATTATAAGCACAATTGTGTCATTGACGTGCCACTCCTTTAAATAATTAGTTTAATTAGTTTAAAACGAACAACTACATTGGCGGCCGCGACTTTAGCAGCGGCATCCCGAAAGTTGATTGCAGCTAATCTCACCTACGTGCAGTGTGCAATGCAGGCCCCGCAGCCCAGCACTGCGGGGGCGTTAGCAGACGATTGTGGCTAGCCGTCGATTTCTCACCAATAGCGTGACATGACCAAGAGTTTAACAAGCTTCCGAGCCTGCGGGTCGATCGTTTTTGTGTGAATTTGGGCTCAAGTGGGACAGGGGGATTGGCACTGGTAACGAGAAAGCCAGTTTTTTCGTTAATTCTTCGCTGCTAAACTGCATATTTTCCGTACATTCCAGGACACACTCTCGACGCTCACAAACCAGTTTTATTTACCAAAAATGCTGTAAGAAAGAGAGCGCTGATTTGACCGATGTTAATTTGCAGGGGGCAATTATCCCGGATAGAAGTGTTTGGGCGATCGACTAAGATAACCGTTAGGAAATATTGTATTCAGCTAGCAAGCGCCAAAAATCCTACTATCTGGTAAAAGTAGGGTCGGATTTAGTTAGGAGCTATATAGCAATCCTCGCATCATTTGTGAATTTCTTACTCCCTCCCCTTGATAAGGGGAGGGTTGGGGTAGGGTAAAAAGTTTACGACTCCTGCAAGGATTGCTATAGTGAGAGCGAGTATACCCTTTCACGCACGCGCCCTGTCCCCACGTTCTGTTTATTTGTACCCACTTAGTTAAGTTAAATCAATCGGTATTTAATGCTGTGCCGCCAAATTTGATATAAGATCGAGCTAAATTTTTAGTGTGAGAGTAGAGGCGTTTGTGAGCCAACAAGATATTTTAAATTTAGCAAAAGAAGGCGATGCCAGGGCGATCGCATTTCTGATCAGCCAAGCACTCCAAAGCTTCGGCGTCACGGCTAAAGCCAGCCGGGAAAATGACACCCTGCACCTGCTGCTGGAAGCAGAACATTTACCCGCAGAAGAAGCCTGTCTCCGAGTCGCAGTCAAAGGGTTGCAGCGGCTGCAACCAAATAACCTTTACTCAGTGACAGTTTACGGGCGGCGCGACGGCGAGCAATTGCCCGCTTGGACTCAGACAGTAGAATTAAAAAAACGCTTGACTTCCGTACCCGTGAGTCCATTAGTTGCCGTGAATGCAGCAGTAGCTGCGAGTGCAGCAGTAGCTGCTAGTGTAGCCGCTTCTCCCATTCCTGTGACTTTGCCCAAGCTAGAAAAAACTCAAAATGTCACAACGGCGCCCCCTCAAACACCAGAAAAATCTCCGCCCCAACCCCCTCAAATCCCAACTCCAAAACCCCCAAACCAAAGGCAGCAAAAGCCATCGCCGCAGCCAGCATTAGCAGGCACTAAAACTAAAAAATCAGGGCTGTCAGTCGGTGCTCTGAGTCTAATTCTCGTACCCATATCCGGCCTTGTACTGGCTTCTCAACTTTACAAATCCTCACCCCCCGCTACTAATAACCCTCCCACGTCAAAGCCTGCGGTACAAGAAGTGAGCTCGACACCCGCAGCCAAACCCCTTCCCGCTCCAAAATCGCCCTCCCCGGCTGCCAAAAAACCTGCCATTTTGCCCGCAACTGTCAGTATCAAAGCAGTTGGCGACATGATCCCCGGCACAAATTATCCCTACAACAAACTGCCGGCAAAAAAAGAGATGTTATTAGAGTCGGTAAAACCGTACCTCAAAGGAGCTGATATTCTGTTTGGCAATTTTGAAAGCACGATGACCGATTATCCTTACAGTTCCAAAGCAGGCGGCGGACGAATGCTGTTTGCCTTTCGGACGCCTCCGAGTTATGCGAAAATTTTCAAAGATGTTGGTTTTGATATTTTGAGTATTGCCAACAATCACTCTTACGATTTTAACGAGCAGGGATTTAAGGACACGATTAAAAACATCGACAGCAATGGCATGAAGGCTGTCGGTAAAAGAGATCAAATTGTTTATCAAAATGTCAAGGGTGTGAATTTTGCATTTATCGGTTTCAGCAACTACGGCGACGTTCACAATTCTTTGCTGGAACTGAAAGCGGGAGCCGAAGTTGTCAAAAAAGCTAAGGAAAACGCTGATATTGTAGTGATATCAGTTCATGCTGGAGCTGAAGGAACGGGAGCTATCAATGTGAGAAATAAAACTGAGTTCTTTTACGGAGAAAACCGGGGAAATATGGTTTTGTTTTCGCGGACGATGATTGATGCGGGAGCTGATTTGATTTTGGGACATGGCCCGCACGTTCCGCGAGCAATGGAACTTTATAAAGGTAAATTGATTGCTTACTCTCTGGGAAATTTTTTGGGTTATCGCACTTTGTCTACAGCAGGAGCACTCGGTCAATCTCTAATTTTGGATGTGAAAATGACTCCGCAAGGGGATTTTGTTTCTGGTAAGATTATCCCCGTCCAACTTGACGGGCGAGGTGTTCCGGCTGTTGATAACAAATTTAGAAGTGTGGGGTTGATTAACCGTTTGACCAAGAGCGATTTTCCCAATAGCGGTTTGACAATTGATGACAAGGGGCAAATTTTGAAAAAAAGTAAGTAGTTATTGGCAATTGGGCATGGGGCATGGGGCATGGGGCATGGGGCATGGGGCATGGGGCATGGGGCATGGGTAACGAGTAACTAATAATCAATAACCCATAACCAATAACTAATCACAAATAACCAATAACTAATAACCAATTCCCCATTCCCCATTCCCAATTCCCGATTCCCCATTACCAATAATTAGTCATCAATCATTGCTTTCAAAGCTTCTTTCATCTCCTCTACAGTCGTCGTTGCCGTACCGAACTGACGCACGACAATACTAGCCGCTAAATTGCCCAAAACTGCCGCTTCCCAACCCGATGCACCGACGCACAAAGCTAAAGTCATTGCTGCTACAACTGTATCTCCAGCACCGGTTACGTCGAATACATCAGTCTTGTTAAAAGGGGGAATGTCCCAACTTTGAATGGCAAATTCCCCCTTTTCACAAATGGATGTTGGAGGGGGTGAATTTTTGATTTCTTCGCCGTTGGCTCTTTCAAACAAAGTCATCCCTTCTTCGCCGCGAGTAATCAGGATTTTTTGAGCTTGAGTTAAGTTCAATAAATCGCGTCCTGCTTGCATTAAAGTTTGAGGGTTTTTGATAGCATATCCGACGGCTTGCTCGGCTTCGGGCAAGTTCGGAGTAAATAACATTGCTCCAGAATATCGCTGCAAATTGGTTTGAGCGTCTACAATTGTTTTGCCGGGAACCACTGCCGATGCGATCGCCAAATTCGTCAAAACTCCGTCGCCGTAGTCGGAACAAACCACGGCATCTATTGTCGGTATTTGCTGCCGGATGTAGTCTGCCAGTTGCAACTGCAAATCTAAATCCGGCAACTCGTCCGATTTGCGATCGACTCGAACAATTTGCTGAGTCACCGACTGCCGCGCGTGCCCGGAAATTCGAGTTTTGGTGACAGTTGGACGCTGCGAATCGATTAAAATCCCACCCGTATCAATTCCCGCCGCCTCAAAAATACCGCACAAAGCCTTTCCCTGGTCGTCTTTTCCCACCAAACCAGCAACTTTTACTTTGCCTCCCAGTTTGGCTAAATTATAGACAGCATTTGCGCCACCTCCGGGTACTTGCTGAGTATTTTCGTAGCGCAAAATCAACACAGGTGCTTCGCGGGAAATTCGCTCTACTTGTCCGGTAAGAAACTCGTCCAAGGTCAAATCTCCGATCGCTAATACCTGCGCTTGATCGAAGCAGTCTAATCTTTTCAATAATTGCTCTGTTGAGGCACGCAGTTGAGGCAAAAAATCGGAATAGTCGTTAGTCATTAACCAAAAAAATGAGACTGAGGAGTTGATAATTGAGTGTGGAACGAGCGGGAATTAAAAATCCTAATATTAATTAATAATTAATTTCCTCCCTTGTTTTATTTTTAACTTTTAATTGATTTTCTCACTGGGATTTTGATAAACCAGTTGCAGGCTATTGGCGATCGCACTCGCTCAAACAATTTGGCAAAAAAATGCGGATAAAATCGCAGCCTTTGAGACTCAACTGAAAGTTTCACGGTGTGGAAGTTTCCTTCTACATAAGTGCCTTCAAAAAACAGCAGAATTATTTCAATTTCTGCTTGATAATCGTAATCACCTGAGTCATTTGTTTTTTGAGTGCATCAATTTCCGCTTGCATTTTCGCCATTTTCGCAGTCATCGCCTGAATTTCGGCGGCGCCCGCTCCAGAGCTGGGTGCAGCGGCGGCTGCTGGGGCTTCCGGCACTGGTTTCTTTTTGGCCAGTACCATCGCCGATTTGATCGCCTCGGTTAGCTGCTTTTTCTCAAACGGTTTGGCGATGAATGCAAAAAAATGCTTCTCAAAGGGTTTCGGAATTTTTTCCATCACCTCTTCTTCGCGGCCCGACATGATCACCAAAGGTATCTTAGAAAGCTCAGGATGGGCTTGCACTTTTTGATACACTTCCCAACCGCTGACTTTGGGCAGTAGGAAATCTAACATAATTAGATTTGGCCGGGCTTGACGGATCAGTTTGAGTCCCTCTTCGCCGTCTTTTGCTTCTAGAATTTCAAAGTTACCCTGAGGCAACATCTCTCGGACTCGGAGGCGGATGACTTTACTGTCATCGATTACCAAGATTTTTTGACCAGCCACGACTGACTCCTTCAGTAATGAATGAGTGATGATTTGCAACCTTCAGTATATCCCTAACAGAATTCTACCCATAATTCTGGGCGAGTTTAGTTTTGTTGCACGTCGGCGCGATTCTGATTTCGGGTGATAGTTCTACAAGTTCAGGGGCTTTGATTTCGGATACGATCGAAGGAATTAACTCAATCGCCACTTAATTTTATGTCGCCCCAAACTCCTAAAACTCCTACTGTCAAAGCAGTTGCCGCCCAAATGCGGGGTGAAATCGAGGCGATGCCCGAATGGTTGCGTAGGCCCGTTGGCAAAGCTAGCGAACTTTCCCAAGTGCAAAAAATTATCAAACAGCGGCAAATTCACACGATTTGTGAGGAGGGGAGATGCCCCAACCGGGGCGAGTGCTACGCGCAAAAAACGGCGACTTTTTTGTTGATGGGGCAGACTTGCACCCGCGCTTGTGCTTTTTGTCAAGTAGATAAAGGTCATTCTCCGATGCCCCTCGACCCGGAGGAACCGCAAAAGGTGGCGGAGGCTGTGCAGTTGTTGGGTTTGCGCTATGCGGTGCTGACTTCGGTGGCGAGGGATGATTTGCCGGATGGGGGTGCGGGTTGGTTTGCGAGGACGATCGCCCAAATCCGCCTTTTGAACCCGCATACTGAAGTTGAGGTACTGACGCCGGATTTTTGGGGGGGAATGGGGAGGAGTTCAGAGGGGGAGAATTCCGGCCTCGATGAGTTACAGCGACAGCGGATTCGCACGGTGGTGGAGGCTAAACCCGCTTGTTACAACCACAATATTGAGACGGTGCGTCGGTTGCAAGGGCCGGTGCGGAGGGGGGCCAAGTACGATCGCTCGATCGACGTTCTGCGTATTGTTAAGCAATATGACCCAACTATTCCCACCAAATCCGGCTTGATGTTGGGGCACGGGGAAACTGAAGCCGAGATAGTCGAAGCGATGATTGATTTGCGGGACGCCAAGTGCGATCGGCTCACTCTCGGTCAATACATGAGACCATCTCTAGAGCACCTCCCAGTGCGTAAATACTGGACGCCAGCCGAATTTGACCGTTTTGGGTCGATCGCGCGGGAGATGGGGTTTGAGCGCGTGCGATCGGGGCCTCTCGTCCGCAGTTCCTACCACGCCGGAGAGAGCGATTGAAACTAATTTGAATTCCACTCGGTATAAACTCCTTGTTACAAAAAATAACTCTAGAGGATTGTGCATAAGTGCGACGCTCTCTGCTATTTGTAAATAGAGTGACATTATGAATTAGGAGCTTTACCTATGGCAGAGATAGCGAAGAACCAATTAAAATCCGACTCCGTGATGAAAACGGGCAAATTCCCTTACACCTTTCGCGCAGGCTGGTTTCTGTTGTTGTTAGCCATCAATTTTGTGGTTGCAGCCTTTTATTTCCATATCATTGAATAGTTCTGCAAGTTAATTTTTAGCAGACCCTGCTGTTCTCGACCTCAACGTCAGAGAATGGGAGAGAGGGAGAGGAGGAGAGTTTTGAGTTTTGAGTTGGCGAGAATATGACTTCATCCTTCTAACTAATGACTACTGAATTCTTCCTTCTTCCCTCTTACTTCTGACTTCTAACTCCTGACTCCTGACTCCTGACTCCCTACTTTTGCTCAATAATTAATCCGTGTATCCGTGTCGCCCCTTCCTTCCTTCATCCTTCATCCTTCATCCTTCTCTAGCGATTTCTCGACGCTTCTAGCTTTGACAACCGCTCTTGAATTTTAATAACATCTTGCTTAGTTTCAATTGCCAAAGTGGCTAAATTATCAAACATCGGGTCTCCCGACAGCGTTCCAGGATTTGTGCGACCCGAACCGGAAGGGGAAGGAGACTGAGGCCGGTTAACTCTAGAACCTTGGTTCTGCAAGCTGTAGATTTGTCCCCTGAGTTCAGAAATTTGCCTTTCTAATTGAGTAATGCGAAACTCTAATTGACTTGTGGATTGAGCGGGCGTGACAATTGGCGCAACAGCAATTGCTAAGGCGCAAGCCAGACCCAAAAGACAAATTTTTATGGCGCGATGGCGAATATTTTTCGGCATAGCTTTAATAATTTAAATTATACCTGTTCTACGATAACAAATCGCCGAGATTTTTTGCCTCTATCAGAAGTAGGTCTTATGACAACTAGGAACGTAGCTATTTTAATGTTCGATGATGTCGAGGTACTGGACTTTGCAGGGCCTTTTGAAGTGTTTTCGGTGACATCAGAATTAAGTAAGGGCGAGCGACCTTTTGCAGTCTCTACCGTAGCCGAAGATCCCGGTGCTGTCAACGCCCGTAATGGTTTGAGCATAAATCCCGACTGCACCATTTCTGATTGTCCGCCACCGGATATTTTAATTGTACCGGGAGGACAAGGTACGAGAAAGTTAATCGATAATTCAGCAGTTATTAATTGGATCAAAGATTGTGCGCGAACAGCAGAATTAGTGCTTTCTGTCTGTACGGGTTCGCTGCTTTTGGCAAAAGCTGGTTTGTTGAAAGGTTTGGAAGCAACTACCCACCATCAGGCATTAGGTTTATTGAAAAAATTAGCGCCCAACACAACTATTATCGAAAATCAGCGATTTGTAGATAACGGCAAAATCATCACTTCTGGGGGAATTGCTGCGGGAATTGATATGTCTTTGCACGTTGTCGGCAAGCTTTTGGGAACAGCACAAGCCGAACAAACAGCAGAGTACATGGAATATAAAATTGGGAATGGGTAATTAGGCATTGGGCATGATGGTTAATTGTATAATTTGTGCGATCGTAGGGGGGGTTTACTAACCATCATGCCTAAAACAAACAATCTCGTAAACGCGCCCCGCCCATACACGAAGGATGCTACCCAATGTGATATCAAGCATCTTCGCCCCAAACTTTTAGTTGTAAATAGACTAATATCAAAGCTATAGCCATCAGGAAAGTTGCCGCAGCGGCTGCATAGCCAAAATCAAATTGCGAAAAAGCTTGCTCGTAAATATAATAAACTAGCAAATTAGTAGAGTTCAAAGGGCCGCCGCCGGTGATGACGTAAACTTGCTCGAAACTCCGCAGAGTAAAAATAGCAGTAGTCACGGTAGCAAATACTAAAGTCGGCCGCAAACCGGGTAAAGTGATGTACAAAAATTGCTGCCAAGCATTAGCTCCATCCAATTCTGCCGCTTCGTAACGATTTACCGGAATTGCTTGCAATCCTGCTAAAAATACTACCATATTAAAGCCTAATTGTTTCCAAACACTGAGCAGAATTATCACAGGCATTGCCCAAACTGTGCTACTCAGCCAAGGAATTGGATTTAAGCCGATCGCATTTAGCGCATTATTCACCGGGCCTTCGGTTTGAAACAACCACCGCCAACCCAAGCCAACTGCAACTAAAGAGGTAATCGAAGGAATAAAATAAGCGGTGCGGAGAGATCCTCGCCAAGCAAACGAGCGATTTAGCAAAACTGCCAAACCCAATGGAATCACTAAACTGGGAATGACTGTTGCAGTAGTAAAATAGAGCGTGTTTTGGAGAATTTGCCAGAAATCCGGGTTTGTGACTAGACGCCAGTAGTTGTTGAAGCCAATCCAACGCACTCCCGACTGGGTAAAGCTGCCGCTGGTAAAGCTGAGGTAAAATAAATAGGCGATCGGCCAAATCAAAAAAGTACCCAAAAACAGCAAAGCTGGGGCCAAGAAAGTCCAAGCTGCGATCGCATCATTATCCAACCAGTTAAAACGCCCAAATTTAATCCGAACCATTGGCTTGTAAATTTTAGCTTTTAGTTTTAAATGGTATCACAATATAGGTCAATGTCAAAATGAATCTTCTCGATATATTAGCTCATTTACCCACTATAGAAACTGAAAGGCTCCTGCTCAGGAAAATTACTTTAAACGATGCTAGCGATATGTTTGAGTATGCTTGCAACCCGGAAGTATCAGAATACACAATGTGGTCAACTCACACATCGATAGAAGATACTAAATACTTTCTAAAATCCATTACTAAAATGTACAAAAGACGAGAGCTGGTAGATTGGGGAATCGTCCACAAAGCCGAGAAAAAATTTATCGGCACTTGCGGATTTGTGGAATGGAGCATGACGCACAGCCGCGCGGAAATTGGCTACGCACTTTCTAGAAGATATTGGGGCGAAGGATACATGAGCGAGGCTGTCAATGCAGTGATTGAATTCGGTTTTCGGGAGATGTTGCTGAATCGAATTGTGGCTCGATGTGAAGTTAACAATATTGCTTCAGCTAGGGTGATGGAAAAAGTGGGGATGCAATTGGAAGGGATATTGCGACAGCAGCTATTTGTAAAAGGCAGATATTGGGATCTAAAACTTTATTCGATTCTCAGGGAAGAGTTTTTTGGTAATATTGTAGAATAGGGTTGAATCAGTAAGTCACATAACCAAATATACTTAGGACTTAGCCAATATCTCCATGTAGAGTGCGACCAAGCACCCTTTACCTCTATAGTAGAATACGAGTGAATAGTTTTTATCTTTATGACAAGCGAATTTCTTGATGGTACCCGCCACGTGATTTATCCGTGGAATCAATCCAAAATCTAAAATCTAAAATCCTCAAGCCCCCGAATTGATGCGTGGGGTCGCCTCCAAAATCTAAAATCTAAAATCTAAAATCGAATGACCGCTAATCCAGTATCTGTTAATTCCAATGCCTGCCTGATTTCTCCTGAGATTGGCAAAAGTTCGTTAGCGAAGCCCTCGAAGAGGATCGCTCCCGCTCACACTCCGTTAAAATTAGGAGTTTTGGCATCAGGAAGCGGCAGCAATTTCGAGGTAATTGCCCAAGCCATCCAAAACCAACAACTCAACGCTCAAATCCCAGTATTAATTTACAACAACCCCGAAGCCAAAGCCGCAGCCAGAGCCGAAAAATACGGCATTCCCGCGATTCTACTCAATCACCGCGACTGCAAAAGCCGCGAAGAATTAGATACAAAAATTGTCAAAACTTTCCAAGATTATGATGTAGAATGGGTCGTGATGGCGGGTTGGATGCGAATTGTTACCAAAGTTTTGTTTGGTGCTTTTCCCGATCGCGTTATTAACATTCACCCCAGCTTACTGCCGAGTTTCCCAGGAATTCGGGCCGTCGAGCAAGCACTAGCTGCCAAGGTTAAAATCACCGGATGTACGGTGCATATCGCCCGTTTAGAAGTAGACAGCGGGCCGATTTTAATGCAGGCTGCGGTGCCGGTATTGCCTGATGATACCGCAGAAACACTGCACGCTCGAATTCAGGTGCAAGAGCACAAGATTATGCTCGGTGCGATCGCACTTATTGCCGAATCTAATCAAAAACATTGTGACTAAAAACCTTGCCAGTGCTGTATCTTCCCCGGAATTGCCTGTCAGCGAATCACCCGAAATAGGCCTGCCGCTGACAGACTCCAATCGCCTGAAATTAATTCTCAAAGAAAGACTCAAAAGGAGCATCGGCCTCAAGGGAGAATTCTATCTGCCTTGCTTGCCATCGATGCTAGACGACTATCTTAAATTACTCTCAGACTTCTTAAACATTCTCGGACAAAATATCGACGCTGCCCAAGCCGAAAACTTGCGAACATTAATCGCCAACGCCTTAGCAGAAGGATTCAAAAATTCCCCCCATGCTAATCTCATAGTCTCATACTTTCCCGCCAATTCCCAAAGCGGTTTAGCTGGCGGCATTACTCTGAATACCAAGATTCAAATCGAATCAATGGCCCAGAAATATCATAGCTGGCCGGATATTCGCCCCGAACCTTTATTCGGCAGCCATCCCGATGCCAAAGTCATCGTCATTGCCGCCGAATTAGGCGAACCGGGAAAAGCACCTATTTTAGATGTTGGTGCGGGCCCAGGGCGCAATAGTTTGCCCTTAGCAAGGTTAGGCCATTCCGTGGATGCGATCGAACTAACACCGATATTTGCCGAGAAGCTATCATCCGCCGCAACCGCCGAAGACTTACCGATAAATGTCACCCAAGGCGACGTTTTAGATCCATTATTGAGGATGAAAACTTATCGGTACAAATTAGCCATTGCTACCGAAGTTCTCTCTCATTTCCGCTACCCCGAACAAATTCGTTTGTTCCTGGGCAAAATGTCCGATGCCGTTTTAAGTGGCGGGTTTATATTATTCAGTGCTTTCTTAGCTGTAGAGGGTTACGAACCCGACGAGATGGCAAAACAAATGTCTGAATTGTGTTGGTCTTATCTGATTACCAGACAAGAATTGCAAGCAGCAATAGAGGGTTTGCCGTTAGAAATTATTTCTGATGAATCTGTGATTGAATACGAACAGAAACATTTGCCTGACTCTGCGTGGCCGCCGACACCTTGGTTTGTCAGTTGGGCTAGCGGGCGCGATTTATTTTCTGTGCAACAAACACCGCCGTTAGAGTTGCGGTGGATACTTGTTAAACGCTTGTAAAGAGTTAGTAGGGTGCGTCACAATGTAGTTGATCCATGATTGATAAAATAACGCGGTCTAACTCACATCTTGCACCATTCTTAAGAACAGGCAAGATGCCTGTTCCACAAAGATGGAGTTTTCTTCTTGTGGGGAGTAGGGGTTGGGCATCCTGCCCGCCCGCAAAAGGCTAATTGAGAATGGTGCAACATCTCAAGCCTAACGCACCCTACGACAATTTTTAGGGGTTAAAAATTCAATTTTCAACCTCGGAAGCCCGCAATTGTCCGCAGGCGGCATCTGCTTCTAAGCCGCGAGAATACCGCACGCTAACTGCAATTTTCTTTTCCTTCAAAGTCGCAACGAAACTGTTAATTCGATTGGGAGTCGGTCGCTTATATTCAGCTTCCTGAATCGGATTGTAAGGAATCAAATTGACGTGACACTGAAAGCCGCGCAACTGACTAGCTAACTCGGATGCGTGTTCTGGTAAGTCATTCACACCTGCTAAAAGTACGTATTCAAAACTTAATCTGCGCCCCGTCGATCGCACATATTCCCGGCATTCTGCGATTAACTCACCCAAAGGATAAGGGCGGGCGCTAGGAATTAACTCTTCCCGCAATCTTTGATTGGAAGCGTGGAGGCTGACGGCGAGGGTAACTTGCAGTTGATGTTCAGCTAGTTGGCTGATGCGATTGCGAATTCCTACTGTGGAAATGGTGATATTTCGCTGTCCAATTCCTACGTCTTGATTCAAACACTTGACAGCAGCTACAACATTATCGAAATTCAGTAGGGGTTCGCCCATTCCCATAAATACGATGTGGCTGACTCGGCGGCCGAAATCTTGCTGTACTGTCAAGACTTGATCGACGATTTCGTTTACTTCTAAATTGCGCTTGAAACCACCTTTTCCGGTAGCGCAAAAGTCGCAGCCCATCGCGCAGCCAACTTGGGCTGAGACGCACACAGTCAGCCGTTTATCGGTGGGAATGCCGACTGTTTCAATGATTTGACCGTCTGCCAATTTTAAGAGATACTTTACCGTGGCGTCTGGTGCGACCGATCGATAGTGAATGGTCGATCGCCCGATCGGGATTTTAGCAACAGTCTCGCGCCACTGTTTCGAGAATACAGAAATATCAGAGATCGATCGCGCACCTTTCTCATAAATCCACTGGTACAACTGCTTTCCCCGATAAGCCGGTTGTCCCTGCTGCTGCACCCACTCCGTTAACTCAGCTAAACTCGCGCCCAGCAAGGGCGGAATTTTACCCGACTCAACAGCCAAAGCAGCAGTCTTGCGAGACTGATTCGCACCCTTGGAATTACCCGAAGAGTACACCTGAGAAACGGAAGTAGGAGACATAGGTCATCAGAAAATTTAAAGCCATCTTCTATATTAAAACTTCTCGACCCAAGTGGCAGTTAATCGTCAAAAAGGAGAAGTCTCGATCCCCCTAAATCCCCCTTAATCAGGCGAACTTTGAGAATAATCCGGTTCCCCCCTTAAAAAAGGGGGTTAGGGGGGCTCTTATTGTGGACTCACAAAGAAAACTCCAGACAGAAATCTGCACAATCAAGAATCCAGTTAATTTTTGGTACAATTCCCCAAATATTGCGTGTAAATGACCACAGCCCCCTAAAATAAACTCTGGAGTTTGTTAAAGGGTATGCAAATTTGACAGCTTTCCATCACAATTAATGCAACTTTTATGGTGCTAAATATTCTTGCGTTGCCCTTAGCGTTTCAATTTACATCGCCGGGCCCAATTATCTTTCAACTTGGCCCCGTAGCCATTCGCTGGTACGGGCTGTTAATAGCTTCTGCCGTCTTGATTGGGGTCAGTCTGTCCCAATACTTGGCCGAAAAGCGCCGCGTCAACCCGGAATTATTGGGTGATTTGGCAATTTGGCTGGTTATCGGTGCTATTCCCTGTGCTCGAATTTATTACGTGGCTTTTGAGTGGCAGCAATACGCCCAGAGGCCTGAAGATATTATTGCAATTTGGAAAGGCGGAATTGCCATTCACGGGGCGATTTTGGGTGGAATGATCGCAGCTTTAATTTTTGCGAAAATCCAGCGAGTTTCTTTTTGGCAATTGGCAGATTTAATCGCACCTTCGGCAATTCTCGGTCAGGCGATCGGACGTTGGGGAAATTTCTTTAACTCGGAAGCTTTTGGCAGTCCTACGGATTTGCCCTGGAAACTTTATATTCCCCCCAGCAGCCGCCCGCCCGCCTACGCTAATTTTGAATACTTCCACCCCACATTTCTCTACGAATCTCTGTGGAATTTGACAGTATTTGGGTTGCTTCTGACTTTGTTTTTCCGAGATTTGCAGGGTAAAATTCGCTTGAAAATTGGTGCTTTATTTTTGGTTTATATCGCAGCTTACAGTTCCGGTCGAGTCTGGATTGAAGGGTTGCGGACTGATAGTTTGATGTTCGGGCCGCTGCGGACGGCACAGATGGTAAGCTTGACTGGGATTGTTTTAGGGTTGGGCGGGTTAGCTTGGCTTTATTTGCTCGATCGACCTTTACCCGATGTTGTCTCCCCCAATAGCGATCGGGGAAAGATCACTCAGAAATCCCCAGAGGATCAATAAAAAACCCCAGAGAGGTTAGTCTCTAGGGTTCAAAACCAGGGTGCATCTACCATCTCTTACTTCCAACCAAAATAGGTACATCCGGAAGCGTTCGTAAATTTAGCAAATTTTTTAGCAGCCATGAGTTTGACAGAGATTGAATCCCTAATTCCAGGGGTATACATTGTAGGTGCAGGCCCGGGAGACCCGGATTTGTTGACTGTTAAGGCTCAAAAATTACTGGCTGCGGCCGATGTCATATTATTTGCTGACTCGCTAGTCCCAGAGCAAATTTTGCAGGGGGTGCGCGCAGATGCTGAAGTTATTCAAACTGCGGATAAGACCCTCGAAGAGATTGTACCTTTGATGGTGGAACGAGTGCAGGCCGGAAAAAGCGTCGTCCGCCTCCATTCCGGTGATCCCTGTCTCTACGGGGCTGTCGGGGAACAAATGCAAGCTTTGGCTTCCGAGGGAATTGCTTTTGAGGTAATTCCGGGAATTAGCGCTTTCCAACTTGCAGCGGCTAAACTTAAAATTGAGTTGACAGTTCCGGGAGTTGTGCAGACAATTATTTTGACGCGAATTAGCGGCAGAACCGAAGTACCGGAACGCGAAGAATTGGCGAGTTTAGCGGCTCATCAAGCGAGTTTGTGCCTGTATTTGAGTGCCCGCCATGTGGAAAAAGCTCAAGCTAAATTGATGGAACATTACCCATCGGATTTGCCTGTAGCGATTTGTTATCGGTTGGGCTGGCCGGATGAAAAAATTGTGCTAGTTCCCCTTGACCAAATGGCCGTTGCTACGCGCGAAAATAATTTGATCAGAACGACAATGTATGTGATTAGTCCGGCGTTGGGAAAATCAGCAGCAGGACGATCGCGCTTGTACCATCCAGAGCACGATCGGCTTTTCCGTCATTAGTCAGTTGGCAGTTGGCAGTTGGCAGTTGGCAGTTGGCAGTTGCAATGCCCTGTTTGGCCAATGCCCTGTTTGGCCAATTCCCCATTCCCCATTCCCCATTCCCCATTCCCCATTCCCCATTACCGATGAAAGATTTAACTCGCAGACAATTTATCATTGTCACCGCATTAAGCGCCGGATTTACCTTAGCAGTTCATCCTATTGCGGCTGCCGTTATCAATACGGATGCTGCTGGTTTAGTTGCAGGTGAGGTAAAAATTCCCGTAAAAGACGGCTCAATTCCAGCCTACAGAGCAATGCCAGCCAGCGGCAGCAATTTTCCAGTAATTTTAGTAATTCAAGAAATCTTCGGAGTTCACGCACACCTTCAAGATATTTGCCGCCGTTTGGCAAAATTAGGTTATTTAGCGATCGCCCCAGAAATGTTTTCCCGTCAAGGTGATGTTTCTAAACTCACCGAGATTCCCGAAATTATTAGTAAAGTTGTCTCGAAAGTTCCTGACGCTCAAGTTATGTCCGATTTAGATGCAACCGTAGAGTGGGCACAAAAGTCAGGAAAAGGCAATACTAATAAGTTAGGAATTACAGGATTTTGCTGGGGTGGCAGAATTGTTTGGCTGTACTCTTCCCACAACCCTAAAGTCACAGCGGGAGTAGCTTGGTACGGGCGTGTGGTTGGCAATTCTACGGATTTAACCCCCAAACAGCCGATCGACATTGCAGCAACTTTGAAAGTGCCTGTATTGGGGCTTTACGGTGGCAAAGACGAGTCAATTCCCAACGATACAGTCGAGAAAATGCGGGAAGTTCTCAAAACTGGTAGCAGCGGTTCGGAAATTGTGCTTTATCCAGATGCGCCGCACGCTTTTAACGCCGACTATCGCCCCAGTTACCGGAAAAAAGAAGCTGAGGATGGTTGGAAACGGATGCAAGATTGGTTTAAAAAGTATGGAGTTTCATCATAGTTGTGAGTTGTTAATTTTGACTTAAAACTGGTGTCAAGTTTGGGATCTAAAAAGGCAATATTAGCGAATAGCCCTTAAGACAGGTGGGTTTGCGATCCCGATATTGGTAAACTGGGCGGTGTAGAATTATCGATCGAACAGGTAAGCCCGTGCTAGACGAACAAGCTAAAAAGACCATCTTGCGGAAAATCCCTCACGGATTGTACATCTGCGGTGTCAAAGACGGGGAGGAAGTCAACGGTTTCACCGCTAGCTGGGTGATGCAATCTTCCTTTACCCCTCCCTTAGTTGTCAACTGCGTTAAGCAAGACTCCAAATCCCACGGCATGATCAAAGCCAGCGGTGTCTTTGCTTTGAGTTTCCTAGAAGCAGGGCAAAAAGAGTTAGCCCAGAAATTCTTCAAGCAGCAGCGCCGCGTTGGCAATAAATTTGAAGATGTAGAATTTTATCCGGGCGCGGAAACTGGTTGTCCGATTATCTCGGATTCTCTAGGTTACATCGAGTGCAAAGTTGTCGGTTCTGTGGAACACGGAGACCACACAGTTTATGTGGGAGAAGTTTTGGCAGCCGGCGTCCACCGAGAAGGCAATCCGTTGCTGCTAGAAAGCACCGGTTGGAATTACGGCGGCTAAAGACTTGGCAGTTGGCAACTGGCAGTTGTCAGTTGTCAGTTGTCAGTTGTTAGTTGTCGGTTGTTAAGGGAGGCGAGTTAAAATTAATAAAAAATCGGCGACAATTTGGTCGGCATTTTCTTCTGTCAAAATTGGTACGTGTACGAAAATACATTTGGTGCTAAGTTGAGAATCTGCAAGGTGTTTTAAAACTGCATAATAGAGGGCTTCGCATACAAATTTTCCGGCTTCGTGACTGATTTCTGTTGCAGCTAAATCAGCGACTAGCGGTTCGAGATTAACTGATGTTTGCCGAATGTCGCGATCGCAGCAAGCGCAAGATTCTATAGTTAATTTTTGCCTGCTTTCGGCCATGCCGCAGCAGATAATAGTGTCGGGTTGGAGTTGGTTGATTTTGGCGATCGCTAAATTAGGTGCTAGCTGAAAATCTACTGGCAGTTTCCTCAAAAAAGTCAGGGAATCAGGCAAAGATTTGATTTGGGAAATCTTAGCTAATAAGTCGTCCGAAGAGTTGGATTTCTGATGGGGAAGCCAAGTATCAAATGAGGTTAGCAGGATTTTCGCCGTCATATTTGTGCAATAATACTGATATTGATAATATAAGGCAAGTAAGTCAATGTCTGTCATTGCAGTAGTAGACTATGACATGGGCAATCTGCACTCAGTCTGTAAAGGCTTGGAAAATGTGGGTGCAGTGCCACAAATTACAGATTCTCCTGCTATAATCGAGCAGGCTGATGCGGTGGTTTTGCCGGGAGTGGGTTCGTTTGACCCGGCAATGCAGAATTTACGATCGCGCAATTTGATAGAACCGATAAAAAGGGCGATCGCATCGGGAAAACCTTTTTTAGGCATTTGTTTGGGTTTGCAAATTCTGTTTGAAAGTTCCGAAGAAGGCGTAGAACCGGGATTGGGCGTTATTGCCGGAAAAGTGCGCCGATTTCGGTCGGAACCGGGTTTGACAATTCCGCACATGGGATGGAATCAATTGCAATTTCCTCAGCCGGATTTGCCGCTGTGGCAAAATTTACCGTCCGATCCTTGGGTTTATTTCGTGCATTCTTATTATGTCGATCCAGTTGATTGGGAAGTGCGATCGGCAATTGTGACTCACGGTAGTCAAAACGTGACGGCGGCTATAGCTAAAGACAATCTGATGGCCGTGCAATTTCACCCGGAAAAGTCTTCGAGTACGGGATTGCAAATGCTGTCAAATTTTGTCAGTCTGGTGAGGGAAAAAGTACCTGCTTAGGCGATTTGTGCAAAACCCGGTTTGTAGTATAAACCGGGTGTTTATAGTTTTATATGATACCAGTTTCAATAAAGAATGCAACTGTAAGTATGCACCAAATTTATATTCATTCAGTCATCCCCAATCTAAAATCTAAAATCTAAAATCTAAAATTATATGAGTCTGAGAATCTCTGGCAACCGCCAAATAAAAACCCTGCCGGGACTCGCAACTCGCCCTACACCTTCGCGAGTCAGAGAAGCTTTATTTAATATTTGGCAAGGGACGATCGCAGATTGCAGATGGCTGGACATTTGTACCGGCAGCGGTTCAATGGGTGCAGAAGCTTTGTGTCGGCAAGCCGCGAGTGTCACTGGCATCGAACAGTCGGCGAAAGCTTGTGCGATTATCCGCGAAAACTGGGAGCAAGTAGCAGACTCGTCCCAAACATTCCAAATACTGCGGGGAAACGCGACGGCGAAATTGGCGGCACTAGCGGGGCAGCAGTTCGATCGCATTTACTTCGATCCGCCCTACGCCAGCGACTTGTACGAACCTGTGTTAAACACGATCGCCAGCCAAGAAATGCTAGCACTCCTCGGCGAAATCGCGATCGAACACAGCCCGGAGCGATCGGCACAAGCGATTTCCGGCCTAGAAATTTGCCGCCAGAAAGTATACGGCAATACAGCATTAACCTTCTACACACGCAGTGCCTGACAGGCTCAAACAGCAGCAGCATCATTCCTCGACGCAGAAAGAAACCGGGTTTTATGGCGTTGGCGCGCCCGGGACTAAAAGTTTTTCCCTTGGGTACAATACAAATTTTTCCGATGAAGTTAAGCTTTGTGCGTAGGTTGTCAAAGCAAGTTGCTTCAGCAATTGACGAAATAAATGGAGTTTACGCTGAAAATAAAGACTTTCAGTTGTAACATGAACCCAAAGTGTGAGTGTGAATATTCCTAAAGGAGTGAATATGGTTCAGACACCTTCGCGCCCTCGTGGCAGCGAGTTTCCGGCTGCTAACTCGGTACAGCCAGTCAAACGCGATACGATTCTGCTGGGAGATAGCCTCCCCCTGCCCAATACCAAACTCTTCGGCACAGACGGCATTCGCGGGAAAGTTGGAGAATTGCTGAATGCACCCCTAGCCCTGCAAGTCGGCTTCTGGGCTGGACAAGTTCTACGCCAAAATACCTCCAACCAGGGGCCTGTGATTTTGGGGCAAGACAGCAGGAATTCCAGCGATATGCTGGCAATGGCACTGTCAGCGGGTTTGACGGCCGCCGGTTTGGAAGTGTGGAATTTGGGATTGTGTCCCACTCCCTGCGTTGCTTATCTGGCAAGCGTTTCGGAGTCGGTCGGCGGAGTGATGATTTCGGCTTCTCACAATCCCCCAGAAGACAACGGCATTAAGTTTTTCGACTCAAACGGCTCGAAGCTGTCGCAGCAGTTGCAGGAACAAATCGAAGCGGGAATCCGAGGGGCAAAGGTTCCGGTGGCTAGCTTGGCTTGGGGACACCACTACCATCGCTCTGAGTTGGTTAAAGATTATGCCACTTCGCTCTGTGATTCGCTGCAACAGATGAATTTGGAGGGAATGCGGATAGTTTTGGATTTGGCTTGGGGGGCGGCCGCGGGTTTGGCGCCGGCGGTGTTCGCGCAAATGGGGGCGGATGTGATCTGTTTGCACGACTCTCCTGATGGATCTCGTATTAATGTTAACTGCGGTTCTACTCATCTTGACAGTTTGCAAGCGGCTGTTTTGGAACACAATGCCGATTTGGGTTTTGCTTTTGACGGCGATGCCGATCGAGTTTTGTGTGTTGACAACCAAGGTCGAACGATTGACGGCGATTACATTCTTTATCTGTGGGGCCGGCAGTTGCGCGACTCCGAACAGTTACCATCCAATTTAATTATTTCTACTGTAATGGCTAACCTCGGCTTCGAGCGAGCTTGGGAAGAATTGGGCGGCAAACTAACTAGAACCAACGTCGGAGATCAGTACGTTCACGCTGAAATGCAGCGCACTGGTGCGATGTTGGGCGGCGAACAGTCGGGACACATTCTTTGTCCGCATTACGGTGTCAGCGGCGACGGTTTGCTGACAGCTTTGCATTTGGCTTCGCTGGTGCGCCAGTCCGGGCAATCTTTAGCACAATTGGTAAGTGGCAGTTTCCAAACTTATCCGCAGTTGCTGCGAAATATTCGGGTTGAGGATCGCGAAAAACGCCTGAAATGGCAGGAGTGCGAGGCAATGCAAAGTGCGATCGATCGTGCTACAACAGCAATGGGAGAACAGGGACGGGTTTTGGTGCGCGCTTCTGGCACTGAACCGCTAATTCGAGTTATGGTGGAAGCTGCCAGTGCCGAATTGGCTAATTTCTGGACTGAAAATTTAGTTTTAGCCGTTCAGCAACACATAGCTATCTGATGGAAATGGGGAATTAATCTGAAGGAAGAAGGAAGTTTGGCAACGGATTCGCTCGACCGATGTAACGGATGTAACGGATGTAACGGATGTCAGGAAGAAGGAAGAAGCCTCTAGATAAATATAGGCGCTATTGAAACTAATTTCTCATTCTTTATTCCCTCTTTCCTAAATAACTAAATCCTTCTTTCTTCATTTCCCCATTTCTGATTGTATGAACACCAAATCAATTCAAAATGGGCGGCTGCATCGAGTTTCGTTAAAATTTTTAATTGTCGTCATATTAATAACGGGGATAGGGTTTCGCTTTACTAATCTGGATCGCAAAGTCTACTCGTTCGACGAATCTATCACCTCGCTGCGAATTTCTGGCTACACTTGGACGGAAATGGTGCAGCAAGATTTTCAAGGCAAAACAATTAGCGTCGGAGATTTGCAGCGGAAATACCAGCAGATAAATCCCGAAAAAACTTGGTTGGATACTGTTAAAGGTTTAGCTACAGAAGAACCTCAACTGTCGCCACTGTATTTTATTTTAGCCAGGTTTTGGGTGCAGTTGTTCGACCCGCAAGTGGCGACTGTCAGAAGTCTTTCAGCTTTGATTAGTTTGTTAGTTTTTCCCAGCATTTATTGGCTGTGCTGGGAATTATTTCGCTCTGCGTCTGTGGGATGGGTGGCTGTTACAATCGTTGCTGTTTCCCCCTTTCACGTCTTGTACGCGCAAGAGGCAAGACCCTACATGATGTTTGCAGTCCTGGTTTTGCTGTCGAATGCAATTCTGCTGCGGGCTATCACCCTACAAAATTCTCCGATCACATCTAAATTGAGCAAGGCTGTTTGGTCTATTTATGCGATCGCCCTGACTTTAGGACTCTATTCTAGTTTATTATTTTTTTTAGTAGTATTCGCCCACGGCATCTATGTAATTATTAAGGAGAATTGGCGTTTTAGCAAAACATTAATTGCTTATTTACTAGCTTCAGCGATAGCAATAATTCTTTTTGCTCCTTGGATTTGGGTATTACTTGATAATTCGGAAGAAATTAAGTCAACAGTAGGCTTTCCCCGCTTTTTCATGCCTTTGATATCTTCACTTCAACCTCTAATTCTCATCACCTGCCGAATGTTTATCGACACGCATTGGGAAGGCGGAATCATCAAATCTGGTTCTATAAATATGACTACAGATTTAATCCGAGTGATTGTAGTAGCCGTATTGCTGTTAGCGATCGCACATTCAATATACTCGCTCTGCCACTCAAGTCCTAAACGAGTTTGGCTGTTTGTCTTGACAGCGATCGGAATTACAGCGATAGTATTGATAGCAGTGCGAGGCGTTGCCGATCGCTATCTGGTTCCCTATATTTTAGCAATCCAGATAGCTGTTGCCTACCTATTCACCGCTAAAATTAAAGTCGCTACCAATCCCCGCCAACAAAAGCTATGGCAGTTCGGTTTAATAGCGCTAATATCGAGTGGAATAGTTTCTTGTGCCGTCAGCTCACAGTCCCAACTGTGGTGGAACAAATATCCTTCTAGCACTAAATACAATCCGCAAGTAGCGGCGATTGTAAATCAAGCGAAAAAACCTTTAGTAATCACTCACGGAGGCAACAACATCACAGGAAAAATACTGTCTGTCAGCTATATGCTGAAGCCGCAAGTACAGCTTTTGCTGGCAGTTAAACCCGAACAAGTCAAAATTCCTGATGGTTTTAGCGATGTATTTCTCTACCGAGCTACAGAAGCATTAAAATTTGAACTAGAAAAAGTGCAAAAATATAAAATTACATTAATTTACAAACCAGGCGATGGCTGGCTTTGGCGTGTAGAGAAATAAGCAAAGTGGCAACTGCAAATGATGATTTCTGTTGTGATACCTACCTACAACCGTGAACAACCTCTGCGAGAGACATTGGCTGATGCGATTCGGCAAAATTACCCGAATTTTGAAGTGCTGGTAATTGATCAAACTCGCATCCACGAATCGGAAACTCAAGTTTATTTAGAGGAATTGGCAAACGCTGGCCAAATTCGCTGGTTTAGAGTAGATTGGGCGAGTTTGCCTGCTGCTCGAAATTATGCAGTCCGGCGCGCAGTTGGAGAGATTATTTTATTTATTGATGATGATGTACAATTGCCAGATGGTTTTTTGGCAGCTCACGCTGACAACTATTTAGAAAAACCCGATGTGGGATGTGTGGCGGGCAGGGTTTTTGACAGAATGAAACTGGATAATTCTGGAGGCGATTTGGCGATCGAATATTTGCCCTCAGAAGCGATGGATGCGGGCATTGCCTGGTATTTTATCGATTTGGTGCATACAGTAAAACCGCAGCAGGTGCTCTCGGCTAGAGGCTGCAATATGTCATTTCGCAGGCAGGTTTTTGCCGAATGGGGGCTGAGGTTTGATGAGCGGTTTGCAGGGAGTGCGGTGCGGGAGGAGTCGGATTTTTGTTTGAGATTGCGATCGACTGGCATGAAAATTTGGTACGATCCCAATGCGTCTTTAGTTCACTTGGGGGAAGAGAGCGGCGGATGTCACGATGTCAGTACGCGATCGATCGAATATCAAGTAACATTTTATCACAACCATTTCCTCATGGGATTGAAAAATTTAACAGCTTTTCAATGCCTGCGATTTTTTGCCAAACTATTTGACTGCCACGTTTTGGGAAATCCACCTTGTTATAAAAGCCACTCGCCCATTAAAATTATAACTAGATTTGCTTTTTATATCCTGGGTTTTCTCAGTGCTATCAATACACTAATTCAATCTCTGTGGAATGATGGACAAAGTTATAGCCATCAAGACAAGATTAACGCTCAATAATTACCTATTCCCATTCGCCCTTCCCAATAAATGAGAATTCTCGTGGCTAGTCACACCTATATTGTGGACATTAATCGGGAAAAATTCAAGATATTAGCCAACCTAGAACCCGACATTGAAGTAACAGTTGTAGTGCCGCGGCGTTGGAAACCGGGAGGCGTACAAAATAAAATTATAGAAACGCAATTTTATCAAAAAGGCTCATTTAAAGTAGTCCCCGTCTCCAACTTTAGTCAAAACAATCAAGGATTGCTAACTTTTGGTAGAGATTTAATTGAACTTTTGCAAAAAATTAAGCCGCAGATAATTCAAGTTGAACAAGGTTCAAAATCTCTCGCTTGCGCTCAGTTAATCTTACTCAATAAACTCCTAAAACTGCAAGCAAAAAATATATTATTTACTTGGTGGAATCTGCCTTATCAATTGAATTGGCCCATTTCAGTCTTAGAAAATTACAATCTTCAGCACACCGACGGAATTATTGCAGGCAACTTAGATGGAGCTAAAATTTTGCGGCAGCGCGGCTATCAAGGTGCGGTAAAAGTAATGCCACAACTCGGAGTAGATGAAACTTTGTTTCGCCGCACTGGTAAAGACGCTGATTTATCGCGCAGGTTAGGAATTAAACCGACCGATTTTGTGGTAGGATTTGTAGGGCGATTTGTCGAAGAAAAAGGATTGTTGACTTTAGCTGAAGCCTTGACAGGGTTGAAAAAAAGCTCTTGGAAGTGGCTGTTAGTAGGACAAGGAAAATTGCGGGCGCACCTCGCAGAAAAATGTATTGAATGGGGAATCAGCGACCGAATAATCTGGGTAGAAAGCGTTTCCCACGAAGAAATCCCCCCCTACATTAACTTAATGAACTGTTTGGTATTGCCTTCGCAAACCAGCTATAAATTCAAAACTTTGACCACTGTGGGCTGGAAAGAACAATTCGGTCACGTTTTAATTGAAGCGATGGCCTGTCACATTCCGGTTATTGGTTCCGACTGCGGGGAAATTCCCCACGTCATCGGCGATGCGGGGTTATTATTTCCAGAAGGAAATGCAGGGGTTTTGCGAGAGTGTTTGCAGAAATTGATGGAGCGGCAGGATTTGGCGGCCGATTTGGGCGATCGGGGTTATCATAGAGCGATGAGCAATTATACCAATAAAGCTTTAGCTGAGCAGTTGTTGGAATTCTACAAAGAATTATTGTAACTTTTAGCTATAATGCAAGTGTTAAATAAAAACTTTGGTAAATGTCTATTCCTTCCGAGATACGCTCTTTGGTTGACGAGCTCTACCAGGTACTAGACGATAGCGAGCGCCAAGCAACGCTGGGACTTTTTGCACTTAGAAGAGCCATGTCTCTTTTTCCGCAAAATGAAATACTGATGCAATACTTTTCTTCGATAAGCAATTTTCAATTCTGCGTAGCAGGTGTTCGCTTACAAGCAGAGCACATTGTGGGTAATGTATTAATGGCTGGTGTGCCCGATGAAGATGTTCAAAAAGCAGGAGATTATTTAGCAGCCTTGCTAAAGATGGCTCCCGAATCGAAAATTATGATAGACAAAGTAGTTGAGAGATTAGAAGTATTGCCATGAAACAATTACCTGATGAAAGCCAACTCCTGGAAATCCTGGAAATTGTGAAAGCCGCAGAAGCTAAAGCCAGTGAAATGTATGAATTTTCCAAGACAATGGCTCACAATACCCAAATTACAGCAACAAAAAGAGAGGAAGCTGAACAGCTAGACGGGCAGCCTTTTGCAGATAATTAAATTTGTAAGGGGAGATGTTGGTATGTTGATTTAAATAACTATCCCTGATGCGGATTCTCCAAATTATCCCCTCAATTTCCTTGGTATACGGCGGGCCAAGTCAAATGGTACTCGGACTTTCTGCGGCCCTCGCAGCAAAAAACATTGATGTCACCATTATCACCACAGATTCTAACGGAGATATCGGTCAACTTCCTTTAGATGTTCCTCTAAATCAACCAATACAACAAAACGGTTATCAGATTATTTATTTCCGCTGTTATCCCTGGCGCAGATATAAATTTTCACTCTCGTTATTGCAGTGGTTAAATGAAAACGCGCGACAATTTGACCTGGCTCATATTCACGCTCTTTTCTCACCAGTAACTACCTTTGCCGCCACAATTGCTAGATATCACAAGTTGCCATATATTATGCGTCCCTGCGGTATGCTTGATCCCGCTGATTTGCAGAAAAAAAAGCGCTTGAAACGGATTTATGCCACGCTTTTAGAAGGCCCTAATTTAGCAGGCGCTGCCGCAATTCATTTCACAAGTAAAGAAGAGGCTAAAATCTCAGAAAGATTTGGTTTGGGTAGCACAGGCAAGATGCCTGTGCCACGGGATTTGGTGATTCCATTGGGGGTGAGAGCAGGTTTGTTTCCTCAGAGATTGCGGGAATCAGAAGTGCCAATCATCTTATTTATGTCGCGAATTGAACCTAAAAAAGGGCTTAATTTGTTAATTCCAGCATTAGAAAGTATTTTGGCATCGGGCATAGAGTTTCACTTTATTTTAGCTGGTTCAAATCCCCAAGATGCTGATTATGAAACACAAATTAAAGTACAAATTCATAATTCAAGCTTAGCAAAATACACAAGAATAACTGGCTTTGTGAGCGGTGATTTAAAACTTGAACTGTTGACAAAAGCCGACTTATTTGTATTGCCTTCTTATTACGAAAACTTTGGCATTGCTGTAGCAGAAGCGATGGCCGCTGGTGTACCTGTCGCCATTTCCGATCGCATACATATTGCGGAAGACATACAGCAAGCAGAAGCTGGTTGGGTGGGGCCTTTGGAAGTAGGGGCGATCGCCAATTCAATCAAATCAGCACTTCTGAATCCACAGGAACGTCAACGCCGGGGATTGAACGGCCAAGAGTATGCAAGAAAGCATTATAACTGGGAGGCGATCGCCCAACAAACCATCGATGCTTACCAGGAGATTTTGTCATCTATAGCAGAAGGAAGAAGGAAGAAGGAAGAAGGAAGAGGGAAGAAGCAGTAAAATCTATCGTTTCAGCCATTAACAACGTCCTAACTGTCTTGACGGTTGCTATATTGACTAATGTGACTGGGGTTTACCTTTTACTTCTTCTCCTGCTGCGAGTTCTTGTACTGCTGCTATCAGAATTTGCAGGCGAGATTTTTTCAACGCTGCTACTTTAGGTGCAATACTTGTCAACAAAACTCTGCAATCCTGCCTGATATCCTGCTCCTACCGCTTGAAATCTCCACTCTCCATTCTTTCTATACAAGCGACCAAATTCTACAGCAGTCTCTCGCGAAAAATTATCTTTTAATTCATAACGAACAAGTTCGTTTCCTGTATCCAAATTTCTAATTTTGATAAAAGCATTTTTTATATTGCTAAAATTTCCATTAATTTTATCGGCTTCGTGAATAGTCACAACAAAAGTTATTTCCTCAATTTCAGGATTAACTCTTTTTAAAATAACGCCGTAAATCGTTTTATTCTCTTGACTTCTGTTGTTTTTATCTCGAATCACTTGCAGTACCGAACTGTCACCGGATTGCAGATTATTGTAAAATATCAAATATTTATCGTTAGGGATTTTGCCGTCAGCACCTAGCATAAAGGCAGAGACATCAATCTCGTAGCTTTGTCCTGCCTCTGTCACCTGCCAACCGAGGGCGATCGCCATTTTTTTCAAACCGGGCGCTTCTTTAGATATATTAAATCTCTCACCCTTACTTAATTGCATTACCATCTGCTTATTTGTTAAACATCAAACTTTATAGCGTTCATGTTAATATTAAGTGGGACAATAACTTTTCTTCTTTAAGAAAACTTAATATTTTCTCTCTAATAGCGGGTCTCATTAAAAATATGTGCTATTGCTCTCCGAATTTATTGAGATTTACTGAGAGAGGATTACGTAAGCAAAAACCGGGCTTTCTAAAAAACCCGGTTTCAACACGTGAACTTAATTTGACTCTAATTTTGAACATTTTCAGAACTAGGTGGCAGGGTAACAAAATTACCAAAAGCTCCAACCGTTTGATAGCTTTTTTTACCTAATTCAGTTGTGTAAATACTGGCAACGCCTAAATTCTGACGCTGCGTTGTATTGTCGAGCAAGCTTTCGATCGTGTCGCGCTGCGAAGTCAGCAAATTCTTGCAACTGCCGATCAAAGTATCTGTAATGCCGCTCAAAGCTTTCGGAACGCGAGAATCTTTACACACAGTGCTTTCCAACTCGGTTTGTAGCACCCCGGAAGCATAAGTTAGGTATTTGTCTCTCCCAGGATTTGTAAATGCCATACCGGCAGCTAGAAGAGTCAGCGCGATCGCAACTTTTCCCACATTGCCGAAAAAACTAGAAGTTGGTTGGTTAGTATTCATTGCGTTATCAATATTCATTTTTTTTAGCCCCGTTGATTTATAAGCTTCTCTTGATTTAAACTACACCTCCTCAGAAACAGATTTCCGAAAGGAGGGGACAGTTTTTAGATTGGAGGCCAGTTGTGAGTAAGTCTCTCACTGGTTTACCTTCCTTTTACGTTTCCCCCTCCCTCAAATCCGGTAAATCTTCAACAAACATTTAGCTGGTTCCCAGGCAGAGCCTGGGGACGAGGAAACTTAGTTTCGCTTTGATTTTTGCCTCTCGATCTCCCGCTGCAACTCTTCAATCTGACGGCGCAAAGCCTCCGTCTCACTGTTAGGCGTTTGCGACTTGACATCAACCGCGCCCTCGGATACAGCCCGCTTGTAGTTCCCCAGCTTAATTTGGCGGTATTCCTCGGAACTGGCCCAGTCTCGCAAATACCTCAGCCTTTCCACGGGGAAAGGGTGACTCAGCATCACGCCTTGGCCCCCGTTGTAAAGTAAAAATTTATACACTTGGTTGAGATTGTCTCGATCGAGCTCTTGATAGTTGTCAGACTGGCGGATAAATTCTTGCAAACTGCATTGGTCAGCATATTTACTGCTAACTCCCGCAAGTTTCATCATCGTCTTCATCACACTGTTCAAGTCATCCGTCACCAACAAAGCCGCCCGGTCTGCCGACAATTCAGCCTTGCGCCGCCACTCGTAAAAAGCGAAAATTAAACCGCTACCGACCATATTTCCCAAACCGAAAGTCATCTCGCCAATTGTCGAGGCAACGCTCATCGCCCACATCGCCATTTGATTTAAAGTTGGATGGCCGCATTTAATGTGTCCCAACTCGTGAGCCAAGACTACCCGCAGTTCCGCCTCGTCCAACAAGTCTAAAAGACCAGTGTTTAATTCTACATAAGGCTGGTTTTTTCCCAGGGCATAGCTGTTAACTGAGGGATTCTGAGAAACAAACAAACCCGGTTCTGGAAAAACATCTAAAGCCTGCACGCACTCGCGAAATATATGATAAATGCTGGCATATTGGCGCGGGCCGACTTGAATGCTATTTCCCATTAGGTAAACGAATTGTGGTCGTTCGTAGACAAATTCTACAAATTTGCTGGCAATTAAGTCAAATCCAGGCACACTGCGTAACGCTTCCTCAGCTTGGCGATCAAGGGGATGCTGAAATGCTTCACTAGAAATTCCCGTATAAGTAGGCATAGTTGTTGCAAAAGTTACATTTAAGATATCAGGATTGCCGATCGCTGCTGGTGCTAGCTGGCGCCTGACTTATCAATGTTATCGCGACAAATATTGAACTGTTGTGGAACAGGGCGGAAAGCCTGTTCAAATTAGCGTTAAAATTGTGAATCTGGTACAGGCGCGATCGACAAACATCTTTCACAGTGCCTGTGTATCGCCTCACCCAAAAATTGGAACGTGCAAAAATGGCTATCCTGCAACTCGAAAACGGTACAACCTACACTCAACAAAACGACATTACCCGCGAACTCGCTTCCTTAAACATTCAACTCAACCGCTGGCCCGTGGGTGACAGCGCTGAAATTCAAAATTTGTTAGCTAAAGATGCTCTTGACGACAATCAAAAAGAGCAAGTGCTGCAAGCCCTCGACGGCTACTTTCAACAATTATCGGAAAGTGCAGGCTATCAGTCGCGAGACTTAATCGTACTGCACCCAGACATTCCCAACCTGGACACCATGCTGTCCAAATTCAACAAGTGCCACATCCACGCCGATGATGAAGTCCGCTATATCGTAGCAGGCGAGGGCATTTTCGGCTTCGTGCGGCCCGACGGCAGCCAAGTCGAACTCACAGTGCAGCCGGAAGAATTTATCAACGTGCCGGCGAATACAGAACACTGGTTTTATTTGACAGCAGCCCGGAAAATTAAAGCGGTGCGCTATTTTACCACCACAGAAGGCTGGACGCCGGAGTACACGGATACGGAAATTCGATCGCGTTTAGCTGCTGTTTGAACACTTGACAGTTGACGGTTGACAGTTGACGGTTGAGGGCAATCTTCAAATCATCTAAAAATCCTCAAATCCAGCCTCAAATTTTGTGGTTTGAAGATTGCAAAATACTCAAAGCAACCGCCTCCGCCACCTTAATCCCATCAATCCCAGCCGACAGGATTCCACCCGCATATCCTGCACCTTCCCCAGCAGGATAAAGACCTTCTGTATTCAAACTCTGATAATCTTCCTTGCGTTTAATCCGAATTGGTGAAGAAGTGCGCGTTTCCACCCCAGTCAAAACCGCATCATCCATCGCAAATCCTTTAATCTGTTTGTCAAAAGCCGGAAGTGCTTCGCGGATAGCTGCGATCGCATAATCTGGCAAACTTTCGCTCAAATCAGTCATCACAACTCCCGGCGTATAAGACGGCTGCACACTGCCTAGCGCCGTGGAAGGACGATTCGCCAAAAAATCACCCACAAGCTGCCCAGGGGCGTTGTAAGTGCCACCTCCTAACTCAAACGCCCGTTCTTCTAAGCGACGTTGAAACTCAATTCCGGCTAAGGGATGACCCGGATAATCCTCCGGCGTGATACCCACCACAATCCCGCTGTTAGCATTCCGTTCATTGCGAGAATATTGACTCATCCCATTAGTGACAAGTCGCCCCGGTTCTGACGCAGCCGCCACTACCAAACCACCGGGACACATACAGAAACTATACACAGAACGATTGTTTTGGCAATGGTGAACCAGTTTGTAATCGGCGGCACCCAAAAGCTTATGGCCCGCGCGATCGCCAAAACGACAGCGATCGATAATAGTTTGGGGATGTTCCACCCGAAAACCAATAGAAAAAGGTTTAGCCTCGATGTAAACCCCGCGCGAAAACAACATTTCAAAAGTATCGCGGGCGCTGTGTCCCACCGCCAGAACTATATAATTACTAGCAATATATTCTCCGCTAGCGAGGGTAAGTCCCTGCACTTTTCCATTTTCGATGTGGATATCTTCTACACGACTTTGAAACCGAATTTCTCCGCCTAATGTTTCAATTTGGGCGCGTAGGCTTTGGACAATTCCCACCAGTTTGAACGTGCCAATATGCGGTTTATTAATATATAAAATTTCCGGTGAAGCTCCTGCATTCACAAGTTCCGTCAACACCTTGCGTCCATAATGCTGAGGATCTTTAACTTGGCTGTAGAGCTTGCCATCGGAAAAAGTACCCGCACCACCTTCGCCAAACTGGGCGTTAGATTCTGGGTTGAATTCTGTTTTTTTCTTCCAAAATCCAAAGGTGTCAGCCGTGCGATCGCGCACTGCTTTTCCGCGTTCTAAAAGGATGGGGCGAAACCCCATTTGTGCCAGCATCAGACCTGCAAACATCCCGCACGGCCCTGTACCAATCACAATGGGGCGAATCGTCAAATTGCTGGGGGCTTTGGCTACATAGCGATAACTCGTGTCTGGTGTCACCATTACATGAGGATCTTTTTTGAAGCGCGCCAAAAGTTGCTTTTCCTGTGTCGTTTCTACATCCACAATATAGACAAGGAGGATTTCTGCTTTTTTACGAGCATCATAGCTGCGCTTGAAGATGGAATAGCTGAGCAATTCTTCGGGGGGAATTTGCAGCTTTTTGAGAATGGCGCTGGCGATCGCATCTTGAGGATGATCGAGGGGGAGTTTTATTTCGGTTATTCGTAACATATAGTGGAAGGAAGTTCGGCAACGGATTATGTAACGGATGTAACGGATGTAACGGATGTAACGGATGTCAGGAAGAAGGAAGAAGGAAGAAGGAAGGAAGAAGGAAGAATAAAAATCCCGAACAGAAGTATTATAACTATTTAACCGGGCATCCTATGGGCGATCGTCATTGGGCGATCAATTTTTAATTTTTGAGTGGATAATTGCAGAAGCGTTATAATAAACAAAAAATTAAGTTTTGTAAAGACCCTTGACTGCAACATTCACCCCCAAAAACAGCCGCACCTGGCACGCTCTCAACCCCCTGTGGCAAGGAGCCGAAGACGCAGTACAGAAGGGTTTGCCCCACACCAAGCTCGCACCGGCGTGGCAAATACTGCTCTTGGGCGACGGTTCCCCCACCCGTCACCTGCAACTGCTGACAGGGGAACCAACAGAAGTAGATGTGATCGATATGTCTTTAGTGGGTGAAGACGCAGACGGCGCGCCCCAGCAAATTGTCGCGGTTCCGGGGCCGCGCCTGCGCCGACAAGTGTGGCTGCGGACTGCTTCGGGACAGCGCTTAGCCTATGCAACTTCTTGGTGGGAAGCGAGCCACGTAGACGAATATTTACAAAATAAATCTTTGCCAATTTGGGCTAGTTTAGCGAGACTGCGGACAGAATTGTATCGCGATGTGCAGGGCATTTATTGCGGTAATTCGGCTGCTTTGGAATCAGCGTTTGAAGAGTCGGGGCCTTTTTGGGGGCGACACTATTTGTTTTGGCATCACGGGAAGCCATTGACTCTGATTTATGAGGTTTTTTCTCCTTATTTAACTAAGTATTTGGGGCCGATGCAATTGGATGTTGATTGAGGCTGAGATCTTGCACCATTATCAATCAGGCTTTCAGGGCGGGCTCGCGTGCCCAACCCTTACTCCCCACAATAAAATTCATCTCTTGTGGAACAGGCATCTTGCCTGTTCTTAAGAATAGTTCCGCCGAAATTTTACTCGCAAACCATCGCGGGGATGGGGAGTCGGTACTCGGATTAAATTCAAATCCTGATCCGGTAAAAGCTCCCATTCAAACTCCCGAACAATCTTTGCCGCAAACAACTTCATTTCTAACCTGGCAAATTCTTTGCCCAAACATTCTCGCAAACCTCCACCAAATGGCACGTAACTGAACGGTTTAGCCGATCGCTCGGAGTTAAATCGATCGGGATCGAAGCGATCGGGTTCAGGATAAAGTTGACTATCCTGATGGGTTTGATTTATCTGAGAAAGCACAGTCCAGCCCTTGGGAATTTCATAGCCGCCGAACTCACAAGCATTAATGACTGTCCGAAAAATACCTCCCACCGGTGGAACTAAACGCAGCACTTCTTGCAGCACCTGTTCTAAATAGGTCATTTGTTTGAGTTGCTCCAATGTTAGGGGTTCCGTAGCGGGGAACTGCTGCTGTTCGGTGCGGACTTTTGCCATCACATCGGGATGTTGAGCTAGGAG
Organism: Microcoleus sp. T3_A4; assembly: GCF_036700465.1. Taxonomy (NCBI): domain Bacteria; kingdom Bacillati; phylum Cyanobacteriota; class Cyanophyceae; order Oscillatoriales; family Microcoleaceae; genus Microcoleus; species Microcoleus sp. T3_A4. The sequence goes on along the minus strand of NZ_JAUBOY010000031.1, from coordinate 50,448 downwards.
AAGGCAAAAAGAGGCGATCGCCGAAGTTAAAGTTTCGTGTCCCGCAAACAGCAGCAACAGCACTTGATCTTTTAACTCATCCAAACTCAAACTATTTCCCTCGTCATCGCGAGCCGAAATCAGCAAACTCAAAGCATCATTGCCACTAGGGGTTCCTTGCTGGCGATCGCGAATAATCTTTTCAAGTTCTGCCAACAGCAGCTTTCGGCACTTTTTAGCTTTACCAAACTGACTCCACGGCACATCTAAAGGAATTGAAAATAAACCATTGCACCAAGTTTCAAAATAATGTCCCAGCGCCGTTTCCGAACCATTTTCAATCCCTACTAACAACTTACCCGCCACATCAAAAGTATAATTTCTCAGTTCGGGATACCAAGTTATGGTTTCCATTTTAGCCCATTTTTCCAAATAGCGCTGAGTGATATCTTCCATCCCGCCGATGTAGCCCGCCAGCGCTCGCGGCTGAAACGCTTGGTACAGCAACTTGCGCCGATTTTGGTGGTTAGCACCCGTTTGCAGTGCCAAGGAAAGCGACCCTAAAAGCGCTCTCGTGCTGGCAGGCCAAGTCACAACAAAATATCGGTTGTCATTGCTTAAAACAAACAAACTAGCCTCTTGGCCACGCATAAACACGGTAGGCTGTCCGAAAAGGCTGGTTTTGAAAATGGGCCCGTACTGCTGGTGGCGTTTTTTGGCAAATTGGGAATCTCGCAAAAAGTTGAGGCTATCGCCAATTAGGGGTAAACCGAAACTGCCGGGAGGTAATGCCATTTTAGATTTTAGATTTTAGATTTTAGATTTTTAATATCATATCAATTTTAGTTGGAGGGTGGGCAATACGCACCGACAAATTTCTGGTAAAATAAGTTTTCTCTGTTGGTAGCCTGTAGGGTGAGTCTTGAGATTTTAGATTTTAAATTTTAGATTTTAGATTTTTAATATCATATCCATTTTAGTTGTCTCGTGCATATTGTCAACCCGACAAATTTCTGGTCAAATAACTTTTCTCGGTTGGTAGCCTGTAGGGTGCGTCAGTCTTAAGGTTAGTAAAAAAAAATCCGGTTTTGCCAACTGATGTACCTTCGTATTTTTGCCGACAAACCAATTTAATTTTCTGTTCTTTTAATCGGAATCTCGATTATAAATTCCGTGCCTTTCCCCACCACCGAGAAACACTTAATTTCACCTTTATGTTTTTCGACAATAATTGAATGGGAAATCGCTAAACCCATCCCCGTTCCCGAACCGATACGTTTGGTAGTATAGAAGGGATCAAATATCCGTTGCTTGACTTGATCGGTCATCCCTGCACCATTATCAAAAATTTTAATCACAGCGAGAGTACCTTCTACCTCTGTACGAATGCGGATAATTCCCGGATTTTCGCGCGGTTCTTGTAACACGTCAATAGCGTTAGCAATAATATTCATAAACACCTGATTTAAGAGTCCGGCGTAGCACTCCACCAGTGGCAATTGTCCGTATTCTTTAACGAGTTGAATTGCGGGGCGCTCAGGCTGAACTTTCAGACGGTGTTCTAAAATCATCAATGTGCTGTCGATGCCTTCGTGAATGTTAACCTTTTTCATGTCAGATTCATCGAGGCGAGAGAAATTCCGCAAACTCCTCACGATATCCCGGATGCGAGTTGCTCCCACCTGCATAGAAGACAGCATTTTCGGCAAGTCGTCTAGCACAAAATCCAGCTCTAAAACTTCTATTTCCTCCTGAATCGCTGGAGAAGGTTCCGGGTATTCATCTCGATACATTTGCAGCAGTTTCATCAGGGTTCTGGTGTATTCTTCTGTGTAGGTAAGATTGCCGAAAATAAAGCTGACCGGGTTATTGATTTCGTGGGCAATTCCTGCTACCATCTGACCGAGACTCGACATTTTTTCTGCCTGCACGAGCTGAGTTTGAGCTTGCTGGAGTTCGCACAGAGTTACTTCGAGTTTGGCAGCTTGTTCTTGCGCTATCCGGGCTGAATCGACGCTTTTAGTGTAGAGTTCGGATTGACTGATGGCGATCGACAATTGATCGCAAATTGCCGATAGCAACTCCACTTCGTCTTTTGTCCACCTGTGCACCTCGCGGCAAGAAGTGCAGCCAACAACTCCAGTTAAACCCCCTGCACTCTTAACCGGCAAATCCAAGACAGACTTGTAACCCACCTGCAAAAAGAATTCCCTTTCTACTGGATCGCTGAAAGTTGTAACATCATCTATTTGATAGATTTCCAAATTAGCTATCTTTTGCGCCAGCGTCCCCGTTACCTCAGCAGGGTAATAACCCAAAAGCGACAGCAAGTCATCATTTTTAGCTTCGTGGATGATATCCCAAGCGGGCGTCTCGGCCTCGGGCGTATACCACATAAATAGACAGCGATCGAGTTGCAGCAAGTCGCGAATTTGCCGCACAGTTGTTGCCAAGATAGTATCTAAATCAAGAGAAGCGCGGATTTGACTGCCTAGCTGGTTGAGCAATTTTTGCTGCATTGCTGCTGCTTTTGATTCGGCGGCGGCGAGGCGAGATTTTTCGTAAAGTTCGGCTTGATTAATGGCGATCGCCAATTGAGTTCCTACTGCCATTAACAGTTCCACTTCTTCGTCTCTCCACAGCCGCACCCCGCTGCAAGAACCGCAGAGGATCGCGCCAATTTGACCCGACGGTGTTTGAAGGGGAATGTCCAGCAGAGAATTAAGCCCTACAGACATTAAAAATTCCCGTTCGGCTGGATCGGTTAATGCCTCAACATCGTCGATCTGAATTATTTCCAAATTGGCAATCCGCTCACCGATAGAAGCAGTTGGCTCGACAGGATATAAACCCAAACGCGAGGGCAAATCGGCATTCTTTGCCTCGTATCTCACATTCCAAACCGGCGGCGAAGCGTCGGGTAAATACCAGATAAACTGACAGCGATCGAGCAGGAGCAACTCGCGAATTTGCTGCACAGTTGTCGCCAAAATAGTATCTAAATCCAGAGATTGGCGGATATTGCTAGCTAGCTGGTTCAGCAGCGCTTCCTGCTCAGCTAATTTGCGGAATCTCGCTTCCGACTTTTGCAACTGTCTTTGAGCTTCTTTTTGTTTTGTAACGTCCAAACCCAAACCGATTAAGCCGATCGCGTTACCACAATCATCTTTGACCTTAGTTTTAATTGTGTCAAACTGGTGATAGTCACCATCAGTAAGCTCTATAATTTCTTCCGTATAACATGGAATATCTTGGCTCCACGCTTGCGCGTCAGATGCCATGCAGTTCGCAGATTGTTCTAAGCCCAAAACTTCGGAATAGTGAGAGGCTGCTAAAAATCTTGATTCAGGTATACCCACATCTTCGCAGAAAGTTTTGTTAACTAATAACATCCGCCCGCTAGCATTTGCCATCCACACCCAAATCGGAGCGTTGTCAATAATTGCCCTCAAAGTTTGCTTTTGTCTGGCGAGAGCTTCTTCTGTTTGTTTGCGCTTAATTCCCAGGGCGATCGCATCGGCACTTAACGCTAAAGCAACCAGCGTTGATTCGTTCAACTCCTGGCGAGCAAACATCGCGATTACTCCCAGCAACTGATTGTCAACAATTAGCGGATATCCAGCAAAAGCAACCATTCCTTCTCGTGAGGCCCATTCTTTGTCCTTGATTCGGGGATCTTCTTGCACAGAATTAGTGATGTGAGGTTGTCGCTCCAGGGCGATTAAACCAATCTTGAACTCACCGACAGGAATGCGGCTGTGAGCGCCGTCAATATGAGTATATATCCCCGCGCTTGCTTGCAGTTGCAATACATTTCCCTCTTCATTCAGCGTCCAAATCCGAGCAAAGGCAACATCCAAATGGCGCACAACTGCATCGGCGCAATATTGCAAAGTTGCAAGCAAAGTCTGGTTTTGAGTTAGAGCAATTCCCACATCTGCTGTGAATAGAGAAAGTTTCAATTGTTCTGCTAAAGCTTGTTCTGCTATTTTGCGCTCTGTAATGTCCGTAGCAGCACCGAGACGCTGCTTAATTGTTCCCTCCTCGGTTCTGCTAAATACAATATTCCGGCTGACTAACCAGTGCCAAGAATTTTGTCGATCGCGCACCCGATATTCGTACTCAATAACTTCGCCGTCGGGAGCATTTTCTAATTGCTGAAAATAGCCGGGAAATTTAGCTAAGTCGTCAGGGTGGATGATGGTGGGCAGTAGATTGCTGCCCATGTTTTCAACTTCTTCGGCGGTGTAGCCGAGGGTATCAGTGATTTCGCGGTTGCTGTAGACATTTCGCTGCTCGGTTTCGTCGTAAACAAAGAGAAGATTCGGACTGGTATTGGCAATTCGCTCAACAAAATGCTGACTCTCTTGCAGTGCTGCTTCTGCTTGTTTGCTATCGGTAATGTCGCGGCCAACACCATAGATCAATTCTTCCTCGCAGAAACGGGTAGCAGTCCAGGCTATCCACTTGTAATAACCGTTTCGACAGCGCCAGCGGTTTTCAAACCCAACGGTATTATTCCCCGCAGCAATACTTTCAGCTTCTTTTAAAGTAATTTCGCGATCGTCTGGATGCACGAATTCAATGAAGAGTTGGCCAATCATTTCTCCTGGGGAATAGCCGAGGATTTTTTCTGCTGCTGGGTTGATGAGTGTTATATAACCGTCAAAACTAAGGACGCACAGCATATCTAGCGAGAGGCTAAAAAAGCGATCGCCCCCGTTGGGTTCGCTGGATGGGCGATCGTTTTGGGCTACGACAGCAGATGCGTTTGAGCGCGCCGATACTGCCAAAAAGACAATATTTGCTATTGCCAAAAATCCCAGGGCGAGTTGGCTATCGTAGAAATTATCACCGCTGCCAGCTACGAGCCACCCGTTTAAGACAAGCAGTACAATTATCAAAATTGAGAATACACTGCCAGGGGCGATCGTCCCTAAGCTGATTTTTTTTTCATACTGCTTTCTGCCTTCTGCCTTTTCTATTCGGGTGACTGCTGCGGTAATTTTTATCAACAACAGTTGCAGTAGGTTCGATAGTTTAGTGCTTTTCGATTCTTCAATACGAACAGAAGATTTCATTTTTTTACTCTTGATTGCGTTTTACTTGCAGTGATTCAAAATAACCATAAAAATATTTAAATATTATAAAATTTTTCTAACTTGCAAAATCTAGCCTTTTAAAATTTGCGTAAATTTACGCAACCCGGCTAAACAATTAAGTGTCTTTACGGAAGTAGCAATCAATCTCTTTTTAGCTGGGGTAGGCATTTTCTAATTTTTCCGACTCAGAGAAAGAGAGTTTACATATAATACTACGCGACATATTGTTGTTAGTCATTGGACATTTGGCCTAATTTAGCTAGTCCTGGACGCAGAAACTCGCACTCCTGGGTGCATAACCTAATTATGTAGGCTAAGCCTGAAGCTGCTTACTGTGTTAGAGTAGCGTGTTATACCCCACTTTTTGCGTCTAGAAATAACAGGGTTTGATGTAGGAAAATACTGCGTGGAGTTCCCTGGCTGTGGCTTGAACAACCCGGAATGTTAGTCAAGTTCCAGCAGGTAGAATTTCACCAGAAATTATGAAGTTAAAATCAAGATAAACTGCTAATTTGGGAAGATAAAATGAAAAAAAATTTCGTAGCAGTTTTTGGTAGCCCGATATGTTCGCGCGTAATGGCTAATTAGTAATTGGTAATTGATACGAGTTTAAAACACTAAATATCAATTTTGTTCTGATTCATCTGCAGGCGACGGGGGCCACGCAGCTTGGCGACCTAGTTGCTGTTGCCGAATTCGCTCCAAATTCCCTGCTGGAATAGAAGCTATAAGTTGTCGCGTGTAAGCTTGCTGCGGTTGGCGGTAAATGCGCTCGGCAGTTCCAATTTCCTCGATTTTACCTTTGTTCATGACGATCGCGCGATCGCTCATAAACTTGACCACGCTCAAATCGTGAGAAATAAAAATATAAGTCAGTCCAAACTCTGTTTGCAACTCCTTCAGCAAATTTAAAACTTGCGCCTGCACCGACACATCTAAGGCCGAAACCGACTCATCGCAAATAATAAACTTAGGATTCAAAGCCAAAGCTCTAGCAATACAAATTCGCTGCCGCTGTCCCCCGGAAAACTCGTGAGGGTAGCGCCGCATAAAATCGGGATTTAAACCCACTCTATCCAACAAATAAGCCCCGCGATCGCGCTGTTCTTTCTGGTTCTTACCAAAGCGGTGAATCACCATCGGTTCCATCACCGCATCCCCAACATTTAGGCGTGGATCGAGAGAACTAAAAGGGTCTTGAAAAATAATTTGCATATCGCGCCGCAGCCAGCGCAATTTGCGATCGTACTCTTTTTTCATCCGATAATTAGCCATCCACTGCGATGCCGAACTACTTTTCGTAGGAGGCGTAATTTCTTGACCTTCAAAAAACACTTTACCGCTGGCGATCGGAATTAATTGCAGCAAGGCTCTCGCCAAAGTTGATTTGCCGCAGCCCGACTCGCCCACCAAACCCAAAGTCTCGCCCGGGTAAACCTCAAAAGAAATATCATTTACCGCCATAAACAAGCGTTGAGTTTCGCCAAATATCCCCTGCACCGGAAAACCGACGCGCAAGTTATTAACAGCTAGCAAAGGGCCGGAAATATGCGGCAGCCGAGGCGGTTTTCCTGTGACAAAAGCGGGATTTCCCCCGCTGTTGTCGCCGTCTAAATCGGCATTTTTCTCGACAATTACTAATTCGCCGCTAGCATTTGTGGTGACATCCATAAAATCGGAAACTGTCGGCAAGCGGCGCAGTTGCCGATCGAGAGTTGGGCGGCAAGCTAACAGACCTTTTGTGTAAGGATGTTGGGGATTGCTGAAAATTTGTTCGATCGCACCGCACTCAACAATCTTGCCTCGGTACATCACCGCCACCGTATCGCCAATTTCAGCAATGACGCCCAAATCGTGGGTAATAAAAATCATTGCCATGCCTCTAGAGTCGCGCAACTCGCGCAGCAAAGCTAAGATTGTTGCCTGCACGGTTACGTCCAAAGCCGTGGTAGGTTCATCAGCAATTAATAAAGTTGGATTGCAAGAAATGGCCATTGCAATCATCACGCGCTGGATTTGGCCGCCTGAGAGTTCGTGGGGATAGCGATCGAGCATAGCTTGTTTTTGACCGTTGACGAGCTGCATCAAATCGCGATCGTCCTCCATAAGTGCTTGATTCCCCGCAGCAGTCCGGGAATGCTCTTGCCGCAAAGCCAAACACCGCTGCCTGATCTCATCGTCGGCCGGTAGCAGCTTCACTTCTTGCAGCAGAGAAGCAGCTTGGCGCCGCGCTTCTGTCTGCGACACCTGTTGGTGCAAACAAATGGCTTCTGTGAGTTGAAATCCGATCGTATAAACGGGATTTAGCGAACTCATCGGCTCTTGAAAAATCGTCGCAATCTGGCTGCCCCGGTATGTTTGTTTTTCCCTGTCCGGCATTTCCAGCAGATTCACAGGCCCATTGCTAGCGCCGTCTTTTGTCGAATAAAACCAAATTTCGCCGTCGATTTTCGTTGACGAACTCGACAGCAAACCCATAACAGCGAGGGATGTTACCGATTTTCCCGATCCCGACTCTCCCACGATGCCCAGAGTTTGCCCTCGCTTGACCTCAAAGGAAATGCCGTCAACCGCTTTGACGGTTGCAGACGCATCGCCTGCGTCCGCAGATTGAAATTGAACCCGCAGGTTGCGAACTTCTAGGACGGTTTCACTCATGGAAGTCTATGGCAAAAATTAAAGGGAGATTAAGTGGATTGTAGCAGGGCCTGTTCAAGGCAGAAGGCACGGGGAAAGTTTTAAGATTGCTTCGTTCCTCGCGAAGCGTGGCAATCAGAAAACTCAGAGCTAGTTATAGCGGATCTCAACCAGGTGAGGTACTCGCCGGCTGTCTTAGCAATTTCGCAATTTCGCAATTTCGCAATCGAAAATCGAAAATCCCAATCAGTACCTCACTCAATTGACAATTGCCATAAGTGCCTTCTGCCTGCAATTTTCCTCAAAAACCGATGATTTGAGTGTCAGCAGGAAGTGCAGTGGCTTCGGAGACCTTTTTAAACACGGTTGCCTGTTCGTTTAAGGCATTAGGTCTCGCCTGTCCGGGATTGGTGCCTTGCAACTGAAGGCGCATTTGACCTTCAGCAGTCAACTCAAAAACAGTCTCAACGGTTTGTGTGCTGCTGAGGCCGACATCAAGGTGCATCGGTTTTTCACCGAGATTAACTTTGTACCTCATTTCTTGGGCGCGGACAGCTCCGTCGGGGCCTTTAGCCATGAGGAACAATTTGCCTTCTGGGGCAAAGATGAAGGTGAAAGACTGACCTGAGGCTGTGCCTTGCCATTGGCCTAGAAGTTGCGTGTCGATGTTGCTGGTGGCCGGGGCTGTAGCTTCAGCAATTGTTGGTGTTGCTGCTGATGCGGGGCCGAGTGAGGCGTTGAAGCTAATGAGGATGCCCAAGCAAAGGCTACCTGCGATCGCTTTACCAATCATTTTTGAATTAGACATGAGACAGATCTAAAAATTGGTTATTTGTTTTGTACACTGTAGCGGTAAAACCGTACATTAGTTTAGTTTAAATCCCTTTTAGGGACAGATATAGGTTGAGGTTCAAACCTGCAACGCAGTTGTCATCGCCGGACTAAAGCTTTTCCTGAGCTTGTTGAAGGGTCATTCGATTTTAGATTTTAGATTTTAGATTTTGGATTGACCCCACGGATAAATTTGGGGGCTTGAGGATTTTAGATTTTAGATTGTGGATTGATTCCACGGATAAATCACGTGGCGGGTACCACCTTTGAAATTCGCTTGTCACGGGGCTTTCAGTTTTTTTTATTGTTGTAAAATCCAATACAAATCCGGCTTAAGCTGCACAGTTCGCTGTTCTGAGTAGATTGTTCTTAACTCAAAACAGCTAATTGACTATTGCGTTCGATCGCACCCCCAGATAGTTTGGCAAATCGCTCGCATTAATAGTCTTTCATTAATTTTTTTCAGGATCGGGTTCGACTTGTTCTGTCGGAGATTCCGGCGCGGGTTGCTGTGGATTTCGCGATCGTTTCATTCGCTCCAATGCCTCTGCGTAAGACCAAGCCACGCTCACAAGAAAAGCTTTCGCCATGCCGGACAAATTTTGTGCATCCTCGGTTTCAGGCGCTTCAGCTTTTTGGTTGCCGTCGTTCATCATGTTTTTGTTTTCTCCCGGGCAGGTTTTTCTAGCGATTTTTTGCAGTGTGCGATCGATACCCACAAATTATGATTTTTCTTGCACCCGCACCCTACTTATCTTTGAGGATATGACCTTGATTACCACGAATAATATCATAAATACGCTGATTGGATGACCACATCAGAAAGAAACCTTAACTTCGCTAGTTGCCCGCAGCACTGACTCTTGCTGGAAAGTGCGCTTGTAAGTTTCGATAATTTCATGAATAGCTTGATTTTTTTTCACGACTACTTTCATAAATTAAAATAACTATTTTAGATTTTTCTTTAATCAGAATTCCCGAACTGTTGAGAAACTGCCTGGAGGCATCTAATACGGTTAGCCCTTCCCGAAAGCGAGGGGTAATAACTGCCTTGACAAACTCCTGCTATTCTGATTCATAAATTGTCTCGCATCCCGGTTTTGTTAAGCTAAAATACAGTTCATCTTTGAGGAGATTTGTTTGCTTGGCATTAGTCTCCGAAGTTTCGGGCAGTTGAGCGCGGGCAATTGTCGCAGGACAAACAGGCAGGATGAACAGCAGGCCGGTTAAGCAAAGACTGTTAAGATGTTTATTCATCAGGAATTACCTGCAACTTCTCTATGTAGGGTGCAACTGAGATGTTGCACCATTCTCAATAAGCTTTGTATCAACAGGCAAGATGCCTGTTCCTGAGAATGGTGCAAGATGTGAGGTGCAACCTAAGCGCTTTACCACTTATTTATTCGTCTAAAGGGAAAGAGACGAAAGTTTGCGTAGTTTGACCTCGAACTCGTATTCCAGAGGCTAGCTAAGTCACAATGGATTTGATTTAACATAAAAGACTTCCAACTCAAAAACCCAGTTTCACCTGAGAAACTGGGTTTTTGAGAATCTGTTCTAGTTTATTTATGCTCGCCTACTTGATTGCGTCTGTCGTATTAACTAGCTCAACCTATTTAAACGTCAAACTTTTCAGGTGTTAAGAAACCCGGAAGGGCGAGCTCTCTTGGCTGCGCCCGAAAGTAATCAGGTTTCTCAGTGTTATATTTTTTTAGTTGGAGCTACTAATCCTTTAATTCGCGGATACTTCTCTTAGCAGTGTCTTGATACATCTCCCCGAATTCTTTCACGGCTGCTCCTGCCTCTTGCCCAATCTTCTGAGCTCGTTCGCCGGGAGAGTCTGAGGTTTCGCGAGCTTCTTGCCTCCATTCCCGCGTTGTTTGGGGTCTTTCAGGATTGTTGAGCTCAGACTTTGAGCTGGCTTGCGCGCCAAAACCTTTGTTACTGCTTCCCGCATCAACATTTGTTGTTAGGAGCAGAAAACCGACTAGGACAACACTCAAAAAACTCTTGATTTGAAAACCCTTAAGCAGGGAACTGATGCGAGCAATGGCTGTGGAAATCAAATTCATCTCAGTAATACTCCCTAAGTTAATTGGTGATAATTTTCAACATTTTTTCATCTAATTGACTCGCTCCAAAATCAGCAGCTAATGCGAGGTAAAGCCAACTTAGCTTTAACTTGCGATTAACCACCTAAATAGAGTTATAGGTTAGCGATAAAATCTGGTTAACACGCCACCTATGTGTCAGCCAATTAGCTTTTTCACACATGAATATCACGTTAACAGCCGCCAAATATTTCTACCTCTAACTAAAGTCATAACTTAGTTAGAAGCAAAAAACATATTTTTATACACATGGTTAGACAATTTTTAATCAATCATGCTCTGCAGGGCAAATTCTTATTGCAAGCGATCGCCCGTTTTCACGTCAAACCAGTGCAGCAACTGAGGCGGAAAAACCAGCTCTACAATTTCGGAATTCCAGTGGCGGTCATTTGGCAGCAAAGCCCGCACCGTTACTGAGTCCACACCTTTAACTCGGACGCTAACTAAATTTTGCATTCCCAAGTTTTCCACTAAAAAAACCTCACCTTTAATTGCCTCTGGGGCAGACATCTTGCCGGCCTCTGCATCTGCAAAGCCGACGTGTTCGGGGCGAATTCCCAACACAATTTCTGGTGGCACAGTCGGCATATCTGGGAGTCGAACTCGAAAATCGCCCAACTGAGCAAAATTTCCCTGGCATTTAAGCACGAGCAAATTCATTTGCGGGCTGCCCACAAAACCAGCTACAAACTGATTAGCCGGACGAGTATAAATTAAGTGTGGCGGGTCTAGTTGCTGCACGTTGCCGCTGTTGAGAACTGCGACTTTGGTAGAAAGCGTCATTGCTTCGGTTTGGTCGTGAGTTACGTACACTACAGGAGCTTTTTGGGAGGAAAATAATTGTTTGAGTTCGGCCCTAACTTTTTCCCGCAATAATGCGTCAAGATTGCTCAAAGGTTCGTCGAGCAAAAATACTTCCGGTTGGCGCACTAATGCGCGGCCGAGGGCGACTCGCTGCCGCTGTCCGCCTGATAGTTTTCCTGGTTTGCGATCGATTAATTCCGTCAATCCGAGGGAAGTTGCAACTTCCGTCACTAACCGATTGATTTCGCTGGAGGGGATTTTGCGAAGTTTGAGGCTCGATGCCATATTCTCGTATACTGTCATGTGCGGATACAGCGCGTAACTTTGAAAAACCATTGCAATATCCCGATCGCCCGGTCTGAGATAAGTGACATTGCGATCGCCAATTCTAATCTCGCCTCTAGTTGGCTGTTCCAACCCTGCAATTAACCGCAGCGTCGTAGATTTGCCACACCCCGACGGCCCCAGCAAAGTCAGAAATTCTCCTTCGCTGACATCCAAACTAATGTCTTTTACGGGAACTACTTTAGGGCTGTAGGTTTTATTGAGGTTTTTGAGTTGCAATTTTGCCATGATTTTTAAAGTGTTGACTGTTGACTGTTAACTGTTAACTGTTGACTGTTGACTGTGTTGTTTGACTCGTTCCCAGCAAGAGCCCGGGAACCAGTTCAATCTAAAATCTAAAATCTAAAATCTAAAATCGATTTATCCTTTTACTGCCCCCGCAGTTAAACCCTGAACAATGCGCCGCTGGAACACCAAAACCAGCAAAACCAAGGGCAAAGTTCCCAAAACGGTAGCTGCGGCGATCGGGCCGTAAGGAATCTCAAACACTGACACCCCGCTGAGTTGAGCCGTGGCGACAGGAATAGTTTTCAGAGATTCGCGAGTCATAAATGTTAGTGCAAAAATAAACTCGTTCCAAGCTGAAATAAATGTTAAAATTCCAGTTGTGACTAACGCCGGAAATGTCATCGGTAGCACGATTTGCCACAGCATTTGAAAAGTGTTGTATCCGTCAACTTTAGCCGCATCTTCCAAATCTTTTGGCAACTGTTGAAAGAAACTTCGCATTACCAAAATTGTCAGCGGCAGATTGATAGCAGTGTAAGGAATAATTAATGCTAAATAATTATTGCCTAAATCCAAAGCTTTGACAATTTCTAGCAGTCCCAAAAATAGCAGCACTGCCGGAAATAGGGTAACTATCGTCACAGTTGCCAGGATGATTCTCTCCCCCCACAGCCGCAACCGGGCTAAAGCGTAAGCTGCGGGAGCGCCTACTGCTAAACACAGCAATGTTGAAGTAATGGAAACAAAAGCGCTATTTAAAATGTAAAGTGCAAAGGGGCGGCGCTGGAATAGGGACAGGTAATGCTCGAAAGTAATTCGTTTGGGAATGTAGACGTTTGGAATCGCTGAAATATCCGCATTTACTTTGAAAGAAGTTAGCACTTGCCAGATAATGGGTGCGAGAAAATATGCGACGATTAATATCGCTGAAATTGGCAAGATTAATTGCCGGATGTCAAAGGTTTTTTTGCTAGGTTGTTCGCGGGCGATCGACATAATTTATACCAATCAAATAAATGTGCAACTGTGGGTTATCTCAAATCTAAAATCCCCAATCTAAAATCGTCTTAGTTTCCTCCGGCTGCATTGGTGCGGGCTCTCGATAACAGGTAAGCTGCGATCGCAACTGCTGCCACTAACATCAAAAAAGTACACACCACCAAAGCCGCCCCGTACCCAAAGTCTAAATACCTCATGACCGTGCTGTAAATGTAGATAGAAACCGTCTCCGTTGCCCCCGCCGGCCCCCCTCCCGTCATCACCTGAATCAAGTCAAAAATGCCGAAAGATTGGGCAAATCGAAACAGCAAAGCAATCACAATTTGGGGCATCAGCAGGGGCAGGGTAACTTGACGGAAACTCTGCCAGCTACTCGCGCCGTCAATCGCGTGTGCTTCGTACAAATCACCGGGAATTGACTGCAATCCTGCTAGCAAAAGCAAGCTGACAAAGGGCGTAGTTTTCCACACATCTGCTGTAATCACTGCCATCATTGCCAAAGTCGGATCTCCCAGCCAGCTAATGCTATTTTGAATCAATCCCAAACGCCTTAAAATGTCGTTAATTACGCCGTATTGGTCGTTAAAAATCCACGCCCAAGCTACTCCCATCAATGCAGTCGGCAGCGCCCAAGGTAGCAGAGAGATTGTGCGAACAATGCCGCGCCCTGCGAAGGATTGATTTAAGACTAAGGCAATGCCCATACCGAGAATTAATTCCAGCACAACAGAGGCGACAGTAAATACAGTGGTGTTGCCTAAAGTTTGCCAGAAACGCCCGTCGCCTAACATTCGACTGTAGTTAGCAAAACCGGAAAAAACCAGTTTTAATTCAGTACCGAGGTTTTGGGTGAATAAACTCAGCCAAAAAGCGCGCAATATTGGGTAAGCAAATACTAGCATCAGAATTATCAAAGCTGGTGCTACTAATATCCATCCGGTTTTTTGTTCGCGCTGTCGCATCTTGTCTAATTGCATATTGTTCACCTTTTTCTCGTTTGATATTAATAAGATGGACTTTGTATCTCTCGCTTGTAGCCGAGTCGCGCTCCCCCTAAATCCCCCTTAATAAGGGGGACTTTGAAGGTTCCACTTCTTCCCTTTTTAGAAAATACTTTACAGGTTCCAGTCCCCCCCTTATTAAGGGCGGCTAGGGGGTATCGATCTGAAAGCAAGAAGTTACGAAGCTTGGGGTTGTTTCAAACTGCCTAATAAATTACGAGTTTCGCTAGCTGCTGCTTTCATTGCTTGTTCTGCACTCATTCTCCCGGTAAAAGCTGAACTCAAATAACGCTGCAAAATATCAGAAGCTTGAGCGTATTGTGCCAGGGGCGGGCGCAAAGCTGATCGTTCCACTACTTTTAGCAGTTGCGGGTAGTGGGGATATTTGGCGACTATTTCTTTGTTGGTAAATAGGGATTTATAACTGGGAACTAAACCGGTTTGTAAAATAAATTTGCGCTGGGTTTCCTCGCTGGTAAGGTACTGAATTGCTTTCCACGCTTGTTCTGGATGTTTTGAGGTTTTGGCAATTCCCCAGCCCCAGCCGCCCAAGCATGAACCGCCTGTTTTACCCGTACTGCTGAGCATTGGCTCGATCGCAATTTTGCCTCTAACATTCGATCCTTCGGCATTTGCCAGCTTCCAAACATAGGGCCAGTTTCGCAAAAAAAGCGCTTTGCCGTTTTGAAACAAAAGCCTGGTTTCTTCTTCGCCGTAGGTGGTGACACCCGGAGGAGAAATGCCAGAGGCGATCGTATTTTTGAGAAATTCCACTGCTTTAATTGCCTCCGGTTTATCTAACCCAACTTCAAAAGTTTGTGGGTTAGCCCAGAAGCCACCGAAACCGGAGAGCACTTCGACAAACATCGCAGATACTCCCTCGTATTGTTTACCTTGCCACAGATAACCCCAAGTTGCTTTTCCCTGTTTCTGCAAGTTTTGAGAGATTTTTACCATCTCTTCAAAAGTTTTCGGGGCTGGAATTTTCGCTTGTTCTAAAATGTCTTTGCGGTAATAAAGCATTCCGGCATCGGAAGCATGGGGAATTCGGTAAAGTTTGCCCCGATACCGCCCGCCTTCGACATTACCTTGGATGAATTTTGATAGTTGTTCGGGGGGAATTCTGTCTGTCAAATCGCTTACCCAACCTGCGGCTGCAAATTTGGGAACCCAGACAATATCCATGTTGATGATGTCGTAGGGCGATTCGCCTAAAAGAAAGGCAGATGTGTAAAGATTTTCTATGAGGTTGCTGTCAAAAGGCCCTTCTATGAGGTTGATGCGAATGTCGGGGTTTTTCTGTTCAAATTCTTTGACAAAGGGTTTCCAGTTAACAAGGTCTTGGCCTTGCATTAACATGGTGAGTACGACTGGCTGTTGAGTCAGTGCCGGCAGAATAAATAAAAGCAAGACGGCGGCTAATGTGACAGCGAATAAGGCTAAAAGACGGGGACGCTTCTGGCTTCGTTGCAGCAGGGAATTTATTTTTTGCATTTGCTTTTGAGAAATGGCGGTGCGATCGCCTTCTTTCTCTCATAACTCGCTTTCTTTTGTTTCGCTGGATTTACCGAGTTTATGCAATAAAAATTTAAGTAAACTTTAGCTTACTTAATAATGCTTGAGTGAAGAGTGCAAATTTTGATTTAACTAGCGAGAATGGGATTTAAGTAAACATCTATCTACAGATAGATATTGAGAGAATTGTCTGACTTGATAAAAGTCGGCGGTTGAAACAGCTCAAGAGTCAAACTTTCGTCCCTCTCGCTTGAGACTAAAGAATCAACGGGGTATTAAAGCCGGATTTTGTATTACACACTTTTGACACCCAGCAACCGGGTTTTGTATAGCAACCGCCAAGATGATTAGGACGTTCTTAATCGCACAAACATAAACGGTGGATTGCAACTTCTTCCCTATTCCTTCTTCCCTATTCCTTCTTCCCTTAGCTGTTCAACATTTAAATTGTGTGTCAAAAATCAATAAAACTTTTGTGGGACGGGCTTCTAGCCTGTCCCGAATTTCCAATTTAAATGCGTAACAGCTTATTCCCTATTCCTTCTTCCTTCTTCCTTCTTCCTTATTCCGTGTATCCGTTATATCCATTACATCCGTTACAGAATCCGCTGCCGAACTTCCTTCTTCCTTCTAAATACAAAAAACACCGCTCCTCAAAATAGGAGAACGGTGTATAGGGGGTGTTATGGGTTGTTGTCTGGGATTAACCTTAACAAATCACGATCGGCTGAGGCTATGCCTTGTGATGGTTAAAAAATTGGCACAAACCTGCACTATCGCCCGTTTATCGATCGACCTTGGCGATTAGCCCAACCATTCCACAACAGCATCCTGCTTTGTATTGGTGCGCCGTTCTGGGGTTTCGCGGTTGAATTTCAAGTGGATGGCGCGGTTTTGTTCGCCATCTGCGGCTACTGCAAAAATCGGATAGTCGATTAAGCCGTCTTGGAAGGACATCTGGAAGCGGAAAGTGCCGTCCGGATTGAGTTTAATCGGCTGTCCGCCTACGTAGACGGTAGCGTCGGGCTCGGTGGCGCCGTAAACGATCAGTTCGGCATCAGCAACTAACCAGAACTGGCGGGGGCGCATCGGGGCGGCGAAGCCAACTCCCGACATACCAACACCGGACATACCGAAACCGGACATGGTGAGGCCGGACATACCGACACCAGACATGGTGAGACCGGACATACCGACACCAGACGCTGTGAGGCCGGACATACCGACACCCGACGCGGTGAGGCCTGACATGGTGGGAGCCGCCCACATTCCGACGCCGGAGGGGAACACGTAGGAACTGAGAGCTTGTTCGTGGATGCCGACTTGCTGGACGGAACCGGCGACGTGCTGCATAGAACCGAAAATAGAACCGGCTACGCGCAGGGATTCGGCAGATTCTGCCATGCCGAAGATTTGTTCGTAGATAGCGTTTTCGGTGCTGTAACCGAAGCCATTGGCTGCTTGTGCCATTTTCTTGGCCGGAGGAACCAGTTCGGCGAAGGTTTTGCCTTGCAAGTCTTCTTCCCAGTCGAGGGTGATGAATTGGTCTTCAATCCAGTCGCTGGGATAGACGGGAGGAACGCGGACTTCGGCCGATCGAGCTAATACCAGCCAACGGCCATCTGCACAGCGGTAGCCGATGTCGATCGCGTAGTCCCGATCGCTCACGGGGATTGGCACGTACCATTCCCGCGCCAATTCGTCGCAGGGATATTCTTGAATGCTGTGCGGGCTTTGAATGTCGAGGTTAACATCTGTAACGTCGTAGATCCGCAGGGCTAGTTGCTGTCCTCCTTGGCGACGCAACTCTTCTTTGCGATCGTTGGGAATGTCCCAGTAAGTGTAGGCCCATTCTGGATCGCGTGGCATTAACACCACCCGGCTTTCGCCGTAGCCGTTGGGCAAATCTGCTAAACCTTCATCTACAGACGACAAAGAACCGCCTGTTCTATCTTCTTGACCTAGTTCAAACTTTGCTGCTTCCACTGCTTCTTGTGCCTCTAGTTTGCGAGATGGGCTGTAGGAAAATTTGGTGCGCTGAATTTCTTGAATTGATGCCAGGAGTTGCGATTTCCGCATTCGGCTGTAGCGAGAGACTCCACATTCGCTAGCAACTCTGCGGAGTTGTCGCAAAGTCATCTCTTCTAATGGTGGGCGTTCTTTTGCCATGAGTTGGTTCTCCACTAATTTAGGATTGCGGGTTAGATTTTTCCTTTCAACACAAATGTGTTGACTTTTTGAGTTAGAAACTCTTTTAAATCTACATATTATCGAGCTTCCAAATCTCTCCAACCTTTGAAGCCTTGCTTGTTTTTAGCTTGTCTTTTCCCGATGCGATCGGGGGTTTGGACTTATTGGCTTCTGCGCGCACCGTCCGATCTGAATAAAGCTTTATCTGTCGATTCTTGATTGACAAGATCGATTTTGTGAGTGCGATCGGTGCTGCTAGCAACGCTGTGCTGGCAGCACACGCGCTATTCGACTCCCAGGGCTGCTTAATCCAAGCATTTCTTTGGGATCGCTTTGTCATGACTTAATGTTGCAGACAACTTGCGATCGGGTCAAGGGGTCTTTTGCCTCAATCCTGGGTACTTATACGCATTTTCGTGATTTTGGGGATCGCATTGTCAGGGAATCTTGACAATGCAGTGCCGACGGGGATCGTTCCACACACTATTGTCAAGATTCCCTGATATGAATTAGATGTGAGATTGAGTCGGCTGGGACGGTACTATGGATAGAGGAGATTTAGTACCAAATTTGCTAGGCTGGCAGTTGGCAGATGGTATTTTGCAAGCTTCGCTAACTGACGATCGCCACTACACACCCACATTCCTAAACCCAAAAATGGTTTGACGCGCTACTGATACAGATAAGGTGGGCACTGCACACCCTACACATAGACGTTCTGCGTAAATCTTGTAAAATCTAAAATCTAAAATCTAAAATCTAAAATCGAATGACTCTAACGCTTTACAACAGCTTGACCCGTCGTGAATCACCTTTTGATCCCCTCGAACCCCCAAAGGTGCGGATGTACTGCTGCGGCGTTACGGTATACGATTACTGCCACGTCGGCCACGCCCGCGCTTACATTGTTTGGGACATGGTGCGGCGTTATCTAATGTGGCGGGGATACGATGTGCGCTACGTGCAGAATTTTACAGATATTGACGACAAAATTCTCAACCGCGCCCGCGAAACCAATTCCACAATGGAAGCCGTGGCGGAACGCTTCATCGATGAATATTTTGCAGATATGGACAAGCTGAATATTCTCAGGGCCGATGAATATCCCCGCGCCACCCATACAATGGACGGCATTAAACGGCTGATTCACGAGTTAGAAAATAAAGGTTATGCCTATGCTTCCGGTGGCGACGTTTACTACAATGTGAGGCAGTTTGCCGATTACGGAAAACTTTCCGGCCGCAAGTTGGAAGAAATGCAGGTCGGGGCTAGCGGTAGATTGGAAACGGCAGAAATAGAAGCTCAAAAAAAGCAAGATTCCTCGGATTTTGCCCTATGGAAAAGCGCTAAACCCGGTGAACCTGCTTGGGATTCACCTTGGGGAAAAGGCCGCCCCGGATGGCACATTGAATGTTCGGCAATGGTGCGCGATAGCTTGGGCGAAACTATTGACATTCACTGCGGCGGTTCCGATTTAACTTTCCCCCACCATGAGAATGAAATTGCTCAATCTGAAGCCGCGACGGGCAAGTCACTTGCTAATTATTGGATGCACAATGCTTTTGTGACTGTCAACGGCAAAAAGATGTCGAAATCTTTGCACAATTTTATTACCATTCGCGATTTGTTGGATGGGAATTGGTCGGGTGATTTGGAATCTAACCCCCCCCAACCCCCCCTTGGTAAGGGGGGGAGTAAGAATGGAAGCGAGAAGTCAAAAGCGGTGGAACCGATGGCGGTGAGGCTGTTTGTGTTGATGGCGCAGTATCGCAGTCAAATAGATTTTACCGAAGAGGCGATCGCTAGCGCTCGAAATGGCTGGAATACCATCAATGAAGGTTTGCTGTTTGGCCTTCGATATAATTCTCAACTGAGTTGGGGCGTTGAGAAAACTGGACAGGATGGCAAAGCTGTGCAGGAATTCCAATCAGCGATGGACAATGATTTCAATACTCCCGGCGCTGTGACGGTTTTGTTTGAATTGGCTAAGGAATTGGCCAAAGAAGGCAATATTTTAGTGCATCAGGGAAAAACAGAAACTTCGCCAGATTTGTTGCAGCAAAAATGGGTAACTTTGGTGAGTTTGGCGGGGGTTTTGGGTTTAGAAGTTCAGCCGGAAAGTGATAGCAATGATGCTGTTGACGGTTTGAGTGATGCGGAGATTGAAGCGATGATTCAGCAGCGGAAAGATGCCCGAAAAGCGAGGGATTTTGCTGAGGGCGATCGCATTCGCAACGAACTTAAGGATAATGGGATTACTTTGATCGATCAAAAGGATGGTACAACCATCTGGCACAGGAGTTGAAACTTAGAGTTTTTTAACCGCAGATGAACGCGGATGAACGCAGATGAAATTCTATCCGCGTTCATCTGTGTTCATCTGCTGATATCTGCGGTTAAAAACTCCCATTGACAAACTCCGCAACAGCCGCGACAAATTCTGCGGTTGATTCGTAGGGTAAAACATTGCGCCCCGGCATTAATAAACCTTCAGCATGGGGAAAAGTTGTTAAATATTGCGCTAATCTTTCATCCGGTTTCTCTTCCTTACCCGCTTGACTGATGCTGGAGGCTTTTTCTCCCATCACAATGAGTGCGGGGCGATCGAACTTTTGAATCGTATCGCTATAATCCTGGCGCCAAAACCCCGCTAAAAACGAGAAAACCGCGTGTCTGCTGTCAGGATTTGCCGCCCCTGCCTGCAAAGCATCCAACCATTCGCTGTCAACTTTTGCCGCATCGCCAAACAGTTGTTTCACTGAAAAAGAACGCAAAAACTCAGCGCGTCTGGCGTACCGGTAAAAAGCGTTTCCCAAGGGAGAATTTAACAAATTCCAGACAATTCGTTGCTGTCTTTCGGTCGAATGTTTGTTCATTACCGCCCAAGCTGGAGGCCCTGCGAGAACTAAGCCACGAATTAAATTTGAGCCTCTTTCCTGCTGCTTTTTTGCTAAAGCCAAGCCTACAGACAGTAAAGCACCTTGCACGAGTACGATCGCAGGTTTTTTGACTACAGTTTCCAAGAAATACTGCAACTGTGCGGCCCAATCGTCTGGATAGCAAGCCACAGCCGGCATTTCGCAATCGCCGCAGCCCAAAAGGTCGGGATTATAAATCGGATTAGTGTTCCCTGCTTTGTACCAACTCTCACAAAATCTATGCCAAAAGATTCTTGACAAACCAACTCCTATCGGATGAATTAACAACAAAGGGATGCTATCTTCTGTCGCAGTAGTTGGGTGATAAACTTCATAAGCACAGCGATAATTTTGCCATTCGTAAAACAGCGTTGGGGATTTGATAGATGAGATGGTGGAGAAATCTTGGGTTGAATATGGGGGTTGCATATTATTTTTTTTTGAACCGATGTTACTTTTTATTATAATATGAGTAAGTGCGGGTTTTACCCGACATATATTTGGTAAATGAGAATATAAATAAACCCGCCCTGCGGGATGACATAAGCCCGAATACAAACCTTGATTACTTAATCATGTCAGAACAGCGGATAACTATTTCTTTACCTAACTTGCTGCTAATTGTAGCATCGTCCTTGCTGCTAGTGCTGCTGTGGCAATTGCGGAGCCTGCTAGTAATTCTAATGATATCAGTTGTGCTGGCCGCATCGATCGTCCCGATCGTTAATTGGGCCCAAACGATGCGGGTTCCCCGCTGGCTGGCGGTGATTATGGTTTATTTAACTCTCATCGGCGGATTTAGCGGGACGGTAGTGTTAATCGGGCCCACGGTAATCGAACAAATAGAGTTACTGCTGCGGCAGTTACCAGTTTATGTCGAAAGTTTGCGAACTGTGGCAACTAATGTATTGAGTCGCTTAAGCGACGATGCCCCAACCTTGGTGGGTCTGGTGGACACTCAATCGCTGACTAATTGGCTGATTCGATCGAGCCAACAACTGGTTTTGCGATCGTACAGTTTAACCAGAGGCATTCTCGGCGGTTTCTTCAGCTTAGTTTTAGCATTATTTATTTCAGGTTACATGGTTGCCGACAGCGACACATTAATCAAAAGTTTGGTGCAGTTTTTCCCGAAACCTTGGGATGCAAAATTAGCTTCACAAGCGGCGCCAATCGGTCAAAGAATGGGGAGTTATATTCGAGGCAGAGTCTTAGTTTCGGGCATTTTAGGGATATTTATTACCACAGGTTTGAGCATTTTGGGAATGCCGGAATTTGCTTTAGGCTTGGGTGCGATCGCCGGTGTGACAAACCTGATTCCCTTCATCGGGCCAGTATTGGGAGCAGTACCAGCATTAATCGTAGCATTAGCTAAAGGTGGCTGGGTACTTGTGTGGGTATTGCTGTTATTTGTAATCATCCAAAACTTGGAAACTTACGTCCTCGATCCTTTGCTTGTTGGTTCGTCGGTTGGGGTGCATCCTTTGTATCAATTGCTGTCTGTGTTGGGAGGCGTTCAAGTATTAGGAATTATTGGAGCTGTAATTGTGCCACCTTGGTTTGCGGGAGTGGCAGCTTTGATTGAAAACTTGTATTTAAAACCGAAACTTAGGAGCGAACATCGAGAAGCAATAGATCAGGCTAAAAATAATTCTGACTTGCCACCTCTTACACCTTCGGCGTGACAGCAGGGGAGAAGAGGAAAAGGGGAGAAGTGGAGAAAAGGAGAAGGGGAGTAGGGAATTGAAACATACAATTTATATCGTTTCTGTTGGCATCGGAATAATAATTTTCGGAGTTCAGCGCTTACGTGACCGATCGCGGGGACACTCGTACTTGGGTATAATTCCGTAGTTGCCAGGTTTGATCTTAAATTCAAAACAGCAATTTTAACATCCCAGAAGCCGTTCGATATCAAATCCGTTGGCATCGGAATTATTCATCTCTCTCTTCTCTTCCTCTGCGTCCTCTGTGCCCTCTGCGGTTAAATAATTCCGGTTCAACCGGATGTGATATGACTCCAATTATTCGATCGCTACCATTGACACTTCAACAGTATCTACAAGTCTGCCGACTGATAACTGATGACTGATGACTAAAAACTAAGGACTAATTGCCACCTCAATGCGGCGGTTGCGCTGCCGATTAGTATCAGAACTATTATCCACCGAAGGGCGACTTTCCCCATAGCCGATCGCCACCCAATGATACTTCTGACCGAGCACACCAGACAAATACTGCACCACCGCCTGAGCCCGGGCAAACGACACATTGCGATTATCCGCCGCTTCCCCCGCGTCGTCAGTGTGGCCCGCAACCCGCACAGTTGCCCCCTCGTGATTGCTCAACTCCGCCACCAAATTGTCCAAAATCGCACTTGTTCCCGCGCGCAAAGAAATGCTGCCAGTATCAAACAAAACATCGCTAGGCAGAGTCACCATCAGCCCATCCCCCCCAAACACCGGATTATTGGCATTCTGTGGGGCAGTATTCACCGTTTCAGGGTTCAGACTGGGGCTGCTGCCGATCGCCGGTAAAGCAGGGGCAAGAGTTGCCGCCGTTTCCGGCGCCGCCAATTCCCGCGACATCAACTGCAAACGCTTTTCCAAAGTTTCCGTCGGGCGGCTGCTGCCCAACTGACTCTCCAAAGCCGCCGTGCGACCAATCAGCGCGTTGAGTTCGCCCTGCAACTGTCTCAAATCCGACTGCAATTTCTCTCTCTGGGCAGGACTGACTTTTGACTGCGGAGTCGGTGTAGCGGTTGGTGGCGGGAGCGCCGGAATTGGCGTTGCTGGGGCGCGTTTCGGGCTGGAGGTCAAATTTTGAGTTACACGCAGCAATCTCTCTGCCAGCGGCATCTCCGTCGCCCCTGACGGATAAATTTGAGCGATCGCCATCCCCAAAACCCACGCAAAACCGCTGCCCACCCCCAGCAGCAGCAGTCGAAAAATCAGCGACAGTACAAGCAAACCTTTTCCCCGCGACTTAGAGACGCGAGTGGGGGGGATTGAAGGTTTTTGGTTAAAAGATTGCGTCATATTTCATCCCTCTTGGTGTACATACCAGATTAATTTCGATACTATCTTACCTATCCGATTTGAAATTTGAGATTTGAGATTTGAGATTTATCCTCCCATCTAAAATCTCAAAAAGAAACCCGGTTTCTATAAATCGGGGGTTTAGTGGCGAAGCATTGAGGCAGAAACCAGGTTTCTAGTCTGTTGCGTGCCAGCCTGAATCTGTTGGATAATTCAGTAAAATTTTTGGAAAAAAAACCGATGACTGACCCTTTAAATAGCCCTTATCCGGTTCCTTGGGAATGGATTACTGCCACTCATGCTAAAGTGAGTTCTACTGCCGGCACAGGCCTCCGCTATTATCGCAGTCCATCCCTAGTTTCAACTAACGGCCAATACGCAGCTTACAGTCGAATTGAGTTGCAAGTGCAGCCGGAATTCTCCCGGTGTCGGGTTAGCAGTGTCATGTTTGTGGAAAATCTCAAAACCGGCGAACTGCAAACAGTGGCGGCTGCTTCGCCACTGGCAGAAAGTGGGATGTATGCTGGCGATGATACAGATATGTCCGGGACGATCGCGATTTTAGTGCCTGTTTCTTGGAATCAAGACGGTTCCCGCATTCTCGCCCGCGAATTTGAAGCACTTTTCAACTCTTCCGATATGTCCGACTACGGTGTCATTTGGGACAAAAATGATAACTACACTTATACCGTTGCTCCCGCTCGCAGTCTTTACACTCATGCTGTATTGTTGGGTTGGAGTCAAGTTTGTCCCGGAAAAGTTCTGTTCCGCGCCGGCAATTTGGGCGATCGATCTTGGCCTCTTTGTGCAGTTGATATGACAGGGCAAACGGTAGCAGTCACCGAGGACAAACCCTTAGTTTTCGGCAGTCAAGCCAGCACAGACTGGATCGAACCTAAAACTCGTTTTTAGATATTATGGCGGCATTTCCTTGGATCGGGCCAACCATTTTTTTACTGTCAGGTCAGTCTTTCAACCAATTCATTTTGACCCTAGGGCTGATTATTTTAGCTGTTGTTTTTGGTTTAACAGCGTTTATTTTTCTTCGCATTTTCCTCAATTGGTTGCAGGCAAAATTCGAGAACAATCACCTATTTAGGCGATCATTCACAAAAAAAACTGGTCATTTAACCCCTAATATTTCACAACCTGAAAAAGTTTTTTTAGAACCCAGATTTGTAGAAAGCGACGGCAATTTAACTGCTACTATTTTTGGAGGCAAAAGCGATATTTCAATAGCTTTAGAGCCGGAGATAATCTGCGAGAATTCAGCATCAGTTGCCTATCTCTATAAGCCGATCGCCCTTTGGCACGGACGCTTAATTTTGCCCTCAAACGAACAGCGCCAGCCCTACGGAACAGTGTTTTTTGAAGTAATAAATGCCCCCAAAAAGTATAAAAGTTTTATTGGCAAAACAGCATTTTTGAAATGGAGTACAAATCGCGAAGTACAGTTTTTTGTCCACGCAGTCAGTCAAGATATAAACTTCACACAAGAAACTAAAAAAAGTCAAAAAGCTGGCAATATCCATCCAGAAAGATTGAACGGCTGGCGAAATGTCGGCCCTTTAGAAACTCTAGCAGGCAGCAGACTTGAAGACAGCGTGACTGTGATGCTACGCAGACCCGTGATTGCGGTTAATTATAGCAGCAGCGATCGCCAGGAACTCACGATCGATCGCGAACCAGTACAAATTATCGGACGTTTCTGCGCCTTAGTCTCAATTTTACAGCGAAAAGAACCCGACAGCGACAAATTTATTGTCCGGCATTTCAACAAAACATCTCGACAATTTGACGGCGCCGCCGAAGTTATTCGGATTCCACAAGTACAGCCAGACAAAAATGGCGTAGCGAGGTCTACCAATCACCTGATCGAAAAATCGCCATTAAATCCAGACGGTTGGTACATTTACGGCGAAAGAGACGCAGACAGTGTATTTGTAGTGCAGGCAATCGAACCCCGCAAAATTGCCCAATTAACACCCGATGAAACACATTTAGGACTGAAAAAATCTCTCGCTTATTTAAGCAACAAAAATTGGGAAAATGCACCAGCCCAAAAAGGGCAAGCAAAAAGAGTATTGTTAACGCCAAATGATGCTAAAGAAAACGCTTCAATCCCCCCTTGGCAAGAAGGAGATATCGGGATAGTGATTCACAGTTTCGGCGGTATCGGCGGCAAAAAAGGCGAACGGCCACCGTTGGGAATTGTCACCGGACATTTTGCTTTCGGAGTAGCAAAAGTGGTGCGCGATCGCTTTACCAGCGAACTGCGTTTTGACATAGAATACAAACAAGTTTACGCCCACAATCCCGACGGAATTGTTGCCGGTTCCAGCAAATGGCAAAGTTATATGGGAGACTTGCATCGCGGCTGGTTGGGCGATCGCCCGGTTTGCGATATCATCTGTAAATTAGACTGCGTGTGTTGCGACTACGATTTTGACGGGATAACCTTGTCGCCTTTAACCGAATTAAACCAGCAACTAGATATCATGATGGCCCGCTACCGCAGCGGAGACGGCACCGGTGCAAGTTTAGTCACCCCAGCCACTTCTTGCGTCCAAGATTCAAGTCAGGCAATTTACGCGACAATTAAAAAAATCACTTCCGAAATAGAGTCAAATCCTCAGATTCAAGACTGGTTGAAAACACATCCTACGGACGCACAAACCCAAAGATTTCACCAGTTAGTAGCATTAGGAGAAAGTTTAGAAACAGTATTAATGCCCCTCGGTATTGTTCGTCCAGATTGGCGAAAAAATTCGAGATTAGCGGGGATTGATTCTGAACTGAAAAAAACCTTTTTTGCTGGTATAGCAACCCTGATAAAAGCTGCTATTAGTTACCGAACAATGTTGCCGAGGCGCACCCAAGATGAAATCGCCAAAGTTTTATTAAAACAGGGAGCATTTTTGTGGATAATTCGCACAAATCAAGTCGGAGGATTTGACCCAGATATTGAGCCGATAGCACCAACAGGCCTTTAAATCAGCAATCGGTTTGTAGATGATTCGGCGATTGATATCAAATCCGTTGGCATCGGAATTATTGATCTCTCTCTTCCCTTTCTCTGTATCCTCTGTGTCAAGAGCGGTTTCATCATTCCGATACAACCGGAATTGATATGACAACTGACTGTTTGGACATTTGAACAATACCGATGCAACCAGAAACGATATGAAATCGCTACTAGAAAAACCAAGTCTGCCTCCGCCGACTAAGAGATTGAGGCAGTATTTAAGCGGGATTTGGTATCAGTCAACCGTTAACAGTCAAGAGTTAACCGTTAACAGTCAACAGTTAACCATTACCAAGGAGTGACTTGAACTTTGCCGTCTGGTGCCAAAACTACGCGGAAATCAGCCAGCGGTTCCGCAGGGGGCCTGGTGCCAATGGGTTTGTAAAGCAACTCCGACAACGGCGTTTCGGATCGATCAACTGCTGCCGAATTTTCCGGCTTGTAACCGACAATCGCCCCGTCTGGGGCCACACTCACCCGATAAACCAACTCCGCATCAACCGGAGGCTGATTCTTCACAACTCCATCAATTTGCTGGGAAAGTTTGCCCCTCAACAGGTCAATTTCCCCTGGATCGGTAATTGGCAGGGCTGCCACATCTGGGCTTGCCAAACCTTCAGCAACAGGGCTGGGCGTGCTTTCCGGTGAAGTGCTCGACTGCGGTGTGGCGCTAGGTGAAGCGTCCGGCTGCGGGGCGGGGATCGGAGTCGGCGAAATCGATTCAGCGTTCGGAGTTTGATTCCCAGGCAGCAAACCGTCAGCAGGGGGCGTGGGATTGGGATTAGGCGAACCCGATCCGCCCGGATTCGGCGTCCCCTGATTCTGGCCCGCTGGATTGGGCTGCGGCACCGGATCTCTCTGGCGCTGGACTTCCGGCACCGGCACCAAGAAAAACGCCATCGCCGCCAAAGCCAAACTCGACACCCCCACCACAGCAGGTAAAGTCCGCTTCGCCAAAGGTTCGGCCGACTTGATATAACGCCTGGAAATTGGGGTTAATTGCAGGGACAATTCCGGCAGTGTCTGCGTGTCGGCAAAAAACTGATCGATCGCCTCTACCAAGTCAAATAGCTGTACCGTCGTCAAATCAACTTTTGCCGACAGTTCTGTTTTTTGATCGATTTGGGTGGCGCTGCCTGTGGAGGCGGGTAAAACGGTCAACCGATGCACATTCCCGTCAATTCTGTGTAACTGCACCATACCCACATTCGGGCCGTAGCGATCGGGATAATGCACTCCGCTCATAAATTCTTGAGCGTAGCTGCTGACGGCCCTCACCAAGCTTTCAAAAAACTCCCGTCCCCCGCTTAGGGGCTCGCCAAGACCTGTAACATAGCATTCAGCGCTCATTAATATGGAAAGCACCGGCCGTAGATCTAACTGGCTGGCTGCCGATCCATCGCTCAACCCTTCTAGAACCAGGGTGCAATTTGGCAGACTGTACTGACGCCTAATAGTCATTTTTTATTCAACTTCTCCATCAAACAGGCTAACCCAGAAGCGCTGCATTCCGGCTGTGCCTGTACAAAATAGCAGTTTGCTCAACAAGTTCAAAGCTAGTTCGTTGAGCTTGTCATCGGAATCGTAAGCTGCAACTAGCGATCGCTTGGGGTTCATGCGCGATCGAAAGTGAGCTCGAAAGCGTTCTAAATACTCGGCCAGCGGCAAGTGCTGGTTGAGGGGGATATTTTTCGATCGCAACTGCTGCGAGTCTAGCAGCAACTGCCGAATTGTCGCGGTTAACTTACGCGCCATATTACAGGCGATCGCCACCAGCGCTTTTGCCTCCACCATCGTAAGGGAGCGGCGCTGCGTGTAGCGTCTCAGCGGGTTAGTATTACGCATCAGCCAAAGGGCAACCCGATTTTTGATAATTGATTGCAATTCCAGGTCCTTTGACACGGCCAGCATTTCTTCCGCACCTCCGAGATACAAGGCTTCGATCGCCAGCAACATCAAGTCAATTTGCAATCTGGCTCGGCGGGGACATCCCCCATCGGAGGGCGACAAGTCTGGCAAACTGTCTAAAATTAACGGGTTTGACTGGGTAAGCGAAGTTTCTGACGGCATTAATATCACGGCAACATCCATTCCAAACAAACTATACGGGCACGGGGGGTCTTGAGCAAGACAAATTCTCAACCAAGAACTTCTCTGGGATACTTTATTTTTATCATTGACTTTTAGGTATATTTTCTAATTTAGCAGCAACCGACCGTCACAGGCGAGCTCCGGCGGCCGGAGTTCGATCGCCCACTCCCCCACCCCGCCGCAACTTTGTGATTCCTTGGTTCATGAGGGGAGAAGGGGAGAGTCGGAAAGCGACAAAGAATTACCCATTTCCCATTTCTTATTCTCTATTGGGATCAATCAATGTTCCTGCTTCTGGGGTTGCACCACCGCTTCTCTTTGAGCCGTAAAATCAGTAGCCGCCGCCTTATCAGTTAGACTAATTTTTCCCTTGAGGCTTTCTTGCTCCACAATTCCGCGCATTTTAACAGAACTGTTTTGACCGGTTGCTGTGGAGTCGCTGCAACCAGCTAAATTAGGAACCGCACCCGACAAGTTCAATCCTTGAGTTTCCCACTTACCAAATAGAGAAGGTTTCTCCTCGGCTGTTTTTTCCCTGCCCTCCCTGCTGCCCGATCGCAAATTACCGCTCAAATAAACCCCCGATTGCTCCATTGTCAATACCAAAACATCAGAATTTAGACATTCGGGCAAATTTTTAGGATCGAAGCGATAAGTTCCCGCAATTGCCGGGGCCGCCTTTAAATTTGTTTCCCCATAAGCAGTTACTACTTTAAACAGCAGTGCAACTGAGCCGATCGCAATCCCGTAAAATGCCAGTGATTTCAGGCTTAAATGATTCATCATCTTGCTAATTAATAATTGGGCATTGGCCAAACAGGGCATTGGGCATTGGCCAAACAGGGCATTGGGCATTGGCCAAACAGGGCATTGGGCATTGGTACTAACTCACCAATAACCAATAACCAATAACTAATAACAACTGCCACCAGTCAACAGTCAACAGTCAACAGTCAACTGACTACATTTGAGGCAGTACCGATGCCAAGTGCGATCGAACTCTAACGTAACACCGCGCAATCAGTAGCGAAGAATGACACTGCACAGCCAATTCATCAGTATACTGTCCCAAAGTTTGCCGCTCAATTCCCCACTCCCGACTCGTACCCGCAATAGTCAAATCAGCATTAGCAGAAGCCGCTACTACTGCTTGAATGGGTTCAGCAGCCTCCACAATCGGAGTTTCAATGCGCGATCGTACCTCAACCGGTAACTGCTCCATCACTCGCTGAAAATCGTAACTCAGCTCGTTTTCAGCTTCCCCGTCAACCGCCACCCGCAGCACCGTCAAACGGCGTTCCTCGCTATTAACTAACAGTCTCAGCGCCAATTCTAAACCCAAATCATCGTGAATGTTTGCCGCGTAAGGTACTAACAAGTTATTCAACCTTTCCCGGCCTCTGTCAACAAAAATTGCTACATCCACCTTAGCGTTGCTGAGAATTTGGCCGACACGTCCTCCCAAACGGTTGCTGCTAAAAGTAGGTCTGTGCCACCCTACTAAAATCAAATCCGCGCGATCTATTTCCGCAATTTGTGCCGTCTCCCTGGCTACATCATTAGTAACCCGAATGATGGGATGTACGAATTTTCTCGCCTCCGGCAGTTCCAAACTCTCAATCAATTCTGATAATTTCGAGCGACGTTCTTGAATAATGCGATCGGCTTCCGCAGGCGTACTTTCAAAGGCATAGTCATCATTTAATTCTATCAAACTCAGAGGATGAACTGCCGCCGACTGTAAATCCTCACCACCCATACCAGCAGCCGGCTGCGCCAGCGCTACCGCTAGTCGCAGTAAACCTTTCTGCGTGCTGGGATTGGCAACAGGTACTAAAATTCGGTAAGTGGGCAGCAATTTATTAGCAGTTTCTTCGCTGCTGTCAGCGATTTCTAAATCTTCTAATTCTGAATCCTCAGAGTTAACTTCTGAAATATCTAACCGAATTAACCGTTTTGGATAAGTCCACTCCAACAGAGGCGAAGTCATAAAAGTTGTCACTAAAGCCATGATGACTAACATCGTAAATAGCAGCGGCGAAACTACGCCCAAGGAAAGACCGATATTCAGCACAATTAGTTCAGTCAAGCCGCGAGTATTCATCAGCCATCCCAGCGCTGAAGCTTCGCGGTTGCTTATACCACAGACTCTGGCGGCAACGTAAGTCCCGACGTACTTGCCGACAATAGCCACTCCCAAAACTGCGGCGCACAGCAGCCACAATTCGGGGCTGTTGAGCAAGCCGATTTGAGTCCGCAACCCGCTATAAGCAAAAAATATGGGCAGCAGAAATATTAGTACAAAGTCTTCGGTTTTTTCAGCTAATTCTCTGGTTAAGCCCGCATTTTTAGGCATAGCAGCACCCAGCAAAAATGCACCGAAAATTAAATGAATGCCGATCAATTCAGTAATTAAGGCAGAAGCTAAAACTCCCATGTAAATGCCGGAGAGCACTAACTGTGTTAATCTGCCAGTGCGGTTGTAGTGTTTGGAAAGCCGCTGCAAAAACCAGCGGACTACAGTCAGCATGAAACCGATGTAAATTAAAGACTCAATAATTGTCGGCAAAGCACCGATCATCGAATTAGTACGAGTAACTGCGATCGCCACCGCTAACAAACACCACGCCGTTACGTCATCTACCGCAGCGCAAGTTAGGGCCAGCGTCCCCAATTTTGTATTCTGCAAGTTGTGTTCTGTAATAATTCTTGCCAGCACCGGAAAGGCAGTAATTGACATGGCCGCGCCCAAAAATAGGGCAAAGGCTGTAAACGAAACGCTATTATTTGAAACGATGGGATACAGCAGCAGTGCTAGGATGCTTCCCAGGGAAAACGGCACTAGAATGCTGACGTGGGAAGTTAAAATCGCTATATCTAAATTGCTTTTGAGGTACTTGGGATTCAATTCCAAACCAATCAAGAACATGAAAAAGATCAGCCCCACCTCAGACAATACGTTGAGGAAGGGAACGGCTTCGGCTGGAAAAAGTGCTGTTGCTAAATCTGGTGCAACTAAGCCAAATAGAGAAGGCCCAAGCATAATTCCTGCGACAATTTCTCCAATGACTTGAGGTTGTTTTATCGCTCGAAATCCTAAACCTACAAGTCTCGAAAGTGCGATGACAATTAGAACTTCAAGCAGAACGAGAATGGGTATGGGCATGACGTTTTTAGCTTTGGGATTTTTGCGGATCGAGAGGGCAGGGTACTAAAGCTGACTGAATTGGCGATCGAAAAAAATGGATACCAGCTCGATCGAAGGTAAAAGGCACAAGAGGCGCACCAACAACGCCATTCTCTCACAAGCCAACAAAGGCTTTGGCAACCTCCCATCTGGATTTTTCGTTTTTAAGAAGCGCTTGCAAGTAACTTTAACCGCAGCCTGCGTACCCCGCACCCAACCCGCCCATTAAATCTCACCTCCGGGTGTCAAGCCAACCCTACGGATATCAGATTGTCAGAAAAAGTAGCGCGCGCTGTGATAAACTAGAAAAGTTGTTTAAATTCGCACATCCGGGTTTTCGGGTGTTTCTAGGGCGCAAACCTTCAGAAATACGACCGGGTGGAGGATTAACCCGAATTAGGAGTTAAAAATACAATGCCAGTAGTCAGTTTGGCTCAAATGTTAGAGTCAGGGGTTCACTTCGGACACCAAACCCGCCGGTGGAACCCAAAAATGTCTCCATACATTTTTACAGAGCGCAACGGGGTTCACATCATCGACCTCGTGCAAACCGCTCAGCTTATGGAAGACGCCTACGAGTACATGAGAGTTGCCTCAGAAAAAGGCAAAAAGTTTTTGTTCGTGGGTACGAAGCGCCAAGCTGCCGGGATTGTAGCCCAAGAAGCTCAACGCTGCGGTGCTTATTACGTCAATCAGCGCTGGTTGGGGGGAATGCTCACCAACTGGACGACGATTAAGTCCCGCGTGGAGCGCCTCAAGGATTTGGAGCGCCGCGAGGAAATCGGTGCCCTCGATTTGCTGCCGAAAAAAGAAGCTTCGGTACTGCGCCGAGAAATGGCAAAACTCCAGAAATATCTGGGCGGGATTAAATCTATGCGGAAGATTCCCGACGGAGTGGTGCTGGTAGACCAACGCCGCGAGTATAATGCGGTGTTGGAATGCCAAAAGTTGGGAATTCCGATCGTGTCTCTGTTGGATACCAACTGCGACCCGGATTTGGTTGACATTGCGATTCCGGCGAATGACGATGCTATTCGATCGATCAAGCTGATTGTCGGCAAGTTGGCTGATGCCATCTACGAAGGTCGTCACGGTCAGCAGGGTGGCGACTCTGAGGAAGACTACGACTACGATGGTGGTTACGAAGGCGCTGAATATGATGTCGAAATCGAAGAATTGGATGACCCCGATTATGTAGATCCCGACGACGCCGCTGAAGCCGAGGGCGAAGAAACCGAGAGCTAGTATTGCCCTCGGAATCTGACACCAGAAAATTAAAAATTAAAGATTGAAAATTAAAAATAATTATTATTTTTAGTTGGATATTTTTAATTTTTAATTGTACATAAGCTGGTCTGCATTTAAATTGTATCTCAAAAAAGATTAAAGTCTTGTGGGGTGGGCGTGCCGCCCGCCCTGAATATACAATTTAAATGGGCGACTGCTTAGCACGAGTCTAAGTCATTAGTAGAGCTCTGGCAAAAGCATTCATTGTGTGAGGGCCAGAATTCATTCTGGCGCTACACTTACAAAGTCGGTACTAATATCCACTGGGTATTTATTCACTTTGGTCTAATCATTAACATTAAAATTAGTGACTAATGACTGATGACTAATGACTGATGACTAATGACTAATAACTAATTTTGATTGGGAACTTAAAGAAGATGGCGGACATATCTGCAAAACTTGTTAAAGAACTGCGCGAAAAAACTGGCGCGGGCATGATGGACTGCAAAAAAGCCCTCGTTGAAAACGAAGGCAATATGGAAACATCCATCGAGTGGCTGCGGAAAAAAGGTCTGGCTTCGGCAGGTAAAAAAGGTGGACGAGTTGCCTCAGAAGGACTTGTAGGTAGCTACATTCACACGGGCGGCCGCGTGGGAGTGCTCGTGGAAGTTAACTGCGAAACAGATTTTGTGGCACGTCGCGAAGAATTCCAAAAGTTGGTGCGGGATATTGCGATGCAAATTGCAGCTTGCCCGAATGTGGAATACGTGAAAGTTGAAGATATCCCCGCCGAAGTTGTCGAAAGAGAAAAGGCAATTGAAATGGGCAAAGATGACTTGGGCAACAAGCCGGAAAACATCAAAGAAAAGATTGTTCTAGGGCGGATTGAGAAGCGCATGAAAGAGTTATCTTTGATGGATCAGCCTTTTATTAAAGATCAGAATATCTCGGTGGAAGAGTTGGTGAAACAAACGATCGCCCAAATTGGAGAAAATATCCAAGTGCGCCGATTCGTGCGTTTTGTCTTGGGCGAAGGCATTGAAAAGGTAGAAGCTAACTTTGCCGATGAAGTGGCAGCCCAAATGGGTGTTCAATAATCCCAAATTAAGATAGAGAATTAAAAATTAAAAATGTGAAAAATCAATTTTTTGCATTTTTAATTTTTAATTTTTATAGGACTTATCGACAGACTATATTTGTAGTGTGGGCACTGCAAACCTTACTACTACAGACAGCCTAAAAATGGAAAACTTGCGTAATATCAAATCCGTTAGCATCGGCATAGTAAATTAGAGTTCACTGTTCACTGTTCACTGTTCACGGCGTCAACAGTCAACCGTCAACAGTCAACATCATTCTGGTGTAACCGGAAATGATATAAGTCCTATTTTAATTTTATACGAGAGATATGGTGCGACCAAGAGAGCGAATAGAGCAAGATTTGGCAGGACTCGAAGAGGCTTTAGCAGCCTTGAAGTTGGAGTTTAGCAGTACCTACGAAGGTTATTTAACTGCGTTGGGACAAGCGGTGCGGCAGCAGTTAATTTTGGCTTGCTATCACCTTTGCACTCAAGCAGTACCGGAGTCGTTTCTCAAGTTGTCCTTCGAGGCGCGGCAAAAAATGCAGCAGTCTGTAAGGGCTTTGGCTGCGGCGTCGGAGGAAAAATTGCGATCGCTGGTGACTGAATCACAAGCAGATGAAGAAATAGAGGAAGAGGAAGAAGAAGACGAAGAGGAAGACGACTTCGATGAAGAGGAAGACGACTTCGATGAAGAGGAAGACAAATCAGACGACAAGGAAGAAGACGAAAAGGAAAAAAACCAAGTTTCGGCCATTAACTATCTATTTTCATTGGCAAATTATCAATTGCCAAACGCCAATTCCCCTGAAAGTTTGGCACGCTGGCAAAATAGTATTGAAAAGTCGATCGCCCATATACTCAAGCTGCTTTCTCGCGACAGCAACCGCTTGCTGCAACAGTCGGGAATCTTGCCGAGTCAATTGCCTGAACCGGTTCTAGAAGCTGCTTCTCAAGCTGAATCCTCCGGCGATAGTGTTGCCGGGCCGCCGAACTTATTAAACTTAATCATTGAAACCGATGCCTCATCAGCATCGCGAAAATTGGCAGCAACCTTTGGTAGTAGGGCGCTGCACATTACAGCGATTAAACTGCGGCTGTCGGAAATAGAGTTTGCCGATGCGGGAACCTCGGCTTGGCGCCAGCAAATTCGTAACCTGTCTGTAAAGTTGAACTCGCTGGGCCGCGATTACCAGAAAAAGCAGCGGGAACTCGCTGTGGTGGAGGCTGAGTCGGCTTGGCGATCGAGTTGGTTTGAAGATTAGTCAGTTGACAGTTGACAGTTGTCAGTTGACAGTTGTCAGTTGACAGTTGCCAGTTGTCAGTTGTCAATTGTCGGGAATTCTTGAGCTATGATTAATAACTAATGACTAATGACTAATGACTAATAACTAATAACTAATGACTAATTACTAATGACTGATGACTAATAACCAACCCGAATGGCAGCGATTGCAAAAAGCTCTTTCAGTAGAAGCCGATCGCGGATTTAACGACATCCAAGGCAGTCAATACCGCTTCAGCGAGTTTCTGGGCCTGAGTTTGAGACAACTTGCAGGTTCTGTGGCGGCTTCGGCGCGCGATCGAGCCAGACAACTAGCCGCTGAATTTGACATCTACCCTCAGAAAGATCTCGAACAGCGCCAACATTCGATCGCCATTACGGTCAGTTTTCTGAGGCAAATGGAGCAAGTTTGGGAACAAGAAACTCGCCACCAGCAAGAACAAGCAAGAGAAGTCAGACCCGCAAACGCTAACGCTTCTGAACTAACCGCCCCAACACTTTCCGTTCCCCGAACAGTACCCCTGAGTACAGCCCCGCCACCGCCCAGCCTGACTCTCGACCAACAGTTAACCCGCGTCACCGGCATCGGCCCCGCCAACGGCAACCGCTTGGTAAAACTGGGTTTATACACTGTATATGACTTGCTTTACTACTATCCCCGCAACCACATCGACTATGCAAAGCAAGTACAAATTCGCGAGCTAATAGCCGGGGAAACTGTCACTTTAATCGCAGAAGTAAAGCGCTGTAATTGCTTTTCTAGCCCGAAGAATAAGAAGTTAACCATATTAGAAGTAATTTTAAAAGACCGCACCGGAGAAATAAAAATTAGTCGTTTTTTTGCAGGCCCTCGCTACAGTAATCGCGGCTGGCAAGAATTTAAAAAGCGCGAGTATTGTACTGGTGCGGTGCTGGCAGCTTCCGGGTTGGTGAAGCAAGGTAAATATGGAATTACTTTAGAAAATCCTGAGTTAGAAGTATTAGACGACTCCGGCGGTGCGATCGAATCAATGAAAGTCGGCCGCCTGATACCAGTTTATCCGCTGACGGAGGGGGTGGATGCTGGTTCGGTGAGGCGATCGATTTTGGCTGCAATGCCGGCGGCAAAAATGTTGCCAGAATCCCTACCAGAGGATTTGCGCGAGCGTTACGGTTTAATGGGTTTAGCCGATGCCGTGACTAATATTCACTTTCCGCTCGATCGAGATTGTTTGGCCGCCGCCCGCCGCCGCTTAGTTTTTGACGAATTTTTCTACCTGCAATTAGGACTTTTAAAGCGCCGCCAAACCCAAAGGAAAGCTCAAGCGAGTGCAGTCATCATTCCGACTGGCAAATTGATCGAACATTTTTATGAAATATTGCCTTTTGCCTTGACTAATGCTCAGGAAAGAGTAATTAACGACATCCTCAACGATTTAGCTTCGTCGCAACCGATGAATAGATTGGTGCAAGGCGATGTCGGCGCCGGCAAAACTGTAGTAGCAGTCGTGGCAATGCTAGCAGCAATTCAATCCGGCTATCAAGCCGCTTTAATGGCACCGACAGAAGTTTTGGCAGAACAGCACTATCGCAAATTGGTAGGTTGGTTTAACTTGATGCACTTGTCTGTCGAACTGTTAACTGGTTCCACAAAAATAGCCAAGCGCCGCGAAATTCACAACCAATTAGAAA
This sequence comes from Microcoleus sp. T3_A4, assembly GCF_036700465.1. Lineage (NCBI taxonomy): Bacteria > Bacillati > Cyanobacteriota > Cyanophyceae > Oscillatoriales > Microcoleaceae > Microcoleus > Microcoleus sp. T3_A4. Next base: position 13,182 of record NZ_JAUBOY010000031.1, on the reverse strand, counting down.
CCGGAGAATTGCCCGTTTTAGTGGGAACTCACGCGCTAATTCAAGATACGGTGAATTTCCATAAATTGGGTTTGGCGGTAATTGACGAACAGCACAGATTCGGTGTACACCAGCGCGCTAAATTGCAGCAAAAAGGCGAAGCTCCCCACGTTTTGACGATGACGGCAACTCCCATTCCCCGGACGCTGGCGCTGACGCTGCACGGGGATTTAGATGTGAGTCAAATTGATGAACTTCCCCCCGGCAGGCAGGCGATTCAAACAACTGTACTGTCGGCAAAAGAACGCATCCAAGCTTACGATTTGATTCGGCGGGAAGTGGCGAGCGGGCGTCAAGTTTATGTGGTGCTGCCGCTGGTGGAGGAGTCGGAAAAGTTAGATGTGCGATCGGCAATTGAAGAAAAAGAAAAACTTGAAAAAAGTGTATTTCCTGAGTTTAAGGTAGGTTTGCTGCACGGTAGAATGAGCAGTGCTGACAAAGATGAAGCAATTTCTAAGTTTCGAGACAAAGAAACTGATATTTTAGTATCTACTACTGTCGTCGAAGTGGGAGTAGACGTGCCGAATGCCACGGTAATGCTGATTGAAAATTCGGAGCGTTTTGGACTGTCGCAACTTCACCAGTTGCGGGGTCGAGTCGGTCGGGGCAGCAACCGTTCTTATTGTTTGTTAATGCCCGGTTCCAAATCGGGGGAAGCTATGCAGAGAATGAAGGTTTTAGAACAATCTCAAGATGGCTTTTTTATTGCGGAAATGGACATGAGATTGCGCGGACCTGGTCAGGTTTTGGGAACTCGGCAGTCGGGTTTGCCTGATTTTGCTTTGGCGAGTTTGGTGGAGGATCAGGAGGTTTTGGAGTTGGCGAGGGCGGCGGCTCAAATGGTAATTGAGAATGATGAAAGTTTGAATCAGTGGCCGGTGGTGCGGGATGAATTGGAGCGGAGATATCAGCGGATGATGAGTGGGTCGATTTTGACTTAGATAGTTTTGAACGCAGCAACGAGGTTTTTAATAATATTTGGTAGTGGCCGGTTAAGCGAATATATATCAAAGCCTGCTGTTTATTGCTGCCAAACCAGCCCTCTTCCCGTAGGGCGGTTTATTTGCATTTGCCTATTTAATGTCAGAAAGCGGGTTTCTTGCCACAAAGTCACGTAAAATCATAGTTTTTTTGTCAAGAAACCCAGTTTATAGGGTTTTGCTGAGAATGGTGCAAAATATCAGGTTGAGCGAAGCGTCAAAAACACGAATTTCTTGGGTAGGAGTGCCTCAACCCAACCTACTTTCGGAGACGATTTTTCCCTTGGTCTAGGGTATTTTTATGAGTTGTCAGGCTTGGGGCACTTATTAAACCCAGAATCCTTCGCAGGAATGACGGAGAAGTGTCAAAATTAAGATAGTCCTGCCAGAAACCGGGAAACGGAAATCCGGCCTGTACTGGCCTTACCAGGCAACATTGATTCCTCGCTTGTCACGCTTGCAGGTGGTCGCCGACGGTTCGTCGCATTTAATCTCAACAGTAATTATGAAAGATCTCACTCGTTATCGAAATATCGGCATCTTCGCCCACGTAGATGCTGGCAAGACCACCACAACAGAAAGAATCCTGAAACTGACAGGTAAAATCCACAAAATTGGTGAAGTTCACGAAGGCGCGGCGACTACTGACTTCATGGAACAGGAGCAAGAGCGCGGTATTACGATTCAGTCCGCTGCTACCACCTGCTTCTGGAACGAGCATCAGCTCAACATCATCGATACCCCGGGACACGTCGATTTTACGATCGAGGTTTACCGTTCTTTGAAGGTTCTCGATGGTGGCATTGGTGTGTTCTGCGGTTCGGGTGGAGTTGAACCGCAATCGGAAACCAACTGGCGCTACGCTAACGATTCCAAAGTCGCTCGCGTCATCTACATCAACAAGCTCGATCGCACCGGTGCAGATTTTTACCGCGTTGTCAAGCAAGTTGATAAAATCCTTGGCGCTAAACCGATGGTGATGGTATTGCCGATCGGCATAGAAGAAAAGTTTTGTGGCGTAGTCGATTTGCTGACCCGCAAAGCCTGGATCTGGGATGACTCCGGCGATCCGATGAACTACGAAATTAAAGATGTCCCCGCCGATATGGTCGATGATGTCGAAACTTGGCGCGAACAGTTGATCGAACTGGCAGTAGAGCAAGACGACGCTCTGATGGAACAATATCTCGAAGGCAATGAACCGAGTATTGATGACCTCAAGCGCTGTATTCGCAAAGGTACTCGCGATCGGGCATTTTTCCCCACCTACTGCGGCTCATCGTTTAAAAACAAAGGCGTACAGTTGGTTCTCGATGCCGTAGTTGACTACCTGCCAAACCCGATGGAAGTCACACCACAGCCAGAAGTCGATCTCGATGGAAATGAAACCGGCGAGTTTGCCCTTGTCGATCCCAATCGGCCATTGCGGGCACTCGCGTTTAAGATCATGGACGATCGCTACGGTGCTTTAACATTCACGCGCCTGTACTCCGGTAAGTTGTCCAAGGGCGACACCGTACTCAACACCGCCACAGGCAAAACCGAGCGGATCAGCCGTTTGGTGGAAATGCACGCCAACTCGCGCGAAGAAATTGAATCTGCCCAAGCAGGGGACATTGTGGCGATCGTCGGTATGAAAAACGTCCGCACCGGACACACCATCTGCGACCCCAAAAATCCCGCCACCCTAGAGCCGATGGTATTCCCCGATCCCGTTATTTCGATTTCGGTCAAACCGAAACAAAAAGGCGGCGAAGAAAAAATGGGAGCAGCCCTCACCAAAATGGTGCAAGAAGACCCATCCTTCCACATGGTGACGGATCTAGAAAGCGGCGAAATGATTCTTAAGGGGATGGGCGAGTTACACCTCGACATCAAAGTAGACATTCTCAAGCGCACCCACGGCATCGAAGTAGAAGTCGGCGAACCACAAGTGGCTTACCGCGAGTCGATTACCAAGCGCCTCGAAGACGAATACACCCACAAAAAGCAATCAGGTGGTTCCGGTCAATTTGCGAAAATTGGCTATGTGATCGAGCCTGGTGAGGTGGGAAGTGGCTTCCAGTTTGAGTCCAAAGTGACTGGTGGTAGCGTGCCGAGAGAATATTGGCCAGCGGTCGAAAAAGGCTTTGAAAGCTGCATCGACAAAGGCGTCTTGGCTGGATTCCCCTGCCTAGACTTGAAATTCACCCTACTAGACGGCGGTTTCCACCCCGTTGACTCGTCAGCAATGGCCTTTGAAATTGCTGCCAAAGCGGCCTATCGGCAGTCTCTGCCTAAAGCTGCGCCTCAGTTGCTCGAACCGATTATGAATGTCGATGTATTCACTCCAGATGATTACATGGGCGACGTGATCGGCGACCTCAACCGCCGCCGGGGGATGATGAAATCTCAGGAGACAGGACAAACAGGAGCACGGATCAAGGCAGATGTACCGTTGAGCGAAATGTTTGGTTACATTAGCGATTTGCGTACTATGACATCTGGCCGCGGTCAGTTTTCCATGTCCTTCTCGCACTATGCTCCTTGTCCGAATAACATCGCTGAAGAAGTGATTAAGGCGGCAAAAGAGCGTCAAGCCGCGAAGTAGTGCATTTGACTCCTGGTAGGTGCTATCTGGAGTCAAACAGAAAAATTAGATCCCCGCTTTTTGAAGAAATCGGGGATCTAATTTTTGTAAACTATCGGTTAGAATAAGTCAACAAAACATATTAGATAGTAGAATCACGAGCAGACTTTAACAACATCTTGATTTCTTCAAGACTTAATGGTGGTGAACTACGATGAATCATAGCGTGACAATTTGGGCAAACAGGACGCAAATCTTTTATAGGATCAATTTCATACTCTTCTGCAATTTCTGAAAGGGGTCTTAGATGATGAACATGAATGAAACCTTTTCCCAGTTGCCCAAAAGCTCTGCCAAAATCGAAATCACAAATAGAGCAACTTGAACCGTAATAATCAATACATTTTTGCCGAGCTTTAGGCTCTCGTTCATAGGCGTTGACTGAAACTTGCCGTACTGCCCCCTCACGAAATGTTTGTACTGAATCTACTTCATCAGGAAAGTATCTAGTAGTAGTTACAGATTCCTGAATTTGAAGCGGATTTTGCCAATCCCTCAAACATTTTAGGTAGTCCTCAAAATGGTCTTCCTCACCAAGATACACATTTATTGCAGCACGAAAGATAGCAAAGAGTTCGACAAAGTTATCAATCACTGGCTGAGTTGCATCTAGGTCTTTAATAGGAAGAACTAGGGATGGACTCAGAATATAAGTACCTTTCCACTCTCGTTCAGGAACCAATTGCAGCTTCTTAATTAACTCATCATACTCTAAATTTTCATCTTCTTTCGGTGCAATAGTTTCAGAGTAAACTTCATATTCACCCTGCTCCCAAATCTGAGTAACATCTTTCAAATGCTTCTTCAGGACTTGAACAATCGGATTCCCTTCTAGTCCTCTTAATCCAAAAAAGTTCACAAATAAACTATCATAAGTACACTCGAATCTCAGTTGGAAATACCAAGTTCCTTTTATAGTCAAGCCAGCGCTTGCTATTTTGAATGGCTTGGTTTTCTTGGCTCCAGAGCGATGAGCTGGTGTAGTCGTTATTCGACAATCTGAGAGTACATCTGTGCCATAAACTTGGTGAATTTGGTCACAAGCTTGTTTAATGATTATTTTAAGCTTAGGGACAAGTAATTCTTTTAGCTTATCAGCACGCTCTCGATTGTCTTCGACTGAGAAGAGATATTGTTCAGCAGACCCTATCAGTGGCAAGTCAACGATTTGTGACAATCCGGTCTCCTCAACTGAATTCATATCTCCTCTCCGACATGACAAGTCCAACGAAAACTAATCGATATTTTAGCTTTTTTTCTACATATCCTGAAATAGGTCATGCTTCCCCGGCTCCTAAAACTTGTGCTGGGGTGAGTTCCAGCCTTGTAGGGTGCGTCAGTTAGAATACTTACTGGACAAGGGAAACGCTTATGGACTGACGCACCCTACTATCGTCTTTTAAATGCCGAACAGCTTATGACTCAAATAAATCCCGATCGCACTACTGGAACAATTGCGATCGACGTTTGCGCTCAATCAAACGGGCAGTATCTTTGTCAAATATCATCATCTCTGAGCGATCGGCCTGATGATACCATGAATTTTTACGGACAAACGAAAGAACACGCGATCGCGATCGCCTTAGAACATTTAGCCTCTCGCTACCGCCAGCAAGCCGAAGACTCTCAAAATATAGATTGGGACGCGGTGGAAATTTCGGATTCGGGAGAGCCGATTGAAAAGCGTTATCACGTAATTCTGCACTACGAACGAATTACTAAAGATGAATCTAAGTTTGAGGCAATGCACAATACAATGATGGGAAATACAGTAGTTGAAAATGCCAAAATTTCAATAATTGAGATCGCTCCCGATATCGAAATCGAGGCCAGAGGGCTATCAAAATATTGAGCCCTCGGGACTTAGGTGCAGATGGGCATCTTACCCTACCCATCAACGCTCGAAACGTGAGTTTGAGGCGGCGATCGACTAGAAGCGATCGCATAATTTCAAATCCCCAAAATTTCTTTTCTATTAGTCGCCAGCCAAATCAGCGCGAAACTTCTCCACAACTCGATTTAACTCCACCGAATGAGAGGCCTTAAATAAAATACGATCGCCCTTTTCGACAAATCCCAACAACCGCTTTGCTAAATCTTCCCGCCCATCCTTGGCTGTAATATCTCCTACCTCCACAAAAGGCAAACCCGCCGCACCAGCAGCCATCGCCGCCGCTTCCTCAAAATCAGCAAAAACAAACAAAGCATCGAGATTCAAATCTCGCGCCGCCCTTCCCACTTGTCGGTGAAATTCGATCGCCCTATCGCCCAATTCCTTCATCGTTCCCAACACCGCAATCCGGCGCTTTCCAGGAGTATCTGCTAACAGTCTCAGGGCCGCCAGCATCGACTCCAAACCAGCATTGTAAGTCTCATCCAGAATCACAATATCCTGCGGCAAATCGTAGCGGCGCGCCCGTCCATCCGGTAACTGCACAGACAAACCTTGCTTTAAAACTTCCCAATCAATACCTAACACTTTTCCTACCGCCAACGCCGCTAAATAATTTACAGCATTGTGGCGTCCAGCCAGCGGCAGCGGCAATTCCACACCTTCTATTAACATTGTATTATGATTCAGCAATTCTCCGCACAAATCCCCGCCTTCTAAACCATAAGTTAAAGTTTTTCCCTGCCAAACTTTTGACGCAGTTGCGATTAATCTGTCACCATCGTGATTTAGAATAGCAATGCTATCCGCAGGCATTTCTGCTAATAGTTCGCACTTAGCTTGGGCGATCGCCTCTTCCGATCCTAATCGCCCGATATGTGCCGTTCCTACATTAGTAATTACCGCCACAGTAGGACGCGCAATTTGCGACAGCAGCGCAATTTCGCCACTCCCGCGCATTCCCATTTCAATTACAGCATAATTGTGGGTCGGTGAAAGCTCCAACAGAGTTTTTGGTACGCCAATTTCATTGTTGTAGTTATATAGAGTTTTAAGAACATTTCCCGTCGTTGACAAAAGCGCCGCAATTAACTCTTTAACAGTAGTTTTACCTACAGACCCAGTAACAGCAACTATAGGTATACTGAATTGGTCACGCCACCAGCGGGCGATCGACTGATAAGCTTTTAAAGTATCATCTACGCGCAACAGCGGAAAATTAGGTAATTCCTCTTGCCAATCTCGATCGACTATCGCCGCAATCGCCCCCAAATCCCGGGCTTTTGCCACAAATTGATGGCCGTCAAAATGCTCTCCCCGCAGCGCCAAAAATACTTCGCCCCCCTCAAGAGTGCGCGTATCTGTGGCAATACCTGTCCCTAAAGCTGTCAAAACGCCCTCAGACACAGCAGGCAAAGGTACACTGAAAATTTCAGATAGTTGGGCGATACTTACACGACAAACCATAACCAGCACTCACATTTCAAATAATTATTTTCACAGCTAATTCTACCCCGCCCAACCTCAAATTTAACTAACAGCGGGCTGCGGATCAGGATTGACCTTGATCATCCTAATACTAAATCGTCTGCCCACTAAGAAATTATCCCGTACCCACCCACAATCTTTACCAATACTTTACACAGTCGATGGTGATTTAAGGCCTTGCTAATTACCAACAATTCATGTCATGCTGGTGTTGATAAATAGTTTAACTAAGCAAAAAATATCGATCGGCTTAAGCTGCTGACAGCTTCTACCCATAAGTCTCAGCCGGCGAGAAGCTTGGTTGATTCAATTATTGCGATTCATTTGCCAATTCATCAAGCTAATAGCGCTGAAAGCTCCTGCCCCACCCTCGGAGGGTTAATCCACAGTGAACGACTACAACAGACAAAGCCACGAAGAAGAACAGCTACTTTACAAGCATTGGCTGGAGTTGGTACAACGAGAGCAGCCGGCCGAACTCATCAGCCGCTTTCGCACATTGTTTATCCAGGGTACGGGATATCCCGATCGCTCGATCGCCGACGCACTCGATAAAATAGCACGCTCAGAACACGCCGAACAAGAATTCAAATACATCCTCAACCGCTGCTGCCACATCCTGATCAACCGCTGGCAAACATACCCCAGCAAGCAAGCCGCCATCCCTGAATTGATCGCTGTGTTTGAAGAAGCGCCCAAAATATTATTTGGATACAATCGATCGCGGGGGCGAGGCTCCATCCCCCAATTAGTAAATCAATTTACCGAAAGCGAACAGTACCTCACCCTCCAACGCTTAGCGAAAGTCATAACTCACAGCAATGAAGATAGCAGCAACAGCAAAACCCCTGCTACCCTAGCTCTCGGAACCTTAATTCCCCGCTACCCTTACCTCTACAAACACTGCCTCCTCAGCGACGACAGCACCTACGAACAGCAAAAGATCATTAAAAAAATCCAAGCTCAAAAGCAGCAGCAATTTGAGATCAACCTCTCACAATATGTCGCCCACCAAGTGAGAAAGGCTCACATAGCGCGTCGGGAAACCTCCCTTTCCTTCGGCAGAAATATACAGCCTATAAAAAATCCGACCCTGTTGACCGACCCGGAACTATTCTTTGCCCTCAAGCAATTTGTCGGAAAAGTAGAAGGAGCCGATACTTACAGACAGCTAGCGGGCCGTTTCACGGCGAACGCCAGCACATATCAGTCCTACCGCTCCTTTAAAGACGACTTGTACGAATACCTGATTTCTTCTGTCACCGACGATCGCTACGGCAAACGTCTCTTTAACGAAAAATTGTATAAGCAACTACAAAATACCCTGCCCCACAGCGATGATCAGAAGTTTAATGAATTTTTAATGATCAGAACTTGCAGCCAGTTATTGAACTTTTTAGTAGTAGAGAGTCCTGTGCGGCCCAACCACTTTGTCTTCATCGACCTGATCTCAAACCTCGGGCCGACCCAAACCACAGGTTTGCTGCTGAAAATCGTACTAATTTGCGGCAAAGTCAAGCCCTACCTAGAAAAGCGGCTGGCAATTTTGTTCGGTCACTACGAATGCAGTACCCGAGAAGGCGTGGTGTGGTTAGTTAAAGCCCTGGAAAACGTAAACCTAGCTTTGAGTACCAACTTTGGCAAGGTGGATGTATCTTTCCTGCGGTGAGAGCGGGGGGCATAACTTTCTCTGCTTCCAATGCAGGCAAAACATCACACCCATCGACCAGGTTTCTGAATACCCTAAAAGTTTTACCTTTAATTAGAACGACTTAATTAACTCCTGAAACCTACTCAAAAGACATTATTCTATGTTAAAGTACCAAGTGTGAATCAGATTCAGTTGCAGGCTTTGTTCATTGCTACAGAATTGTCTAAAAACTTGCCCTTCTGTATCGGCAGGGGACTCTCCGAAACTGAAATCTTCGCACTGTCTAAATTTTGGAGTTATTCCTCATGTCGATATACGTCGGTAACTTATCCTACCAAGTTACCCAAGAAGACATCACCACCGTCTTCGCCGAATACGGAACCGTTAAGCGAGTACATCTACCTACCGACAGAGAAACCAGTCGCCCCCGCGGCTTCGGTTTTGTAGAAATGTCCACAGATGCAGAAGAAGATGCAGCCATTAGTGCTCTCGACGGAGCAGAGTGGATGGGTCGCGACCTCAAAGTTAACAAAGCTAAGCCCCGCGAAGATGAAGGCGGCCGGGGTGGCGGCAACCGGGGCGGCGGCCCTGGAAAATTTGGTCGCGCAGGAGGGGGAGGCGGAGGAGGACGTTATTAATTTCCTCATTAATTTCCTCGGATAAAGATTTGAGATTGGAGAGTTGAAATTGGCGCGAGAGCTCACCTAGCTCCGAACCACTTCCGGCCGTTCCGAAAAACCTATGCTCTTCAAATTTCCATCTCTACCGGATTAAATATACCAAAAAGCCAAGGGCCTAACCCTTGGCTTTTTGGTATGAGGGTTGACGGTATGAGTCTGAAACCTGCTAAGCGAATCCGTTGCAGTACCGTCAGGTTCTAATCGTCAGGTTCAATGCTGCTGCTCAATCCGTGATTATTGAGCGTTTCAGCGTAAAACTCAGCGTGTTCGAGAGCGCAAACAATCACCAATCCCATCCCGTTAGTATGGGCTTCCATCATCACATTTACCGCCTGTGGCTGAGTCAGACTCGGTACCGTCGCCATCAAAGTCTGCACCACGTACTCCATAGGATTGAAATCATCATTGTGCAGCAGAACGCGGTAGCGCGGTGCAAGCTTGCGGACTGTGGAAGGCTTTTGAATAATTTCGACAGACACTAATCTATACCTCCTGACTTGTAAAATGTTAAAATTTGTCAACAATCTTGAGCCGGATTCCTCCGCTGTGCAAGACTATCTCACTTTCAGCTATTTTATTGAAATCTGAAAATTCAGACAAGGCAGCCCCTTGGTCGATCGCGAGCTGTGAACCCAACACCAAACCCACAGGGGGTGTCCTGGGCCCTGGGCAACCACCTTCCTAGCGCCATAATATTAGAAAGGCGCGATCGGTTAAAAATAACAAACTACTACCTGTTAAGTCTCCAGAACTGAGGGAACGAACATTATATGAAACGCAAACCTAAATCCTACAACGACAGATTCAGCGGCGACCCATCCCGAGCAGATGAAGACTCCGACTACCCAGGCTCCTTTGGCGGACAGTCGCGGCGTCAACCTCAGTCCGGCAAACCCTCTTTTCTCAATTCCGCCACCCTAGGGATTTTAACAGCCGTCTTTATTCTGGGAATTGGCATTGGCATTGCCTTTAGCTCCACAGCTACAATTAGCCCAGAGAACGTAGCCTCCCGCGAATTTATCGATCGCAGTGCCCCGAACCCAGAACTTTGCGTGCAGTTTGGAGCAAGCGCGATGGTGACAGATATGCGCCTCTACGTCACCCTCAACCCTTTCAACGTCTACATCTCGCAGCCGAGTATGCGCCCCGGATGCGTCCTGCGAACCAATAACTGGGCAATTCTCGAACAAAGAAAACTTATCAGCCAAGACCAAGTGCGCGATTGCAAAAATCGCATGAATACCTTTGGCTTCACCGGCCCCCTGGAAGCTCAACCCGAAATTAACTGTATCTACCAAAACGACGGCGCTAAAAACCTGTTCCTCAACCAACCGGGTTCGATAGCTCCAACCACGGAAGGTCAAAATTTCTAAATCCGCGATATAGCGGTTTTCAGTTGAGTGAAGTACAGATATGGGGTAGGGATTTAGGCAAAGCCTAAGTCCCTACTTTATTTCATACAAGGGAAAACTGCTCTCAGAAAATATTGAACTAAGAGGTTCGAGGGAAGAAAAAAGTCTGCCTTCTGCCTTCTTCCTGACATCCGTTACATCTGTTACATCCGTTACATCCGTTACATCCGTTACAAAATCCGTTGCCGAACTTCCTTCTTCCTTCTTCCTGACATCCGTTACATCCGTTACAAAATCCGTTGCCGAACTTCCTTCTTCCTGACATCCGTTACATCTGTTACATCCGTTACATCCGTTACAAAATCCGTTGCCGAACTTCCTTCTTCCTTCAAAAACCAAACTGGGGGAAATCTTCCGTTAACTGAACTTGCAAAATTTGACCGGGTTGAATCGTAGCAGGTTGAGGAGCAGCCACGTAAGTTGTAGCAACACCACCGGCGGCTCCCGCCAACAAACCGATACCAGAAAAGCCGCTCAGCAAGAACAAAGCTAAGCCACCAATACCAGTATTTCGCAACAAACTGCGATCGGAAGGCTGAGCTCGTCGGCCTTCCACGGGTTCCGAGCGAGCCACCAAAGGGATATTGCGGCCGTTGAGACTAATAGCTTCGACCACAAATCGACTGCCGATGTTGGTTGTTTCAAACCGACCGATGACCGGCGTATTAGCAGGTACGATCGTATTACCGAGACCGTCGAGAATTCCCCCTTGCAGCAGCAACACTTCCTCTCGGCTGGGCTTCGCTTCCAGTCGCAAAGCCCGATCGCCGGGGTATAGCAAACTGAGCTCCGTGCCCGCCGGCAACAAGACATTCGCCCCAGTCGCAGCCTGCAAAGGAGCATTCGAGCGGCCGCGAGGAAGTGGTTCACCAAAAGTAAGCGTCCGCTGTTGGGGTGCAGCAGCAGCCGTTATTTGAGGGTCTAGGCGGGGTAGAGCAGCAGCTTGTACCCCACGGCGTTCGTCAAGGCGAACATTGACTAAAGGCACTCTTAGCGGTCGGATTTGGTCATTTGGAGTTGGCGGCTGCGAAGAATTTGTAGCGGGATTCGGGGAAGTAGGAGATTCAGGTCGATCGACCTCTGTGGCCGCATTTGAGTTGGAATCTGTCGGTGGCTGGTTTTGCGGTACTTGTATTGCAGGCTGGGGTTGAGTTTCGGAAGTTTCCATAATTGGAGTCGGTTCGATCGAAGGACGCAACACCCAGCGATTTTCTACCCCACTTCTTTGGAATTGAACTTGCCCTGCGCTGAAACCGACTCCAGGAGCCAAATTGACCAGAATTCTCGCCGTTCCCGGTTGAAGTTGACTCACTCCCACAGAACGCACTCTACCTTGTGGGTATAGCTGAGTTGCATCTACTCCGATCTCAGTATTGGGCAAATCCACAGCAATCTGAGACGGGTTGAGTAGAGAATATGTGGGGGTTGTTCCCTCTGGGAGAGTAATTTCTAGCTGATTGGTCGCCGGATCGAATTTCCAACTTGTGACTGTAGAAGCATTTGCTGGTTCCAGTGTTGCCGGCACTGTCGCAACTGCTGCGACGACTGCTAGACTCAGACTCAGTGACTCGATCGCAAACAATCCCGCTGGTAGAGAATTAACAGTCAATTTTTGTAAGTCTTCCCCAAATCTGGTGAGTAATTTTTTGTATGGCATGGCGGCTGGGTGAAAATTTTGATCTGAAATAGATTATGGATGGGAAAATTTGGCCTTCGGAGGACGCTGAAAGTTTAACATTATTGCGATATGAAAAATTTAACTAAATGGAAATTATTGCGATCGCGCTTCGTTCTTAACAACAAGTGGTGTCAGGTTAGACAAGATGAAATAGAATTGCCAAGCGGACAAATTATAGACGACTTTTTTGTTAATGTTCGACCCAATATCGCCCTCGTATTTGCCACGACAGAGCAGCAAGAACTTGTATTAGTGCGCCAATACAGACACGGAGTAGGGGAAATTTTGCTGGAACTGCCTGCCGGATCTTTCAATCCTGCTGAAGAGAGCGGGAAATCGGCAGCAGCCAGAGAACTTGCCGAAGAAACGGGATATGTTGCTGAAGAAATTTTGGAACTAGCAACCTTATATGATAACCCCGTAAAAGATACCAATTCTATCTACCTCTACTTTGCTAAAAATGTCAAACTTGCCAGCAAAATACAATTAGATATTACCGAAGATATTGAAGTAGTTTTAGTCCCCATTGCCGAAGTTTCATTAAAAATAGAAAACCGAGAAATTTGTGTAGCCGGAAGCATCGCAGCTATTTTTTTAGGATTAGATTTTTTTAATAAACAGCGGTAAGGTGCTGTGTTAATGGAACCTTACACGCTGTTTAATGCGCTTTGTTATTAAGGAGAAAGAGTGAGAAAATCCAGAGCAGTGAGAGAATTATCAGCACCAAAAACCTG
>NZ_JAUBOY010000030.1:14275-98573 GCF_036700465.1 Microcoleus sp. T3_A4 | reverse complement strand
CTTTTTTTGGCATAGGGGGTTTGGCGTCCCTGTGAATCGGCTGCCCTTAATTATAACTAATTATCCGAACCTGATATTAGGTGTCTGTCAACGGCTTGAGGCTCTAAACTCTCAGTGAGATGAACTAATGGCTATGGTAGAAGCTGATATTCGCAACAGTCCGATTAATGTTCATCGGCGAGAGAATGCGAAGCAATTGGCTGAGTCTGTTAAGCAGGAATAAAAGTTCAATTTTATGAAACCTGTTCTGAATAAAGGGCAACTGACAACCTGGAAAGACGATCGGGGGTTTGGCTTTATTAAACCGGATGATGGCAGTAAAGAAGTTTTCTTGCATATCAGTGCGCTGAAGGAAGCAAGTCGTCGCCCAAAAGTCGGAGATACGATTTTGTACGATCCAGTTGCTGAAACAGACGGGAAAGTACGTGCCACTAGAGCATCAATTCAAGGTGTTGCACCTGGACATCAGCCAAAAAAGCAGAAACCACAGAAACGCGGTGTACTCAAAACAGTTTTTGGTATTGGGATTCTGGCTGTCATTGTGCTTTTTACAATCCAGTTGAGTCGTAGTCATTCTTTCTCTCCAATTACATCGATCGCAAAACCAGGATGTACTATCAAAGGCAACATCTCGATCGATACAGGCAATAAGGTTTATCACCTTCCAGGCATGGAAGATTACGAATCAACAGTTATCGATCCAGCTAGGGGTGAGAGATGGTTTTGCACAGAGTCAGAGGCGATCACAAATGGTTGGCGTAAAGCACCGAGGTAGCCACAGCATCTCAACAACCGCGCTGCACCAGAACCTATAGCCGAATGAAGAATCAATGCCAAAAGTTAAGAGAATAGGCGAGTTTAAAATCTGTTGTCTTACTTGATGATGAAATTAATGGCCATCTAGATAATCTGAATAAACCTCTTTCTCATGTTTGCTTCATTGTGAAATTCTTGCACAGTGATTAGCCGTAAAGCTGAACTGTTGACCTGGTTTTTCTCAACCCCTCAAATCTCGCCCTTCACCTGCATCTGATGCACCTTATCAGCCAACTCTTGCAGGCGCTTTTCGTCCAACTCGTCGATCGCCAGCATCCCGACATAGATAATTTCCTTCAGCGTTAGCCGGGTTGCTAGCGCCTTTTTCTGCACAAGTTCCTTAATTATGGGGCTAACCCCAATGGCGGTACTGGCTCTAGTCACAAAGGTAACGGGAGATTAACAACTTTGACTAAATCTTAGCACCTTTAAGCTGAGCTTTTATCTGCGATGCAAAATGCTTAAGCGCGTCTTGACAAGATGAAACACTAGGGTTTATAGTGGAAACGTGGAAAGGCCGATCGACCTTTTCCCCTCAAATCTCGCCATTGACCTGCATCTGATGCACCTTGTCAGCCAATTCTTGGCGGCTTTCCTTATCGAGTGCATCAATTGCCAGCATTCCCAAGTACACGACTTCCTTCTGAGTTAGTCGGGTCGCTTGGGCTTGTTTTTGAATGACTTCCTTAATCACGGAACTGACCGCGATCGCCGTATTAGTTTTTGCCACGAAGAATAATCAACGATTAATAACTTTCCTTGATGTTACCATCCTCAATCCGATTAACTACAATAATGTTTGACTAACTACAGTTAATCATGCTATAGTGTAAAAAATACAAAAAAGCCATCGCCCCCGGTCTAGACAACTTAAGGGCGATCGACCTATTCCTCCAAAACCTCAACCAAATCCTCAATCATCACATCAAAAGTCCGAGCTAACTTCCGCAGGCAAGTAAAGTCAACCATTGCCATTTCAGGACGACGAGCATAGCTTCTGACAGTGCTATAAATTACCCCGGAACGATCGGATACTTCCTTAAGCGTCCAGCCCTTCTCCGCCGCTAGTTCCCTAATTTTTAGCCTGACTAAACCCATGCTTGACAGTTGATGCAATTGCGTCGTACAATGTTATATGTAAAGAGCGATCGCCCCCCGGCCTGGAAAACTAAAGGGCGATCGTCTGTAAAACCTAATCTGGACAGATTATTTCTTTCTATCAAAAAGTGCATTTGCCATATCCAGAAGTCTACTAACCATATCCAGAGGTGTACTAGCCATGATATCAGAAACTCCGGCAAAATCGCGAACGATCGCAGAATCGAGAATAATTCACAAATCGCCAATCCTGCATCCGCTGGCTAGATTCGTTACCGAAGAAACAGTTGCACTCCTGTTCAATATCTCAGCAGAGGAGATTTACCGCATAGAATGCTGTCGCTACATGGTTTACGTTCACGCCAAAGGCATCAGCCGCTTTGTTAGCTACGCCGATTTTCCTCCTATTTTACAAGTACAGCCGATCGCACCTCAAGATTTTGGCAGATGGTACAAACGCTGGAAAAGCAAGCAAGCACCAGCATTTTGGACGAAATTCTACACGTACAAGTTCAAAAAAGCTGTTTCAGTTGACAGCTTGCTAGAGTGGGGCCAATTGGTAGCTACTGTTAAATCGGTCATTTCTGGGCCCGCGCTGCAACAGCTACGAGATGCCTATACCCAAGAAAAAGATTTGATGGAGAAATTTTAAAGTGCGATCGCCCCGACGAGCAACTGCGAGAATGGACAAAGGAAAAATTAAAATAAATGGCTAAGTGAGAAAATGGAGGTAGAAAATGGACAATCACCATGCCTAGAAAAATTCGCGAGTTAAAAGCTCAGATTACCCGTGAGGGCTTTATTTATTTGCCAAAACGCGGAAAAGGCAGCCATGAGAGATGGCAGCATCCTTTGATTGGGAAGACATTAACAATTCCAGGCAAAGACGGAGATGATGTGCCACGCTATTTAGAGAAGCAGTTGGCAATATTGTTAGCCGAACTCGACGAGTTAAAGGAGGAAGATTCATGAATCGATACAGTATGATCGTCCAATGGTCTGACGAGGATCAACTTTTCCTCGTGACGATTCCAGAGTTTGCCGAGCGCGTGGTCATGCCCTGTACCCACGGCCAAACCCGCGAAGAAGCCATCCGACATGGCGAAGAAGTGCTCGAAATGTATCTAGAAGCTTGGCAGGAAGAAGGTGAACCCATCCCCGCACCTAGCATTCTTCAAATCGCCTAGAAAACCTCATCTTCGATTCCCAGCCACCATTCCCCCAGATTCATTAAATCTTTGTGAAGGTCAGTAAGTTCTGTCATATACTCTTCAGCAGAAATCTCCGAGCGCCTTTCTTGCAATTTTTTCAGCCGCAGTTGCACCAACAGCCAAGGTTTGGAAATCCCGTCCTTTGCTTCGATATATTTGGCTAGATCTTTGCTGTCCATAGTTATTGGGGAAGGGGCATAGGGTATCGGGCATCGGGCATTGGATATTGGACAATTTTACATTTTAGATTTTAGATCAATTGGTAATTTTAATCTAAAATCGGATGGGGCCTAGTAATCGGTAATCATTAAGCTGTCACGCATTTAAACCACTAACGAGGCTTGTAGGGTGGGTCAAGAGTGAACACTTACGCGAAGGATGCGGGAAACACTTCTGTACTGACGCACCCTACTATCGTCTTTTAAATGCCGAACAGCTTAGGAGTTTTTGCAATAACAAATTCCCGATGCCCGATGCCCCATTCCCAATGCGCGAGGACTACCTATAATCCGAAGTCTGAATATTCTTGAGCTTCGCAGCATATTTCATACCGTATTCCGGGCGACAGAAGCGATCAAGCTGAGCCTCAAAGAATGCCCTATTTGCCTTCAAATGCTTCGGATTGGGGTCATCCAAAGGATACAAAAGAGCCGTCCGCAACGCTTGAAACACTGCCGAAGTAACGCAGTACATCGATCGCTGAAATGTCACTCCAATTTGATTGAGAATATCATCTTCGCCGCGACAGCGCTGTTTGTAGAAATCCATCAAATAAGGCGGCAGGAAATGCAGCATATCTTGTGCTAGCAAAGTCGGCGGAATCCCCGCCGTACCTACCGGGAATTTGTCTGCATACAAAACTCCGTAGTGGAAGTCTTTTTGGTCGTCAGGAACTTCCTTAGCTTGAGCATTGTAAGATTTGGTTCCTCGGAACGGTGAAGTGCGATAAAATACAGCTTCCACGTAAGGTAACGCTGCTTCATAAAGCCAAGTGAAACCCTTAGATTTGGGGATGATTTCGTAGGTTTCGCCGTCGATTTGAACGTGGTGGTAAATCGGGCGTCCGGCGATCGCAAATATGCCATTTACTAGGAAATCCATCGCCTGCGGGACTGTCGTAATTTTCCCTTCGTCGTACAAGTCGGAAACCTCAAAAAACACCGGCGCCATGACTTCCCAGAATAAACCGAGATTGCTGTAATAAGACATTTGGCGGCACTGTTCTAAAAACATTTCGGGAAATGCTTTGTGAAGTGCCAGCATGAACGGGTCTTTTTTGAAGTAAGCTTTAATGGCCCGATCGGCATTAGCCTTATATTCGTCACTGTCCAAATAAGGATCGAATTGATTGGTAGGCACGTACAAGCCCCGGTGCCAAAGCATTGACCTCATGCACTCTTCGGCAAATTCCATGTTAATGCGATCGTGCCACAAATGGTGAAACAGCCGCGGGAGTTTACCAGTTTCACCCTTCTCCATGAACTCCAAGAGTTCCGGGTGAACGCTGCCAGTCCCGCGCCAAATCCGCAAATCTGCACCGTCACCTGCATAGTGATTTTGTAAATCTAAATACTCTTGGGGTAAAAAGTATTTAAAGAAAGGAAGCGGGTGTAAAAATACCCGTTCGGCGATGTAAAGCAAGTCCCGCCAGTAAAAGTCCATCGGTACCGCGTAAGCTTTCCAAATAGCGATGATTTGCATCAGATTTTCCGGCGTATCTGGAATCATCGCACCGCCAGCTTCTAGCCTGTGAATTACTTCGGCAAATTCGTGTTTGGAAGGAGGTAGTTTAGTTGCTGGTTTATTAGGGGTTTGTACCATTGTTTCTTCCTTTGATGGAGTGAATCTAAATATTTTGAATTATTGCAAAAAGCTGCGATTCTTTAACTGGTTTTCCGGCTCTGCTTGGGAACCGATATCCAGGCCGGCGAGCCGGAAAATTGGAGGCAGAGCCTCTGGATCTGCGTTTCCAGGCTCTGCCTGGAAACGAGTAGATGCTTAGTCTGCAGAGGCGGACTTCGTTTGTGTAGACGCGATTTCCATATCCGAGTGCTCTACGGGATAGCTAATAGCAACTTGGGTATTTCTGTCCGCCGGCAGAGTAGCCACGATCGCATTTGTAGTAGATTCGCTCCACTTGAGCAGCCAAGCAGGTTGAATTCCCAACACAAAAATGATGCCCGCCAAAACCAGCGCCGGCATATTTTCAGCAAACGTAACTGGAGGGTAGTAAGCCGTGGCATTGTCCAACTTCCCAAAACAGGTGCGGTTGAGCAGAATCACAAAGTAAACTGCTGTTAAACCCGATGCTAAAATGCAGAGTAAAGTTGGAATTGGAAAGATCGAGAAACTGCCTTGAAACACTAAAAATTCGGCAATAAAACCCACCAAACCCGGAATGCCGGCGCTTGCCATGCCGCCCAAAACTAACAGAGAACTGGCAGTGGGTAAACCCCGCATCGGGTTCATCAAACCGTTGAGTACGTCCAAATCCCGCGTGCCAACTTTGGTTTCGATGATGCCTACCAAATAAAATAGCAAAGCTAAAATTAAGCCGTGGCTTACCATTTGCCCGACTGCACCGATTAATGCCAACTTCGTACCCGCGGCGCAGGCAACGAGGATGTAGCCCATATGCCCGATCGAACTATAGGCTACCATGCGCTTGATGTCTTTTTGGGCGATCGCGCTCAAAGCCCCGTACATCACGCTCACAGTCCCAATAATCGCTAAAACGGGAGCTATAATCGACCAAGTTTCGGGAAACATCTGCAAGCCGAACCGTACTAAACCGTAAGTTCCCAACTTCGCCAGAATCCCTCCCAGCAAAATTGCTGTTGCTGGCGAAGCTTCGACGTAAGCATCCGGTAGCCAAGTGTGCAGCGGCACCAAGGGAATTTTAATTCCCAACCCAATTAGCAAAATTGTTAGCAGGATTAACTGCACATTTCTCGGCAATTCTTGAGTAGTAATTGCACTGTAATCGAAATTTAAAGAACCGCTCAGCCAAGCCACACCCAAAAATGCTGCTAGCACTAAAAGTCCCGAAACTGCCGTGTAGATCAAAAACTTCATGGCAGCGTATTCCCGCTGCTTTCCGCCCCAAATCGCAATCAACAGGTAAAAAGGAATTAATTCTACTTCGTAAAACAGTACAAACAGCAGCAAATTTTGAGACATCAAAGCTCCGGCAATACCAGCATTGATTAGCAAAATCAAAGCGTAGTAAAGCTGGGGGCGCTCCATCTTTTCGCCAGTGCCGTAAATGACTAATAGCGTCAGCAAAGCACTTAAAACCAGCAGAGGCAAGGACAAGCCGTCAATGCCCAAGTTGTAGCTCAAACCTAATTGTGGAATCCAAGGTAAATATTCTTGAAATTGCAGTCCCGAATTTGCTGGATCGAATTGAGTCAACAGCCAGATATTCAAAATGAAAATAGCTGCCGCAAAAGCCGAGGCTATTGAACGCAGACGCATCCCATTGATATTTCCGGGCAGGAACCCGACTACCGCAGCGCCCAAGGCGGGCAACCAGAGCAAGGCACTAAGCATAATGTGTGAAGAGTGAAGAGTAATATCAATTCCGGTTGCACCGGAATAATTGTTGACGGTTGACGGTTGACAGTTAACTCGAATTTACTATTCCGATGCTAACTTATTTGATATTAACTCTCAATTTAGCACGCTTTTATGATTTGATAACTTGAGAGTTTAAATGTTACTTTTTCCCCAATTATCAATTCCAAATTGCCTCAAGACTCAACCAAAATATTGACGGCGCCCGTGTCTAAATCGTAATATCCACCCACAACTTTCAGTTTATTCTCCGCAATTAACTGAGAGATAACTGGAGAGGCTTTCAACTTGTTAGCTTGCAGCACAACATTGGCTTTTGAGGCATTTTCTAGCTTGTCGCCTGCTTGGCTTTTCGAGCTTTCTACAGCCGGCTTAATGGCGTCGAGCAAACTGCCAATTTGACCAGGAACTTGAGCCCCTTTGATGGTTGCGTCTACCGCACCGCACCTTTTATGCCCGATTACCACCAGCACTTTTGCTCCCAGTACCAGCGTGCCAAATTCCAGGCTGCCAATTTCTTCTGGGGTAGCAACATTTCCGGCCACGCGACAGACAAATAAATCTCCCAATCCCTGATCGAAAATAATCTCCGAAGGAAAGCGGGAATCTGCACAGCCGAGAATAGCAGCAAAGGGTTTTTGAGATTTGGCAACTTCGACGAGGCGGGGTAAGTCTTGGTTGGGACTTTGGCGTTTTCTTTCAACAAACCGCTTGTTCCCGTCCATTAACTTTTGCAGAGCTCCATCGGGAGTCAAGTCATTTTGAGCAATTGCTGGTTCGGGTGCAGCAAAATCAGCTCCTGCTCCTGCTGCGAGTATCCCTGTACCAATGGCACCTGCGACAAATTTGAGGGAATTGCGTCTGGAAAGATTGAATTCTCTGTGGTTTGAGTTCATTTGTGCTGCCTTCTTTGAACGAGTTGGAAATCTTTGTTCAAGACTTCATGTTTTTAAGATTTTAGATTAAAACTGTCACCTAAAATCTTAAATTTTATATCTATTTACCCGCCTACAATTAGCGACAAGCGAGCTAGCAGCGGCCAGCTTATGAGCAGTCCCAAAACCGCAACTCCGAACAGAATTGTCAAGGCGTAAAACTGAGTTTGACCGTTAACGTTGTATTTGAGGCTTTGCCCGCCGAAAACCGTTGCAAAACCGATTAAATTTACGAATCCGTCAACAATATTGCGATCGACCCAAGAGATAACTTGAGCAACTAGACCTACTGCAAATATCACTGTCACCCGGTAAAGTTTGGCGGTGTAAAAGTCGTAAGCAAAAAAGTCTTGCAGGGCTTGAGAACCGATTCGCACTGGTTTTTCCCATTTCTCGTTCAGGTAAACAAATGCTCCGGCACCGATGCCGATCGCCGTTGACAAAACTAGCAGTCCAGTGGCGGTATAATTCAAACTTGCCCCCGGCAATAAATGCCACGCCGCCAGCAAGTGCGGAACGTGCAAAGTAAAGCCCATTAAAACAGTCATCGGCAAGATAAAAGGCCAGTGAACTTCCGGCGACCGTTCGGTCATTTGCTTTGGTTGGCCGCCAAAAACTAAACCGAAGACGCGCACCAAGCCAAAAGCAGTGACGCCGTTGACAAACAGCACTATTCCTAACAAGAAAGGGTGAGTTTCCGAAAGCCCGGATGTGAAGTCTTCTAAAGCCCAGAAGCAGCCGAAGGG
The DNA here is from genome assembly GCF_036700465.1 of Microcoleus sp. T3_A4. NCBI lineage: Bacteria > Bacillati > Cyanobacteriota > Cyanophyceae > Oscillatoriales > Microcoleaceae > Microcoleus > Microcoleus sp. T3_A4. The sequence goes on along the minus strand of NZ_JAUBOY010000030.1, from coordinate 90,191 downwards.
CGGCAGTCCTACTAATCCAGCGCTACCGACAATAAACGATATGGCCGATATTGGCCGCTTTCCCCACAAACCGCCGAGAGAGCGGACATCCTGAGTGATGCTGTTCCAAACTACCGAACCGATGCTCATCACCAGCAAACCCATTGCCAAGCTGTAGGCAAATATCAATGTCAGGGCTGTCTGGGCTTGTCCTGTGCCGACGGCGATAAATACTAAGCCCATGTAAGAGCTGACTATATAGGAAAGCGTGCGCTTGATGTCAATTTGGGCGATCGCAATTAATGAAGCACCAACCGCCGTCGCAGCACCTACAATAATAGTTGTCTTCAGTCCGATCGGCGACAAAGCAATCACTGGCTGCAACTTAATCAAAATCCAAGCACCAGTTTCCACAACTACGGTGTTCCGCAAAATTGTCGCCGGCAGCGGGCCTTCCATCGCCTCATCCAGCCACAGGTGCAAGGGAAACTGAGCGCACTTACCCATGGGCCCGGCAATCAAAGCTAAGCTCAACAGCGTCGCTACAGTAGGGTCAAGCTTTGCAGTCTGAGCCCAAACAGCCAACTCGTCAAAATTCCAAGTTCCAGCCAGCGGCAGAATTGCGACTACTCCCATCAGCAGGAATAAATCTCCCACCCGCTTGGTTAAGAAAGCGTCGCGGGCTCCTGTCACCACCAAAGACTGATTGAACCACAGCCCGACTAGCAGGTAAGTACCCAAAGTCAGAACTTCCAAAATCATGTAGCTGAAGAAGAGAGAATTGCACAGTACCAACCCGCACATCCCCGCTTCAAACAGCCCCATCAAGGAAAACAACCGAGCCCAGCCCCAGTCCATTTCCATGTAACCGAAAGCATAAATCTGCGCCAGCAAGTTCAGTCCGGTAATCAAAACTGTCGCCCCGACGGTGACAGCAGAGATTTCAACGGGAATGGTTAAGTCTAAACCTGCTACATTCAGCCAGGGAATGAACTGGTGTTGCGCTGGTTGGTTCCAGATAGCTGCGAGGGCGATGATGCCGTGTAGGAAAGCGAACAACGTTAATATGGCGTTCACATAACCGGATGGTCTTGGCCCCGTGCGACGGGTAACTGCCGGAAACCACAGTATCGACAGAACTCCACCGATGAGTGGATAGCAAGGTATAAACCAAACCGTCTGGAGTAAGATTTGAGCCATTGGCATTACCTGTAAAGGTTACAAAAATTTAAAATTCTGAGAATAATTACGATGGCGCTGACGACAGCACTGAAAAGCCAGAAGGCAGAATTAGAGGCTATTTTGGCGTCAGTATTCGAGTTACTCGTTGTTTTGAGACTAGGGGGAAAGAATAGACTTATTAATTTTATATTAAGTATTGCGTTAAATTATCATATTTCTGATTCAGCATATTTATCGGTACCGATAAACTCTACTTATACGTATATATAGGGGCGGATTGTGTACAAACGAATATTTGTCGATCGCAAGTGCGATCGAACAATGATTTATTGCTCTAAAATATTAAAGCCGATTAACACCGCTCAATGTCCCAAGCTGATTCTGGAAGTTTGGCTTGGCGCTGCCCCATTGCCCTTGCCCTAACATTCAAAAGACCGATCGGCGTATTGAATAAGTCTACCAGCTCCGAAGAGCCGATCGCACTTTTGGCAGCAGCAACCGGAAATTCCTTGAACAGCCATCTAGCCAGCCGATAAAAATATTCCTGTGTTGTCAATTCTCGCATCAAATCGACACCGTGGAGTTCGTGCAAATATTTATTAGATTCGCCGTACCGATACCATTGACTTTGCAACTGTTTTATTGTAGAACGGTGGCGGTGTCGGACGATCGCATTTTGAGCAAAATGTAATTGATAGGATGTTTCCCGCAAAATCCGCCAACACAAGTCAGCATCGCCGCCACTGGTGAGGTAAGGGCGAAATAATCCTATTTGTTGTAAAACTAGCCTCCGTACAGCTAAGTTGGCGGTTTGACCGTAGGGACAAAAAGAGTGAGCGAGAGTATGTTTTTGAGATAAAGTATTTTGGCGCTCGGCGTGTTGTTCTAATATAGTTTTACCGGGCAATGCGAGTATTTCCCCAGCGCTAATTCCTATTTCTAAGTCAACGAATGGCTTAACTAAATTTTCCAGCCAGTCAGATTCCGGGCGACAGTCTGCATCGGTAAATGCAATGATTTCGCCTGTGGATGCGCGAATTCCTTGATTGCGGGCGGCGTAGGAACTTTGAATCTGATTTTCACTGAGGTGGCGAATGATTATTTGATTGAAATTGCTTCCTCCCCTGACCAAGGGGGGGACTGAGGGGGGGTTAGAGGCTGCTGTTTGCAGGATTGCTGAAGTGCGATCGCAACTGTTGTTGTCTACTAAAAGATATTCTACTCTGTGTGGCGGATAAGTTTGCGATCGCAGGCACTCAATTAAATCCGGCACATCCCCCTCGCCGTTGTAAACAGGCACAACCACCGAAACCTCCGGTAAAAACGTTTTAGTCATTCACAAACAACCGTAAACGATAGCATAACTAATATTGAGTAAGATTAAACGAACCGCGAAGGCGCTAAGGAAGATAAATAAGCAAATGTAGTTCTTCCTTTGTCCTAGAACCCTCTTCGCGGTTATTCAAATAATTAAAAATTGTTACTAAGTTCCATTGCATTAACTGAGGATATCAATTCTCAAAATTATAACTTCCGAGCCTTAAACAGGCAAGATGCCTGTTCCACAACTGCATTCAGTTCTTGTGGAACAGGCATCTTGCCTGTTTCTTTGAAATAGTAGAAAATATCTCTTACATCCCCTGTGCAATCCGTCACGCAATCTCTTCTCAAATGTTGCTAGTTAACATCAGAATCATTAACACTAACGCCCCGTTAGTTAAATAAAAAATGCCAACAACCTGAGTTTCCAACCAGCCGCACAACTCTAGATGATGGTGCAGTGGAGCCATTCTTAACAGACGCTTGCCGATGCCATCAGGCCCTTTTGTAGCTTTGTAATAACCTACTTGAGCAATTACTGACAGCGTTTCTACAAAGAAAATCCCGCTGATAATTAATAATATCCAAAGGCTATTTGTTAATAAAGCTACCGCACCCAACGCACCGCCCAAAGCTAAAGCACCTGTATCGCCCATAAACACCTTGGCTGGATTGCGGTTGTGTGCTAAGAAACCGAAACAACTGCCGCTGATGCAAGCGCAAAAAATCATTAATTCTGGCGAAGTTGAGGCTACAGATGCACCTAGTCCCAAAAGTGCGATCGCGCCCAAACCGCCCATCAATCCGTCAACACCATCAGTAAGATTAGTAGCATTGCTTTCAGCAACTAGCACAAAACCCGCCAGCGGCCAGAACAGAAAACCTAATGGCAATACCCAACCGAAAGGCAAAGCAACATTCGTAGAAATTGCAGGTTGATGAAACATCAGCCACAGACAAAATAGAGCAGCAAAACTTATTTGCAAAGCCAATTTCATCCGAGGTGAAATACCTTTGTTTGACTTACGTCGCAGAATTTGCCAGTCATCAATCCAGCCAATGAAACCGTAAGCTAAAGTTAAAGCCGATACGGCAACAACATCTGAGTTAAACTTAGACCAAAGTAAAGCGACTGCTACCCCCGCAGGTATAAAAAAGATGCCTCCCATTGTCGGCGTTCCCGCTTTTTTCAAATGGGCTTGGGGGCCGTCTTCGCGAATTATTTGTCCTGCTTTTAGTTGCTGGAGTACGGGTACAACTGCATAGCCCAACCCCGACGCAACTAAAGCACAAACAACTAGCGGCATAAATAGCGATGCAGGTAAATTCAAAAATCTATCCGCTACTACATCTAAACCGATCGCTAAAATGCCGAGCCCCAAACCCAGCAGCAGGAATAAATTCTTGCCTGTAAGTTTGAAAGGCAGACTAAAAGGGATTTTCTCATCCAAAAAGTTATCCATAACACTCCTCACCACACACTATTTGAGAATAAGCAATTGACAATGGGGGAATAGGGTGCGATACAGGAGATTGAGAAATCTCTTAGTTTTTCTTCCCTGTTTCCGGTTGATTTCTTCACCCTTCTACCCGTTATTCTTCGCCTACACTCACATCCTCTTCTACTTCCTCTTCTAAATCATCGTAAGGACTGTCGTCAACTGCCATAAGTTCAGAAATTTCTTCTTCGTGCAGATAGTCGGGTTCTTGGACATCCCTTGCTAACAGGCGATTGTTAGATTCCAACCAGTCTAAAAGAGAAGATTGCTGTTTTAATGGAATTACATCCGCAGGTAAGTGGCGAGGAATTTGACGCAGAGATGGGTTGTACATGATTATCGGTTTTTAAAGACAAAGACGCGATCGAGTGAGGTAACGTTTTGCCGACGAACTACTAATTTGATCAAGCACTTGCAAATCGGGCATTTAGCAAGGCTAAAGCATTATACCACAGGCACTGTTTGGTTCCGGATCGGATAAGATGGGAGACCCTAAAGGCGATCGCCCCCAAGCATGGGCATGAGGATAACACTAAAATCCGCTCTTGCCAATCCTTCTTTAGCCGTAAGCATTGTAATCTGAGACGATCGTCTTTAAGATATCGCGGGACAGGCGGCGATCCTATTGTGCAAGCTTCCCTAACGGCAAGGGGTTGATTCACAACAGTCTCCTGGATTTTCATCAAAGCCTGAGCCCGAATGCCCTCTGGCTTTTTCAGTCAACTCTCAAGCAATAAATCTCAGAATGGATACAACGGCAGCGGTTTTATACAACAAAGAGGGCTACCACACCGGAGGCAAAAAACTTCTGGGGCGTCATTCAGCCGGAGAAGGGTTTCTCAAAAGCTTAGTCCAACACGGAACCGCTGACTCTCTCTACTGTTGCGCCGATAGCGAAACAACCTTTAAAGAGTTTTGTTCGCACATCCAACCTTGGCTGCAAAAACCTCGGAAAGTTCGTTGGATTCCGATGGAACGACCGGATTTGCTATCTCAACCGGGCACAATTTACCGACCCGATCCGGTTCTGTCGCAGATGGTTTGGGCGCGCAGATTTGTCGATCAGCGGGCCTACAGCGTTTGCGGCGTTACTCACACGATCGGTACACAATACATCATGGAGGCGATCGGCGATTTGATCACCGCACCCATGCAGCCTTGGGACGCCCTGATCTGCACCTCTGCCGCCGTGAAAACAGCAGTAGAAGGAGTTATGAGGGAGTGGTCTGAATATTTAGCCCAGCGGAACGGCGGTAAACCGGAAATTTTAGTCAAATTGCCGGTTATTCCCCTCGGAGTGGATTGCAGCGCGTTTCCCCAGGGTATGGAAGCAGTTAATAGTCGTCGCCAACTGCGACAAGAACTCGGCATTTCTCCCGACGATATTGTTGTGTTATTTGTCGGTCGATTGATTTTTTCTGCAAAAGCTCATCCGGTACCCATGTACATCGCCCTAGAACGGGCCGCACAACAGACAAAAGCCAAAATCCACTTAATTCAAGCCGGTTGGATAGAAGATCCGAGAGAAGAACCCGACTTTAAAAATAGCGCGCCAATATTTTGTCCCTCGGTGAATGCTATTTTTTTAGATGGGAGAAAGCCGGAAATCAGAAGAAATATTTGGTCGGTGGCAGACATTTTCATTTCGCTGTCCGACAACATTCAAGAATCCTTCGGACTGACACCAATAGAAGCCATGGCGAACGGACTGCCGGCCATAGTCTCCGATTGGAACGGATACAAAGAATCTGTACGCCACGAAATAGACGGATTCCGCATTCCCACACTCATCCCGCCCCCGGAATCTTGTTTAGATTTAGCCCTAAATTATCTCGACGGCAGCTTAAATTGGCCGACTTACATGGGTCACACTTCCCTCGCCACAGCAGTTGACATTGATGCTTGCACCCTGGCGTTGTGTCAATTAATTGAAAACCCCGAATTGAGAAAGCGGATGGGGGAAAATGCGAGACAAAGGGCGAGGGAAATTTATGATTGGAAAGTAGTAATTGCTGCTTACGAACAATTGTGGCGGGAATTAGCAGAAATTCGCTTTGTGGCACCGGAGTCAGCATCTTTAAAACCTGGGAAGCCGCCTTATCCCCTAGGCGACGATTCGTTTCGCGTATTGGATAATTATGCGACTAGAAGTTTAAGCAATGAGATGATGCTGAGTCTGGGTGCGATCGCCACACCACAACTTTTAAAGCAGGTACAGACAATTAGGTTTACCAGTTTTGGTGACGATAGGAGAACTTCTGTTAGCATTCAGATGGAGATATTGGATACAATTAAGCAGGAAGGTGCGATCAGCGTGGGGGAAGTTATCCGACGCTACGTTAAAAACGAGCAAGAATTAGCCTACCTGTATCGAACTCTGCTTTATTTGGTGAAATTTGATATCTTAGTGATTAGTGATTAATCATTAGTTATTGATGATATGTTAAGCCCAGGCGCATCTAAATTTTACAGTCAAGTTTGATAAAATTCTTGTGGGATGTCCCGCCCGCCCGAAAAATACAATGCAAGATGCCCGACAGCTTATTACAAATAACAAATTCCCTATTCCTTGTTGCTTCTTCCCCCTTCCTTATTCCTTCTTAAAAAATCATGCTTAGAAAATCTGCACTATTAGAGATAATTGCTGGTAAGAATCGAGGTTTGCTGGCTACGGCTAGCGACAAACAAGCGATTTTAAGTGCGATCGCCCAATTGGAAGATTACAACCCCACACCACGGCCTGTCGAAGCCGCAGAGCTTTTAAATGGTGATTGGCGGTTATTGTACACCACCAGCCGTGAACTGCTGAATCTTGACAGTTTTCCCTTGGTGAAATTGGGTCAAATTTATCAATCTATCCGCGTCAAAAAATCTAAAATTTACAACATTGGCGAACTTTACGGCTTGCCTTATTTGGAAGGAATTGTCAGTGTAGCGGCAAGATTTGAGCCAACTTCGGAACGGCGAGTGCAGGTGAAGTTTGAGCGGTCAATTTTGGGTTTAAGCAGGTTGATTGGCTATGAATATCCGGGGAAGTTTATCGATGAGATTGAGTCGGGGAAAAAGTTCGCTGCTGTAGATTTCGGGCTGGATACTCGCGAACAGCAGGGATGGCTAGATATCACTTATTTGGATAAAGATTTGCGGATTGGACGGGGGAATAAAGACAGTGTTTTTGTCTTGACAAAAGAGTGATTTTGTGATGTGTGATTAAGTGCGATCGCCCCTTAACTCATTCTCAATTTATCTTTCTTTCATCCGCGTTTATCCGCGTTCATCTGCGGTTAAAAATCAAAAATATATCACTTATGCCAACAATTCAACACTTACTAAAACCCTCAAATCCATAGCCGATAAAAGCTTCAGATAGGATAACCGTTAAAACTTAGCGTTAAGAATTGACAATTGACAATTCTTGTGATATGTACTTGAATTTTAATGGAAAAGGCGTTAGTACATTCCCGCCAAGAAACTTACTAACGCCTTTTGTGTACTCCTTACGAATACAACACGATTATGCCACAAAACGGTTATCAACAGGGATTCGCAGCGAATCCTGGGGCGATCGCCTACCAAAAACGCCTTTACCCTTGGGCGATCGCCAAACTCATGCCCAGTATGCAGCGGGCGATTGTGGGACGATTTCGCAGTCGATCGGATGCAGACGGACACTTGCTGTGTCTGCGTCAACTGATGCCTCAAGCAACGCTTGTCGTAGTTTTTGACTTGCAACCAGCAGACTAAAAGTAGGATTAAACCCCCGTGGTTGCCCCTCTAAGAGTAAGGTAGACACGGGGGTTTAATCCTGCAAGTTGTTCACCATTCATACAGAATTGCTAGATCAGAAATGCGATTTTTCTGTGGCGATTGAGGGATTGCTAATTGATTGACTGTCGCAGACTTTAAAACTTTTGGGTCAGGGAAATGGGACGGCGGCGATGTGGTTTGCTCAACAAATTCGGAGTTTGTAAATGGGCGTGGGGAAAAGTGCTATCGCTCTTAATTTTTTACACGCTTCTCGCCTAAATCATAACATATAATAAAAATATGTCTTTTGACGTGCTGAGCTTTTATTTGGATAACCAGGAAGACATAAATACTTATATTGAGCGCAATCGAATTACTGAAGACTTGATTTATCCTGCCGTTAAACCTGCAATGATCAAACAACTAAAGTATTAAAATTCTTCGGTAGTGTTGACTATGACGAAGATTATGGCTACAATGATGGCGGGATTTTTATGAATTAAGAATAATACTCCTTAATTCTCTATTCACGACTATCAAATTCAAGGAAACATAGATATGGCGAACGATCACAACATTTATATGGGTTCCGGTAACTATAGCCCATCAATCAAAGGCAATTATATACAAGGCAATTTCATAAATACGGGTCAGGATTTATCTCAAGTAGTGACTAAGATTCAAGAATCATTAATTCAACTTCAAACACAGGGATACACTCCACAGGATGCTCAGCAGAAAGTCGCCACTGACTTAGTCTCTCAGGCTAATAATGATTCTCAGGCCAAAAGCAAGTTAGTGAATTTGAGACAGTATGTAGTTGATGCCGCTGCCAATGGTCTGATTGGTGAAGCGGTGGTAGGGGTAGTCAAGGTAGCCCTAGGATTATTAGGTATTCCTCTTTGAAGGACAGATAAGCTGTCGCACATTTAATCTAGACAGCCCTGCTTATTCAAACTCTTGTAGGGTAGGCATCCTGCCCGCCCTACAAGTTAAATTTTAATTCCGAACAGTTTATTTCGCTAAGTTAATGATAAGTAAAATAAGACAAATTTTTAATAAATTTAGTATTTTAATATCTAGGCTACCAGGAAGTAAAAAGCAACGATATTACTTCTTTAGCGTATTACTTAAACTAATAAGTTTTGCGGTTGTGGGCACAGGGCTTCTGACTCTACCTAGGTTGATAGTTAGCGTTGTAATCTTCGGAGCTTCTAAATTATTATGGGATTTAGGTGTTAATACTCCACAAGAATCAATAACTAACTTAGAAGACAATAGGAAAACAGGAGATCACAATATTTACACAGGCGGTGGTAATTATAATCCATCTATTCAGGGCAATTATATCCAGGGAGACTATATAGAAATACAAGGTTGTTACATTAACACCAATCAGGAATTATCTGAGGTCGTTGCAGAGTTTCGCGAGGTTGTAGATAAACTTAAAAATCAGGGATATAGTGCGGATAAAGCTGAGGATCAAGTAGCCCAAGATTTAGAAGAAAAAGCCCGCAGTAACCCGAAGGTCAAAAAAAGAGTAGTTAAGTGGGCAAAGTCTTTAAATCATACGTCTCCTCGAATAAATAATGAAGCTGATGCAGCTAGAGAAGTTATTAAATATGCTGCTGCTTCTTCATATACTTCGTCTGCTAAATCTATTGAAGTGGTCGGTGGAATCTATTCTAAGTTAGATAGCTTGCTCCAAGCTAGGAGATGGAAAGAAGCCGACGAAGAAACAGAGAAAATGATATTCAAACTATTAGGTAGAGAAAAAAGAGGATGGTCATCAGAAACAGACGATGTATCAACATACTATGCTTTTTTAACCAACTGCTTATCGGGCGACGATGTTGAAGTTTTACCGGGTACAGAACTCAGAAATATAAATAAACTCTGGCTAGAACATAGCAAGGGACGCTTTGGCTTTAGCGTGCAAAAGCGGATTTGGGAAAGCATTGTTCGTACTGAGCGTGAACCTACAATCTTTCATGGTCGGGGTTGTAAGGAGTTTGATGAGCGTGTGGGCTGGTACGTGAAGGGTGATTGGATATATTACTCTGATATTAAATACTCTCTAACAGCTCCACCTGGACACCTTCCCATCAAAGTGATGTTAGATAAATATTCTAAAAAATGTGACTGCGATCAATCAATTTTTCGTGTTTTTATGAAGCGTCAATATTACGCGTAAGTGAAAGAATAAAATTATTCGCTATTGGGTGAGTAAACTAAGATTGCCGTTTCATCCCAAAAATATAACTGAAGTGCGAGCGCAATCTCATCCAAAAACGCAATGCTCCAATTATCCCCTCATAAATCCCAGCCGTAATATCCTAAAAAAATGCTCCGACTATCCCAAACCCAACTCAAAATACTCGAAGAATGCCCCCGCAAATTCCAACACAGCTACCTCGAACTACTCGCCACCACCGCCTCCCCAGAACACAAAAAAAAACTCACATGGGGAAGCCACTTTCACCTATTAATGCAGCAGCGAGAACTCGGACTTCCCATTGAATTCATCATCCAACAAGACCCCGAACTGGGACGCTGTGTGGCAGCATTTATCAACACCGCACCGGAACTTTTCGCCCATTCAGAAAATAGCGAGCGAGTTTTCCGCCAAGCCGAACACCCCCGCACCCTAATTTTCCAAGACTACCTATTCACCGTTATCTATGACTTGCTAATAGCAGAACCAAACGCCGCCCAAATTCTCGACTGGAAAACCTATCCCCGCCCTCAAAAATCAAAATGGATAGCCGAAAGTTGGCAAACTCGCCTCTATTTATACGTCTTAGTAGAAACCAGCGACTATTCCCCCGAACAAGTTTCCATGACATACTGGTTCGTACAATTGCAAGGAGAAGAACCGCCGCAAAAACTCACATTTTATTACAACCAAACAGAACACGATCGCACAAAACAAGATTTAACCCACCTATTGCAGCAGCTAACCGACTGGCGACAGCGCTATACCGAAGCCGGGGAATTCTTACCTCAAGTAGAAATTAGTTCCAATTTGTGCGATTCCTGTCAATTCGCCACTCGCTGCAACCGCACACAAAACACAAAAACTCCCTCACCAGATATTCTCGCAGAAACTCCCACAGATTGGCTACCAAATCTTGCTATAATCGATGAAATATTTATTTAATTCAAATTTTGTACTATGCAACTATTAGTCGCCCGGTGGGGGCGGGTTTATAGATATTGTGAATGTGAATGAAAGATTCTTGGTGAACCCGCCCCTACAGAAATTAATGAAATAACTTATGACAGAACTACTTCAAAATTTGCCAACTCAACCCCTATCCCAACCCCCAGCTTGGCTGATCCAAGCTGTCAGAAACCATGCACCCGAACTCCCCGGAAACTATGCCGCTGCACTTCTTTGGTACAGAGGAATTCACAACCCCGAACAAATACCCGGTTTCTTAAATCCCCAACTTTATCAACCCGCAAGTCCCTTTGAGTTCGGGCTAGAAATGAATTGGGCGATAGAAAGAATCCAGCAAGCACGAAACAACGGCGAAAAAGTCGCAATTTGGGGAGATTTCGACGCCGACGGTATTACATCAACCTCGGTACTTTGGGACGGACTGGGAGAATTTTTTACTCAAAACGACCAACTAATTTATTACATTCCCAACCGCTTAACCGAATCTCATGGACTCAATATCGCGGGAATAGATGCCTTAGCCAAATCTGGAATTAGCTTAATTATTACCTGCGATACAGGAAGTACAAATATCGCCGAAATCGAATACGCCACCAGCTTAAACATCGATACAATTATCACCGATCATCATACATTACCGGACGATCGCCCGCCAGCTACAGCCATTATCAATCCCCGCTACTTCCCCCCAAACCACCAACTATTTAACCTCTCAGGAGTTGGAGTAGCCTACAAATTAGTTGAAGCATTATATCACACATTACCGGATATTCCGCAGCGCCCGATCGCAGATTTATTAGAATTAGTAGCGATCGGCTTAATTGCCGATTTAGTCCAACTTACAGGAGACAGCCGCTATCTAGCACAAATCGGCATCCAACAACTGCAAAAACAAATCGCAAATCCCACCCGCCCAGGAGTTGCAAAATTGCTCGAACTGTGCAAAAGATCGGGCGATCGCCCAACCGACATTTCCTTCGGCCTCGGCCCCCGAATCAACGCCGTCAGCCGCATTCAAGGCGACGCCAGCTTCTGCGTAGAACTCCTCACCAGCCGCGACAAAAAACGCTGTGATGAACTAGCAAATTTAACCGAAATTGCCAACTCCCGACGTAAATCTTTACAAAAAGATGTTGCCAAAGATGCCGCCAACAAACTAGCCAAACTCGACCTCTCAACTACTAGCGTCATCGTCCTCAGCGACCCCCAATGGCCCGTAGGAGTATTAGGATTAGTAGCAGGACAAATCGCCCAAGAATACGGCCGCCCCGTGATTTTATTCAGCACAGAAGGAAGCGAAAAAATTAATGAAAATTCCCCAGAAATGCAATTTACCTCCTTCTTAGATTCAGAATCACCAACACTTTCCCAATCCAACATTGCCAGGGGTTCCGCGCGTTCCGCCAATCAAATCGACCTTTACCAATTAGTCAAAGACCAAGCGCATTTATTGCACAGATTTGGCGGTCATCCTTTCGCTGCCGGATTGAGTCTCCCCGTTGAAAATATCCCCCTATTTACCGATGCGGTAAATCAGCAACTGCGACAACAATACAGCACAGATAGTTTAACAGCCGCCCCCGTTCAAGCTGACCTAAAAATTACTGTCTCCGAATTAGGCAAAGACTTATTTCAAGAACTAAAATTGCTCGAACCTTGCGGCATGGGCAACCCCGCACCCAAATTGCTGATTGAAAACTGCTGGTTTGACAATCTGTGGAATCAAAAAATCAAGGATTTGAAAGGGCAAAAAGTAGAATATCTTAAAACAGAATTTACAATTAGGGATGAATCTACCGATATGGGATTTCCCGGCATTTGGTGGGGACACAATCAAAACGAAGTTCCCCAAAGCCGCTGCGATGTCACCGTTGAACTCGATTTTAATACTTACAAATCGCGGTATGAAGTGCGCCTCGTAGCAGTGCGGGAACGCACGGAAGACAATCAAATCAATTCCCCGACTAAAATAGATTGGATCGTAGACTGGCGCAATAGAAATAATCATGAAGAGTTGTTAGCAGCCAGCACAAACTTAGAATCTCAAATGCCGATCGACAATCTAGTTTACAATTCCGAAATGGTCGATCGCGAAAACTCGATCGTCCTCCAAGAATGCCCCGCAAGCTGGGACGAACTGCGGATCTGGTTTCGGCAAGCACAGCACACTCAGAAAAAACTTGCGATCGCCTATACTTTACCCCCACTCGCACCCCCACAGCAAATCTGCCAACAGCTAATCGGCATCGCCAAATACCTCAGCCGCACCAACAAACCCGTCACCAGACAGCAACTCCGCCAAAAACTCGGCATCAGCGACACATCCCTGCAACTAGGATTCAAAACCCTAACATATCTCGGTTTCAAAATCAATTATCGCGATCGAGCTTTCCACATCACCAGACAACCCGAAACCGCACAGCGTCAAGACGCGCCCGATCAAATCCCCAAACCCTTATTAGATAGCCAATCCCTTCAATTCTCAGTGCCAAATTCCCCGATTGCTGCCCGTTGTGCAGCGCAATTCTTAGCAGCCGTCTCCGAAGAACAATTCCGGCGGAAATATTTCTGTGAAGTACCCCTTTCGACCATTGTGTCGATCGCGCGAGAAACCGTTTTCCAAGAAGATTCTATAGCAATTCCCTTCTAACTGAGATATTGCACCATTGTTAAGAACGGAATCTCCGGCCCGTTCCACTCATAAGATAACTTTGCTTATGGGTCACACACGCTGTTACCACTGGTGGGGCTGGCTTTTGGTCCCCTGAAGCGAGAGAAATTTTTGTGGGTCTGGCTTAAGAGGTCTATTCCTGACACGGCGGCCACATCTCAGTTCTAAGAAATATCTTAGTTCTGAATTCATCCCGATAAAATAAGGCATAGGGCAATGCGAGTTATCCGTTGCGAGTCAGGCCCAAAACTCATAACTCCTAACTCACAGCCCAAAACCCAAAACTCCCCACCGCCAAACTCGCTCGCCCATCTCCCATTTAAAACCCCTATGCTTCTGTGTCCCCGCTGCCAATTTGAAAATCCCAATCCAAACAAGTTTTGTCAACAGTGCGGAAATTCCCTAATTTACAAACCTTGCCACGAATGCGGTGCCCAAGTCGCTTTTAGCGCCGCATTATGTCAGAATTGTGGCGTCGCAACAGGTCAAGTGTGGCGGGCCATTATCTGCGGTCGATCGAATTTTCCAGCAGTCGAGCCACAGGAGTCAACCATACCCCCAACCGAGTTTCCCCAAAAAGCAGAGATGGTTCCAGAAATACCATCGCCCCAAAACTCTTCTGAACCAATCACAGACGCCATTAAAACAGAAATTACCACCCCAGCCGAACTCCCAACAGCCGTAGAACCAACTTCTCCACAGACCGAAGTCGCCGAATTCAGCAGCGCAGAAATAGACGCTGTGGTAGCCGTGGGGGCGATCGCACCAGCATCCTTTCAAACAACAGAAAAAAGCTCTACTACAGCACCAGAGCGCGAAATAACCCCATCTGAGCAGCATTTTACAACCGCACCACAGCCTAAACAAATCCAGGAAGCAACCGAGAACCCCCACAGCCCAAACATCGCTGACACCTCCCCTCCATCTCCAGAAGTCCCCATCCCCAATTCACAATATTTAATCCCTTCCCAGCCAGCCGGAGCTTATTTAGACACTCAGCAGCGCTACCAACTCCTAGAAACCGTGCCGCCGAGAAAACGCTCAGACACAGTAGAAGTAACAGTATTGGACTGTCAGCCGCTAGAAATGTCACCCCTCAAAGCCATGCTAGCAGCCAACTCTGCCAGCGTCGCCAGACGAACATCCCCCTATACCGCAGCAATCAAAGGCGGAGAAAATTCAACCAATCCCGCCTTAGCAGAGCTTTGCCAAGGCATAGCTGAACCTTATCTGGCACTCCGGTGGCAATTCTCTCAAAACCTGCCAGTCATTCACGATAGCTGGTCAGACAACGAACAGGCAGTCCTGCTGCTAGAAGACTGTTCCCAATGGCCGCTGCTGGTAGAACGGTGGAGTCAACCGGAAACTTCCACCCAGCAAATTTTATACTGGCTGCACGAAATGACAGAACTCTGGGCTGCCCTAGAACCCTGGCGCTGTCGGCAAAGCTTGTTGGAACTGACAAATTTGCGAGTCAACCCCGACTCTTCCTTTTCCTTAGCTTCTTTGCGGCTGCAATACCTCTATCCCGAACCCGCCGGCTCAAACCTGCAACTGGTAGATTTAGGGCAATTGTGGCAGGTGATATTTAGCCAGTCCGATCATCGCACTCAGTTTGGCGCCTTGCTCGAACTGCTGCAACAAATGTACAGAGGCGAGATTAACACAATAGAAGAATTGCGATCGCGCCTAGAAACAGTTCCCCTCGAACTCCAACCCGCACCTTCACCAAGCTCAACCCCGACACGCAGGCATTACCGCAGCCCCGACGAGTCGCCCCCCGAGGTGGGCGAGGTCTTAACCCAGCCCATGCCACTCCAGATTTACAGCTTAGAAGACGCAGGTCTCACCGATGTTGGCCGCACGCGCGACCACAACGAAGACTTCTTCAGCATCTGGACTCAGCTCAACAAACTAGAAAGCTCCTTCGGTCGGATTTTTCAAACCAAAGGGCTTTACATTCTCTGCGACGGCATGGGCGGACACGACAGCGGAGAAGTAGCCAGTCAACTAGCGGCTGAAACTCTCAGAGAATTCTTTCAAACCCGTTGGGAAAATCAACTACCTCCGGCAGACACCATCCGCGAGGGAGTCCTGCTAGCCAACAAAGCCATCTTTGAAATCAATCAAAAGGACGGACGCTCCGGCAGCGCCCGCATGGGCACAACTCTAGTCGCAGTCTTAGTTCAAGACACCCACTTCGCCGTTGCCCACGTCGGCGACAGCCGCCTCTACCGACTGAGAAAGGGACAAACCCTAGAAAAAATCACCTCAGACCACGAAGTCGGGCAGCGCGAAATTAAGCGCGGAGTTGACCCGGAAACTGCTTATGCTCGTCCCGACGCCTATCAACTAACTCAAGCCCTCGGCCCGCGAGACAGTAATTTTCTCAAGCCTGACGTGCAGTTTTTAGACTTGTGCGAAGATACCTTATTAATTTTGGCTTCCGACGGTCTGACAGATAATGATTTGTTGGAAAGTCACTGGCAGAACACTCTCGAACCCCTGTTCAATCCCCAAGCTGATCTCGACCAGGGAGTTACCCAGTTGATTGAACTGGGTAACAAACGCAACGGTCACGACAATATCACGGCAATTATCATTCGGGCGCAGGTAGGCGCATTTCGATTTTAGAATTTGGATGCTGCCAACTTTTTCAACGGTGGCGCCTTCCCCCTGTGACGGCCTGGGTTAAACCTGCAATTCTTGCAGAGAAAAAAAACAGCTTCTGCCGTTTCCGGGCAAGGCTTTACTGCTCGCTCTGTTCTTAGGTATCCGGTGTTAAAACAGCTTCGGTTTGAGTGATAAAAAACTGATTACAGACCCATACTATTGCAGACAAGCTGTAGAGTACCAACCATTTATCCGTAGCTTTAATTTTGAGACTCTGTTCAGGGAATCTACCGGAAAAAGTTGCTTGAGAGTAAGTGGATTCATCATAGTTGAAAGAGCTTTCACTTACAAAAATAGTTGGTCTAATGAAAAAAAATCAACTAAAATGAAGTGAGTCTGCAGGCTGGCTAATGCGAAATCTGTTTTATACTCGATCGCTATCGGGGCAACGTGGGAAGTGTCAGCTCTACATATATATGTGGGGCTGACATCACCATCTGCTGCTACATCAAATTTACGTAAAAGTTTAGCGATTGTTTACCTAGTTTTTGTTGTTGCAATTTTTCAATTGATAGACTGTGTTTTAAGGAGCGATCGAGCCTTCAGAAAATTTCTGGATAATTGTTCGCAAAAAACTATTTATAACTTAATTGTTTATGAAATCTTTAATCATAATCAGGATATTATAAAGTTTTCGTGAAACTAACCTGTGAAGCTCATAAGTAATTTTTAATTTCTAATTTTTCAAAGCCCTACGCCCCAAATTTGTAAATTCCCGCCAACTCTCACTGCCAAATCAGGGAGTTCAACCACATCAATCGAAAATGCTGCTGACTCTTTTAGATCCAGAAAAACAGACCCCCCTGCAACAGTGGAGTTTCGAGAGCGAATCCATTATTCGCATCGGCCGCTCTCCTGAAAATCACGTTGTGATCCCCAATGCTCTAGTGTCGAGGCAGCATCTGGAATTGCAAAGAGTTAATAGCGTCACGTCGAGTCAGTGGTATTTAGTCAATTCCGGGACAAATGGGACTTTGGTTAACGGTATTCTGATGTCTCAGGGTTGGATATCCGATGGTGCCCTGATCCAGTTGGCGCGGGGCGGCCCAATTCTGCATTTCCAAGCTATTACTATTGAAGTCGGCGGCAAGATTGAGGCGAACTCCACCGTCAATCTCGTGGCACCGAGGTGTACCCACGCGGGAAACCCGCCGGGGAATTTATTCTGCATCCACTGCGGCGAACCGATTAAAGTCGATCGCACGGTGCGCCACTACCAAGTGCTGCGAACTTTGGGCCAAGGCGGTATGGGGACAACGACTTTAGCCTGGGATCGAGATAAAGCCAAAGCTCAACAACCCGGAAGTTCCCCCGCAGCTTCTCTGGTAGTTCTCAAGGAAATGAATGCTGACATGGCTCAAATAGTCAAAGCTCAAGAACTGTTTGAACGTGAAGCTAAAACTCTCAAGGCCCTCCACCATCCGGGAATTCCTCAGTTTTTTGACTTTTTTGTGGAAGGGGGGAAAAAATACTTGGTGATGGAAATGCTCCACGGCGAGGATTTAGAAAAACGCATCTACAACCGCGGGCCTGTTGCTCCCCAACAAGCAATAGAGTGGATGATCCAAACCTGTGAGGTTTTGGACTACATTCACTCTCAAAAACCCCCGATCGTCCACCGGGATATTAAACCTGCTAATTTGCTGGTGCGCCACCGCGACAATTGCATTACAGTGCTGGATTTTGGAGCCGTTAAAGAAATCGGCACTCCACCAGGGACTCGCATCGGCGTTGAAGGTTACACCGCACCAGAACAAGACCGGGGACAGCCTCTACCTCAGTCGGATTTATATGCTATTGGGCCTACTTTGATTTTTTTGCTGACGGCCCAAAGCCCTCAAAACTTTTACGGGAAAATAGCTGGAGGTTACGGCTTTAAGCTCGAAAATATTCCGACGATCGCCCCCAAGCTGCGGGACACCATTTTGCGAACCACGGCAGCTAAGCCTGGGGATCGCTTTCAAACTGCTCAACAATTAGCTCGAGCTTTAGCCGGTTCCCTGTAACAAAAGTCAGAAGTCAAAACTCAAAAGCCAAAAGTCAGAATTTATTAGGAAGAGGGCAAAGGGAAGAGGGAAGAGGGAAGAATTTAGCAACGGAAATTTATGAAAGAAAATTTACCCCATCGCCTCGAATTTTCTCTCCGACACCCCAGTCCTCCGTCTCCTCTGTTATTCTTCGTCCCAAGCTTCTACAGCTATCAACTCGCTCACGGGGTCTTGCATAGAAAAATCAAACTCTAGCAATTGCTGTTTCCAGTACGGCCATTCGTCGCCGTAAAGCAGAGCAATTTTCCAAATACTGTCTGTGGGCTTGATAATGTCAGACGTGACGAGAGAATGCACCTGACGCTGGAACTTAACCATCGGCTGTATCACCTTCTGGCTCATAATACCTCTTGAATTGTTTAAATCTTGTGTAATTACCACTTCCCAGCGCACACTCTTTATCGCAGTTTCGCCAAGAACAGTTTAGCCAAGATACGTGTAGATTTTAGTCGGGAAGCTACATATTCAACTTGTATCTCAACACTGTTCGTTTTGACAAGGCCCTATAAGCAAGACTGAATAGTCAAGACCGACTTCAAAGAATTAATCATCTGTGAAATGTCGCACTGTATGCTGTCGATCGGCAGTGGAAGGTTTGCCGCCTCAATTGTTTCCACATAGTAGCATATGCAAGGGCTGCGCTCGGCTTGTTCTGGAAAAGGCTGAGTTTGCGTAGGAGAAACTGCAACTACTGCGCTTTCGCTGCTACAGCGTAATTTCCGCTTTCCTGCGGGTAAACCACACCTGTTTCACCTTCGACGCTGGGTTCGCTGTGAGAGTGGGATGTGAACTACATAAACTGATTATAGCTCTACTCACCGCAAAAGCGATCAAAAATTGTTGGATACTGTTGATCGCCACCCCTAAATGTCGATCGAACATTCAAAGGCGACAGCAGACCGGGCGTACAAGCAAGTTCCAAACCCATCGTCCGTCCTGATTGAGTCAATCTCAAATCTCAAATCTCAAATCTCAAATCTAAAATTGTATGACTTGGACAAGGCGACACATTCTCACTCTGGCTGATTTTACCTCGGACGAATACGATACGGTGCTGCAAACTGCAGCCAGTTTTCGGGATGTGCTCGGCCGCCGCACGAAGAAAGTGCCGGCCCTGCAGGGTCAAGTGGTCGCGAATTTGTTTTTTGAACCTTCTACCCGGACTCGCAATAGTTTTGAGTTGGCGGCGAAGCGGCTGTCAGCGGATACGCTGAATTTTACCCCTGGAAGTTCTTCTCTAACGAAGGGGGAGACTATTCTGGATACGGCTAAGACTTATCTGGCGATGGGAACGGATTTGATGGTAATCCGGCACGAACAAGCTGGAGTTCCGAGCACGATTGCTTCGGAAATGGATCGCTTGGGTTCGAGAGTCAGCGTTCTCAATGCTGGAGACGGCCAGCACGAACACCCATCGCAAGGTTTGCTAGACTTATTTACTATTTGTGCTCTGTTAGATACCGAACGTCCGCGGCTGGAACTTTTAGCGGGTAAAAAAATTGCTGTGGTGGGGGATATCTTACATTCGCGGGTGGCTAGGTCTAATATTTGGAGTCTAACGGCTTCTGGGGCAGAGGTTCATTTGGCCGGGCCGCCAACTTTGCTACCGCTGTTGTTTGCTGAGTGTGGCGATGGTAGGGAAGGCAAATTATTTTTGCATTGGCAGCTTGAACCGGCTTTGGCCGATGCTGATTTTGTGATGACTTTGCGGCTGCAAAAGGAACGGATGAGCGACCATTTGCTGCCGAGTTTACGAGAGTACCATTCTTTGTACGGGATTACGCGCGATCGGCTGAAACTTTGCAAGCCGGATGTGAAGGTGTTGCACCCTGGTCCAGTTAACCGCGGCGTGGAAATTAGTTCGGATTTGATGGACGATGCCCAGTTTAGCCTGATTTCTCAGCAAGTTACCAGCGGCGTGGCGGTGCGGATGGCATTACTTTATCTAATCGGCGGCGGTAAAGTTTAGGCTGTTAGTTGTTAGTCATGAATTTCGGATATTCGATTATTTTCAGGATCGATCGCCTCTTTAAAATAATCGTTACCCAGTATGGCCGGGTAACGATTAAAACTCTTTCTAGAAATGTAAAGTGCTCTAGTTAAGAGTTAGGAGATCCAGGACGCAGACACCCAGCCACCGCCTTTGAGTTGGGCCCAGCCGTTTTTGTAACGACCAGTCAATTTGACGTGATCGCCATAATATAACTTGCCGATTACATGAGAACAGCTATCGGGGCGGTTGCGGATATTCAGTCGGCCGCCATTCGTAACAACTTTGGCGTAGTTGTGATGGCCGTGATGGGCGCGATGGCCACAGCGTTTGTAGCAACCTGCGGCCTGGGCTTCGCCACCGACACTCAGAACAGATAGAGCTACTGCCATACCTGCAACGCCTATCCATGCAGAATTAGGAATTTTCAAGCCCAGTTGGTCTAACGACTTGACTTGGAGTTCGGACTCTGGAGATTCATAAGCAACAAAAGAGTGGCTCAATGCTAGTGCTTCCATAGTTTCCTCGTGATTGTTGTTAACCTTTCTTGGTGCAGACTCAGGTCAAAACCTCAATTAACAGCCCAAATTATTAACTTATGTTTCATAAAATCCACAAAAGGGCGTTAAGGTCTTGCTGTTGCCGAGTATTGGCTAATGTTCCTGAACCCTGCACAGGTATATCATGTCATTTATGTAGCTTTCCGGAACAAAAAAATAAATAAAGTTTACATCTGCTGCTAAAAATTTTGCCGACGCGGATCAGAACTCCGGGCAGAATTAAACTTAACTGTGTCATTAAAAAGGGAACGAAGTTATCGATTGGGGTTGGGAATTGCTTGTACTGAGTTGCGAATGACACTACTTATTTTGGTACTTATTTATTGAATTGCTACAGCAAGATGGGCAGTTAATTCGATCGAACAAGCATCCGGCTCGTCTTCAAGCACAATCTTAATTTGCTTCGGGTCAGTCATAGTGTAGCCGATCGCACTCGTGCAGAAGTTCGGGGCGATGGCGCCGGGCCCTCGGCCGTGCTACAAGATGGGTCTCAAGATTAGTCGCCCTAAGTCCCCGACAAGAATGCAAGACAAATCCATCGCGACTTGATTTGTGTCAAGATCAATTAACTTCTCCAGCACCACTTCTTTCGCAATGAACTCCTTCGCTACACTTTCGATCGGCACAATTCCTCAACGCCATGCATCAGACAGCTTCGCCATTACCTTAGCGCCGTTGTCTGTAGAGGAAATATACGCTTTGGCAGATGACCCCGCGAACGGAGCCGTGGTAATGATGAGCGGTACAGTCCGCAACCAAACTGACGGTCAAGCTGTAGTTTCCCTAGAATATCAAGCCTACGAACCGATGGCAGTGCGAGTATTCCAGCAAATCGCTACTGAAATCCGCCGCCAGTGGGCCGATGTCAATCGGGTCGCCATTCACCACCGCGTCGGACACTTGCAGGTGGGCGAAATCAGCGTACTGGTGGCTGTTGGCTGTCCCCACCGGGACTCAGCCTTTGCAGCTTGCCAGTACGCCATAGATACGCTCAAACACAATGTACCGATTTGGAAAAAGGAACATTGGGCTGACGGTTCTAGCAGTTGGGTTAGTATTGGAGCGTGCGAGGTTGTCGGGCATTAGTCAAGGGATTTAAGATTTGAGATTTGAGATTTGAGATTGCAGAGGGGAACTTGTTACGATCCCCTAACGTCAAAAAGTGTGGAATGTTCGATGAGCCAATTCCACCGATGAGCGACTTTATTTCCGTGTCCTGGTCTGCGGTTGTGGCGACCGTTCAAAGAGTGCAATTGCCAGCCGAAAAACTCTCTAATTATGACTTGGTGTTGCGGTGTCAGGAAGGAAATCGACCTGAGACCACGGCCTTTTCAGAACTGTTGAAGCGGTATCAGTCCCACGTAGACAGGGTTCTCTATCACTTGGCCCCTGACTGGCAAGACCGAGCAGACCTGGCTCAGGAAGTGTGGATTCGGGTCTACCGCAATATTAACCGTTTGCAAGAGCCTGTTAAATTTCGGGGCTGGCTGAGCCGCATCGCCACTAATTTGTTTTACGATGAGTTGCGGAAGCGCAAACGGGTGCGAACTCCGCTGTCGCTGGACGTACCCCGTACTCTGGAAGATGGCGAGGTTGATTGGGAAATTCCGGCAGACAGTCCGGGGCCTGATGAAGATTTGACGACTAGAGAATTTTACGACCAGTTGCGGGTGGCGATCGCAGATTTGCCGGAAGTATTCCGCACGACCATTGTTTTAAGAGAAATAGAAGGTTTAGCCTATGAGGAAATAGCCGAAATGACCGGAGTTTCTCTGGGAACTGTCAAGTCGAGAATTGCTAGAGCTCGCCAAAGATTGCAGTTGGAATTGCAAAAATATCTCGATGGTAATTAGCAAGAGTAATTTCAGAGGCGGGTTAAGAAGATTTGGTGAGGTTTGCTGTGACATCAAAACTTCTATTTTAAAATATAAATAAGCAGTAAATCATTCTAATAGCGAGTGCGTGATTCCCCAATTAGAGCAAGTCGGAAATTATGAATGGTAACTTTGAATCCGATAAAAATCAGAATCTGCAGGGTGTGGGGGATTCACTCGCTGAAACTCAAGTTAACAACAATTATGCCCAGGGCAATGTAACTACTATGATGCGCGATCGCTTTGAATTGCTAAGTGCCTACCTCGACGGTGAAGTGACGGCGACAGAACGCCGGCAAGTTGAGGAGTGGCTGACAAATGACCCCACTACGAAGCGTTTGTACTCGCGACTGCTGATGATGCAGCAGAGTTTTCAGGCAATGCCGGTGCCTCCTGCAGAACAATCTGCCGAGGAGTTGGCGACGAAGGTTTTGCAGCGGGTGGAACGCAAGCCCAAACAAACTTGGATTCTGGGTGGAGGTGCAATCGCAGCTTTGTTGATTGCGGTGGTGTCTGGTGTCGGTGGCGGCCGCCAATTGTTTGCTCCCCAGTTTGCTCAATCGCCCGTTCCTGCTGAATCTGACGGTTTGATTATGGCTTTAAACGAGCCTCTGGTGGAGATGGTTAATCCCAACGATTTGATGCTTGGGGTGAATGCACCGATCATGGATATTCCCAAAGTTGATGTAGCAACCCCTCAAAAGTCCTTGCCAAAGGCGCAGTAGGATTTCTGTTTGGAGCATAAATGAAGTTGCTAAGCTCCCTAGAAAAGGGGGCTTTTTGCTGTTTGTCCCAGTTTTTCAAGGTGGATATATCCTTTGACATTTTCCTGGCTTGGAATGACTTATTGTGGGGTGATCGCATCTTAATATCGGAGTAGGTAGCGAGTGGAATTAGAGCGGGCGATCGCACTTGTCACGTGTTTTTTGGATATTGGCGATCGGCAACAGCAATGTCTCCTCAATTTCCTGCCGCACAGCAGGAGATACATTACAACCGCTATTGAGGCAATATACCAGCAATTTATTAGCATCGTAATACTTCCTCAGCAAGGACTTCTGCTGTTTGCTAAATTGCCAATCGTGACCTATATTGCGATAGGAAATTATGATTTGTCTTAATTCCCTAGTCCAAACTTGTCCGTTAGCTTGCCACCATTCCCTAAATATTTCCTTGTCACCATCAGGGTGAGGGAGTTGTTTCTTAAGTTTTTGCAGTGCTTGCATCAGTTCAGGTTCAACAAGAGGGACAAGAAGAATGTCGTGGGCAAGACTAAGGGCTGGGTCAATAGCACCGTCGAGTACAGGCAAAATGGCAAGGTCAAGAACAAGGTCAAGGGTAAATTCAACAGCAGGGTCAAAGGTATGTTTAACGGCAAGGTAAAGGGCTGGGTCAAGGAAACGTTCAGGGTGACGATTAAGAGCAAGCTTAAGGCATGGAAGAAGGGAAAAGTAAAAGAATCTTACTGCCGCAGGTTTGTACGGAAAATCAACAGAAAGGGATTTTTGGTTGACCCACAGTAGGAATTGCTGTAACTGCTCATCCTTAGCGATCAGCCCATCAACTTGCTGTTTGATTAACAGCAACAAGTCATCAGCTTTTTGCAACATCCCAACTGCTAACAACAAAACTTCTCGCCAACGCTTCTCTGTCAGGTGACTGACCAGTTTTCCCAAAGCTTGTGGAGCGGAATTATGAACTATTTCTGTAGCAGTCAAATACTCTTGAAATGTTAGATGAGAAAACGAATAAATCCCTCTTGCCCTCTCCACTAATAATCCATGTTGTGCCTCGATCGCCTTCAGGACAACCTCACTATCCATTTCTAACTGAACGCGGTCAGTTGTGGCATCGGGTAAGTTAGCCAGATAGTCGGCAATCAATTGCTGAACAGTATTTTTTTCAAAAAAATAATCGCCATGCTCAAAAGTAATAGCTGCCACAAAAGCAAGTAAATGTTGTTTGCGGGAAAAATTCAAATCTCGATAAACTTCATCCCGTTGAATGCCTCTGGTTTCATCCCATTTTCTGAGCATAATTTCCATTCCTTCCTCATACAACTTGGCTCGGTTGGATGGAAAATCAGCTTTGGCTTGGAATACTAAACAAGTCAGATTAAGCAAAATTGGCGTTACTGCCAGTTCTCTGATTGGCTGATTTTTTTGCAGTTTCAGCTTCTCTACAAATTGAGATGCTAAAGCTTTCCCTGCCTCCATATTCTGGGAAAAAGCGACAAACCAATTGCTCGCAAAGGCAGCGGTTTGATCGCAAGTAAAATCCGCTACCTCAACACAGGTAAAGGCTTCGTCGTGAAATCGGTACTTAGCAGCGGCAATTCGACAGGTAATAATAAACTGATTGTTGTAATACTTTTGGACAAACTGACGAATCTGTCTGACGACTGCATCGCTATCTGATTCTGGCACTTCGTCTAAGCCGTCCAATAAAATCAAACCTCTGCCTTGACTGAGTATGAATTCTGTTTGCGAGCGCCCTTCTACTCCGCAACTGGCAAATTCGTCGCTGATATATTCTAATAAGTCAAGATTAGGGATTTCAGCAAAGGTTTTCAGAGGGATAAAAATCGGTATTTTGTTGGCTTCAAATTTGGCGCGATCGCACTGAATGGCGATGTGTTTCAAAAAAGTAGTTTTACCGGAACCAGGTTTGCCGAGTACCATCAATTTAGAGTGAGATTTCACCGCATCCAATCCTGGCACTCGTTTCTGGCATACTTTACCTAATCCCAAGCGGTTAAAGTTATCCGCATCTGGGTTGAAGTCTCTGAGTAAATCGCGAATTTCTCCCGGCTGCCAACTGGTAATTTCCTCCAAAATGTTGACTTCAACGTACAGGTTGCTGACATCAACAGGCTGTGCAATATCCAACAGTTGCATTTTGCTGTAAAGCTGTTGGATTTTGGTGTGGCATTTTTGCCGTATTTCTTGCACTAAGGAATCAATGTCTAAATTCCGTGGCTGCGGATTTTCTGGTGGAGGACGATCGACAATTTCTTCCCAATTCAACTGCAAAACGGTGCAGAAAGCCTTGAAAGCATTGGCTTTAATAGGTTCTTGTCCTCGTAAAAAACGCCTCCAAGTTGGCAGCGACAGGCCATCGGCATAGGGCCCGGCTTCTGTCCAAGTTCGATCGGGTTCTAATGTTTGACTAGCTTCTACTAACCATTTGGGGTCTTCTATAGTCGAGCCCCTTTCTCTTCTAGCTTGCCTAATTTTTACTAATCCCTCCTCAGAGGCTTTGAGGGTCGTCATTATATAATTTACTTCTCTAATTGTCAATGTCTGTTTTCGCTCAGTTTAGCGATCGCAAACTGAGTTTGTCAAGACCCCAGCAACAAAGAGAAAATGATCCTGACAACAACTGCACGACCTACGGCAAAAGTCAGGCATAAATCATGCAAAATTTATTGTTCAGAATGCCACTCTTTTTTGTAGGCGAACAACACCCATTAAATGATGACAAAGGAGGGAAACATGAGAAATAATGCAGAGGAAATACCGTCAGGTGGGATAGGTATAAAACTAATTAGCAAAATTGCAGATGAGCTAAGTTATACCCGCACTTCTGAGGGGCGAAACTGTCTGTTAATTGTGAAATATTTTCAGCTTGATCTAATGCCAACCCAACCTACCACTCAGCTTGGTTATTTTAAACAGGCAATTCATGTTTTGAATGCCTTTAATTTGCCGTTTCACAAACAACGAATTGGTTCATTCCATAGAAGTTGTCACCAGCAAATTAAAACAATTAACCTTCAACTAAATACTGACCTCAAGAGTGTTGCTCAAGTTTTATGGTGGGTCGAGGAGTTAGACTATCTACGCATTCCCGAAGCAGTTTTGCAGCAGTGCAAACTTGCTACGATCGAAGGGTTTACGAATGCTGTTCGCCACGCCCACAAAAATCTGCCCTTAGAAACTCCGATCAACCTTGAAATAACCGTATTTAACGAACGCCTAGAAGTCAACATTTGGGATATGGGAGAGCCTTTTGACCTCCAAGCCAAGTTGATTGAAGAATTGCCAATTATTTGGAACGACCTGGGCTTTACTCTTGACTAAGGCACTTCTGAAAGTGCCAGCTTTCCATTGACAACAGAAAGGAGCTTTTTGGTGATGATTACTGATAATACTGCCAAGATTTTAGTTGTGGATGATGACCCATCCATCCGCAATTTAATTCATCGCTTTTTAAATCATAAATATCAAGTATATTCGGCCGTAGATGGCGAGACTGCTTTAGCATTGTTTGAGAAAGTAAAGCCACTGCTAGTAGTTCTTGATTGGAATTTGCCGGATACTACAGGCTATCATCTCTGCCAGGAAATGCAGCGCCGTACTAATGCTTTTGTGATCATATTAAGCAGCCGCACAGACGAAGCTGATAAACTTAAAGTCCTTTCTGCAGGCGCTGATGACTATATCTGCAAACCATTTGCTCTGGCCGAGTTGGCAATTCGTATAGAAGTTGTGTTGAGACGCATGAGGTCTGTCACTTGATCGCGTATTGTATTCGATCAATTCGCGATCGATTCAGCGCGTCGGGAAGCAACACTCAACGATCGCATTATAAAGTTAACAGGCATGGAATTTAAGATATTGTATTTTTTGGCAAGTCATTCCGGTCAATCTTGGAGTCGCCAACAGCTAATCGAAAACATCTGGGGGTGGAACTGCCACGACACAGGAGAAAAGCAACTTGTTAGCGTACATATCGGTCAGATTCGCAAGAAAATGATTGAAGTTGATGCTACTGGATCGCAGTTTATTAAAACTATTCGGGGTTACGGTTACAGGTTCGAGCCGCCTTCGCCCACTGCAATGGCACTTTCCTAAGCTCATCGGCATTAACCACTTTATTTGGTGAAAAACCTATTTTCCCACCTGCCGTCGGGCAGCCAGATGCCTCCTAGGGAACGAACGCGATCGGGTAACATGAAGTAAGCCCAAGCCGTGCCTAAAGGTTTGAGGTGTCGATCGAAGATTTCGATTTCCTGCCGCTGATATTCGTTTTGTGTCGGTTCCCGCAGCGGATGATAGTCTTCCAATCGGTCTAAATCGTCCAAAATAGCCGAGTTTGCGAAACAGAGGAGAAAACCGCAGACTTTGCCATCTCCGGCCATCATCGCAGGATAGCCGATCGGCAGCGCAAAAAGTTGACCGCGGGCGATCGCGGGGCAAGCATCCACAACTTTTCCTTCGCAGTAGCGGAGGTAGTTGGACTCCCCCGGTTTGAGTGTGCCGTAGACAAAGACTTTCATCGGGTAGGGCTTAACCGCTAGTTTTTGCTAACATAGATGGCTAAGCTAATAGTTTAAGTCTCGCGGGCGATCGCGACTGCAATCTTGATAAATTTCGTTGTTTACCCTTTCTTATAATTCATGACTCTAGCAGTTAGTTTTATTGATTTTGGACTTCGGCCTTTGTACTTGAGCTCTTTTTTGCCGTCCCTGCCCCTGGACAGCTTGTTTTCGACTCAAGGGATTATGGTGATGCTGCTGGCTGCCTATGCGGGGGCGATGTGGATGTTTCTCACCAGTGCTCCGAAGGTACACACGGTGATGGTATCGGATCTCGGACAAGCGAGGGAGTTCTATGAAGGTATGCTAAACTTGCCAGTAGCAGAAGTGCCGCTGCACTACTACTACAATTACGAGCAAACTTTGGGCACAAGTGGTATCGATCCGCTGTATTTGTCGCCGAATGTCGGGAGGGCAACGACCTCTCAAACGCTGGGGAGTCCCGAGGGTTTGTGGTATCAGTTGATGAAAAATACCCAACTGCACATCATTAGCGGGGCCGGTGCAGGGGAAAAAAATCGCCAGCGTCACGTTTGTTTCGATCGCGATTGTTTGGATCAGCTATTGATGAGGGTACAAACTCGCGGCATTAGTTATAAAATTCGCCGGGAAAAGCCTCTGAATTTTTTGGTCAAAGATTACGATGGTCGCGTCATTGAAATGTCTGAGGTTAGTAATTAAGCTGACAGGCAAAAAATTTTAGATATAGAAATCCGGTTTCTCCCAGAAAGCGGGTTTCTAAAGCTACGAGTTTGCCAGTCATTGTTGCTATGACTTCTTCGTCTCCGTTACAACTTAACTAAATCTTTAATTTCTCCCAAACATTGTTTAAAACCGAGAACTTGATTCAAGAGGTAAAGCAGATGGGACAGACAAAATTAGTCGAGCAGTTTAATCAAGATGGATATGTTAAGCTACGGGGCTTTTTTTCAGAAGCCGAGATGAGAATACTGATCGAGGATATTAAAGAAGCCGATCCGAAGCACATTGACAATAATCTGAATAAAGGAAGCTTAACTTTTCACAGTCAGCTATTCCAATACAGTGAAAAGATCCAAAACTTCATCTCTCAACCCCGACTTGTGGAACTGCTTGCACAATTCATTGGTTCAAATTTCTGGGTGCGGTGGGATCAGGCAGTAGCCAAAGGACCAGGAGCAGAAACCTTTCCTTGGCATCAGGACAATGGCTATAGCAACCTTAAGGATAATCACTATCAACTGTGGATTGCACTTACCCGAATGACCCCCGAAAATGGTGGGCTGTGGTTACAACCGGGCAGTCACAAAAAACGGCTGCCGCACAAAGTTGAAGGTAACTATGCTGTGTATGATGGAACTCCTGACAGTCCACTCTTCATTGAAGCAGAAGCGGGGGATATTGTTTTGTTTTCCTCGCTGACACTTCACAGTACCACACCTAATGTTTCCCAGGAAACCCGCTGGGCTTACGTGATTGAGTACATGTCTCTCAATCACGTCGATCCTTCTATCAAACCACCCTATTTTGTGGTTGCCCGTAACGGTAAATCCCAGCCAGAGTTTGTTAATCTTCATACAGGTTTGCTGAACCCCTGGAATCATTTGAAATACGTTGGTTATCGCTGGAATCTCAAGCAAATGTGGCCAAGCAGGCTGAAACTACTTCTAAAGAGAGCAGAGTTGGTAGGAAAGAAGTAATACCAATTCTTACTGTACCCTCACTAGGTGAAGCCCGAACGTACTTCGCAAGTCATTCGTACTTCACCTAGAACCCTAGAAGCATTAGGTTGATTTAACCGGATTTGATATCACTTAGTGATTACTTCAACGCCCGATCGCTCTAATTCTATATCTGTCAAAGAGACTGCTTTCCGGCTGAAAATTTGGAAGTAGAGAGAAACAAAAAACTCTTTGACTGGAAAAACGATAAAAGTCAAGGGATTAATTGTCACGATGATATTCCGGGCATCGGCTTTAGCTTGTTTGACAACTTGCTGCGCTACCCAGTCGGGAGACATGATGCCGATCGGGTTTAAGTTGCTTTTAAATGGCCCTAAAATCAGTTTGCGAACGATGCAGGGCGCGTCCAGCCGCCGCAGGGTGACTAAATCTCCCAGGGCGCGCTTGCTGAGTTCGTACAGGGGACTGACAGCGGGAATTACTTCTGCTTCGGAAGTGTTGATCCAGACTTCTTTGCAAGCGATGTTTTCGTTAGTGCGGACTGTTAAGAAAAACAGTTCCATCAGCCGCCACGCGGAAAAAGTGTTAATTTCATAGGAGTTTGCGATCGCCTCTCCTGTTCTTTCTCCCTGTACGTTAATTCCGTGATTGATGACGAGAATATCGACTTTTTCTAATAATTCTGCTAAATCTGCCTCTTGACCTATTTGCCAATTTATGGTTTTTACAGGCAAATTTTCGCCGTCAATATTCAAAGTAATTGTTTGATTTCCCGATGTGAGGGCGATAACTTTTGCACCAGCTTTGTGCAGGTGTTTGAGAAGCAAACGCCCTAAAGTTCCCGATGCACCGGTGACGGCTACAGTTTTGCCTTTGAGAGAAAGTGCTGTACCCATAAGTTTATCTATTAAGGTGAAAGTACCGCAATAGTAAGCATTTTGATTGTCGAAGTGATGCCGCCAGTGATAAGGCTTATTAACTAACCACTTGCCCGGGGGAGTCAGAAAGTCTCCCGGTTGGTGGGTGATGTCGGTTAATTCGTCTGCGCCTTTGATGCCGCACCCGCGGGCGATCGCGCTCAACAAAAAGCCTAAAGTATAAATACAACCGGCTGCTGCACCCCAGTGGTATTGCGGCAGCCGAAAATAAGCTACAACCCACAGCAACAAGCCCAAAACCATCATCGCCGCACCTTCGGGCACGTCGTGACGCCAGTGTGCTTGCTTGTAAATTGTCTCGCTGACGGGGGTCAAATTCGGGCGGAAAACGCGGTGATGCCAAGTGTGCAGCTTTTGCAGGGGTGCCCAATAATGGGACACGACGTGATAAAAGTCTCGTATTATTTCTGCCCAGCAGACAGAAGCTATTGCCACAGCGCCGACTATCAAGTAATTTACCATGCTCGCATTAGTTTGAAATTTGAGATATTAGAGATTGTCTGTTTTGAAAGATAACTCAAAATGGCTTTTATTGCTAGTCTGGAAGTTGACTCAGGCGTTTTAAAATCTGCAAAACGCGGTACAATTCATTGCCGGGATTGGAAATAACAAATTCAGCCGATCGCGCATACTGGGGAGTTTCGCCTCTAACTAACTTGACAAAATTGAAGTTAGCACCTGTGGCAATCATCCCAAAAGTAGGATTTTCTGGGTTCGGATCTGCCAGCATATATGTCAGGAGTTGGGCAAGTGCTTCGTCAGTTGAAAACGAAAGTTGTTTGGATTCTATTACTGTCACCCACAAGTTTGCTTTCATAATTAGGATATCTATTCTGCCTTCGATTATTCTGCCTTCGTCTTCCTCTTGAATGGCGATCGACTTTTCGGCTTTGACTTGAAAAGGAGACTCATACAGACCGGCAATAAACAAAATGGGGCTGATGATTGTTAGCTTGACTGCATTTTCCAGTACAGGCGGGGGGTCTACCAAGTTGAAGTATATGTCTTGAACGCGATCGAGCAATTGTTTTTCCGAGTCGGTTACTTCGGGTAAGTTTTCTTGCCATTCTCGGAAAAATTCGCTGTTGCGAACTCGCTGCAAGCCGAAGTTATCGATTAGATAGCGGAGGTTGATATCTCTTGATTGTAGTTTTTGCATTGTGATTAATAAAGGGTTTTATGATTATTAATAAGTTTAGCATAATTGGGATTTTTAACCGCAGATGAACGCAGATGAACGCAGATGAAATTCTGAGTAAGTTAATTGGGCCCAGATGTCTGTTCATGGGGATTTTTGATTGCCAATTCGCTGTTTTTGTCCAGCTTGCATTTCCAGCAATTGTGGCACGGTGACAAAACGATATCCCTGCTGTTTAAGTTTGGGAATAATTGCAGATAGCGCCTCGACTGTTTCCTGGCGATTTCCCCCGCCGTCGTGCAATAATACGATCGCCCCCGTTGAAGCTTGGGATAGCACGGTAAGGGCGATCGCAGCAGCCGGAGGTTGCAGAAAGTCTTTAGGATCGATCGACCACATCACCACTACATAATTCTTCTTTTGAGCGTCATTTGCCAAACCGTTATTTAAGTGGCCGCTGGGGGACGAAACAAGAAACTTTTTGCCCCAGTCGATCGATAAATATGAACGCCAGTATTATCTATTTCATCCGATGCTGTTTTTTCGGTAACATTGTGAGAATAGTGATGCCAAGTATGATTTCCGATCGCATTTCCCGTTTGCACAACTCTTTTCGCAATTTCTGGATACTCCCGCAAATTTGCACCCAAGCAAAAAAATGTAGCGGCCGCGTTATGTTTCTGCAAAATTTCTAATATTTTCAAAGTTTCAGGCGAAGGGCCATCGTCAAATGTCAGGGCGATAACTTTTGAGTTGTTAATACTGGCTTTATAAACAATTTTGCTGCGAAATTGCGCGGGCGGTGCAAAGACTAAAGGTTGTTCGGGAGGTTTGGGAGAGGGAGTTGCGGGGGGAGAATGTGGTGTTTTTTGTTTGGGAGGTTTCAGCAGGTTTGGTGGGGGATTTTCAACGGGTGCGATTTGTTGGGCGAGCGAATTTGAGTTTGCAGTTTGTCGCGTTTCAGAAATAAGGGAAATTAGGGCGATCGATCCGATTAAAAACAATATTTTTAGCGCCCATTGACTGGCCAATTTGGTACTCATTTGCCACAGCATTTATTTCTGATAATATAACTCTGGCTTACAGCTATGCCGAAAATTAGATAAAATCGCAAGATACCGACGCATAACAACAGGAGAAAAGCCATGATTGCTCCCGCAAATCTCAGCCGCATCAGCATCCCTCCTTTGGAAAATGGCGATTTGCTCACCCGTGCCGAATTCGAGCGACGCTATACAGCAATGCCGGGACTCAAAAAAGCAGAATTTATCGAAGGAATTGTTTATATTGCTTCACCCTTACCCTTTGAACCCCACGCCGAACCCCATGCTCGCCTGATGACTTGTCTTGGCTTCTATGCTGCTTTTACCAAACATACTTGGCTCGGCGATAACCCCACCGTGCGTCTCGACGTGGATAACGAATTCCAGCCCGATGCTGTACTGCTAATTGATTCCCGACGCGGCGGTGCAACTAGCCTCAGTGATGACGGCTACATTGTAGGCGCGCCGGAATTTGTTGCCGAAATTGCTGCTAGTACCGCTACGCTCGATCTGCGGGACAAAAAGCGAGTTGACCGCCGCAGCATGGTGAAAGAATATCTCGTTTGGCAAGTAATCGATCGCCGGATTGATTGGTTTTCCTTGCAGGAAGAAGAATATATTTCTCTGCTACCCGATGCAGAAGGAATTATCCGCATCCTTGTTTTTCCGGGGTTGTGGCTGGCTGTTCCAGCACTCTTAGACGGCGATATGCCAAGTGCGATCGCAACTCTTCAAGCCGGCTTAAACAGTGACGCACATCAAGAGTTTGTCCAACAGTTAGCTGCTTTCCCAAATCCCATTTTGTAGAGACGCTACAAATCGCATCTCTACAAATAATCCCTCTACAATCGGCAAGTTTGCCGTGCCCTTTCATCCTCCGGTTCTTGCCACCCAAAAGCAAAATGACTCACCGCATTAATTTGTGGCGTCGCAGAGCGAATTGCCGCCATTTGAATCTCCAAAGACGGCCGATTTTTCAGAGGTTTTCCCCAATCTCCAGCAATGGCAGGAATAATTTTTGCTCCCGCAGGCGCTAAACTTACTGTTCGCTGCACCTGTGGCACAATGCAGCTTACATCGCCGCAATTTCCGTAAGACATGGCGTGGAATTCTATAGCAGCCGGAAAAGTGTCCCAAGGCTGCAATCTCGAATCATATCCCCCTTGATTTATCGCTTGATTTGCAGTGGGAAAAAACACCGCTCCTACAGGAATTCCCATCCTTTGAGCTGGTTGAATTGCTATCCCCAAAAAATCTAAAATCCCTTGAACGGCGTGAGCAACGCTTAGTTTCCACAAATCTTTTTGCAGAATGCCGGTATCGGGAAGCCGCGGTGTCGGTGTCGGTTTTGGTGTGGGAGTTGCAGGGTTTGGCTTGTTAGCGGCGGGAGTTGTTGAGGCTGTTCTTGATACGGCATTCTGCGTTCTTGAAGGTGAAGTTGCTACTGACATGGCCTGCGGAATTCGACCCTGCCAAAGAGGTTCTCGCTCAGTTGGATACTGTTTGACTAATGCTTGAACGTCAGTAGTATTTATAAATCCCTTAGTCAAATATCGCTGAATTAAATCTCGCCCTTGCTGATTGCTAGCCCGCTGCAAAATAACTTGCTGCGATGCTGGGCCGTAAATCCACAAGTCTTGAACTTTGGTAGCAACTGAAGCGGGCCCGATGCCCCGTAGATAGCGAATGTAGTCGAACAACATTCCTTGGGGCTTGCGCTTGACTATTTGATTTACTAACAAAGTATAGTCTTGCCGTGCTTGCGGGTTGTACGGATCGATAAAGGCTTGATTGCCCGGAACTTCTCCGAAGTCCTCGTTAATTGCTGCGTATTCGCTTACTGTTAAACTTGTCTGATTTTTACCGTTGATAGCGAGGGTTTGCTGTCTGTCTGGACGCTGAGCATAGCTATAGCCAAAGTTCATGGTAAATAACCAGGCGTAGACTTTTAAACCTCGCTGTTTGCCTTTGGCGATCGCCTTTTCTAACAAGTCGTATTTCTCGTAACCGCGATTTCTCAAAACAGAAGGCCAAACCGTAGGGTTGTCTGCTGCTGGTAGCAGCACTTGACCATCGTAAAACACTTCGACATAGACTTGGTTGTAGCCTTTATTCACAACTTTGTCTAATACTCGATCGAGTTCTCCGGGTCTGACATCGCACGGATACAAACGCAACCAAACTGCTTGGGTTTCGGGCCAAGTTTTTTGGCGGCATTCTGCTATTTCCCGCGCGTGTTTGTTCAAAATAGCAAAATATGCTTGCTGAGATTCCCGTTTTCCCGACAGCGCGGCGCGGCGCAAGTCTTCTTTTTGATTTACCTGTTCTGGGGATAATTGGCAATAGGCTGATGTTTGGGCAAAAGCTGGTTGATTTCCGATAAACGGCCACACAAGTTGGCTGATGAAGCTACTGGTTAAAACAGCAGTTACCGCACTTAAAAAGCGTCGCTGGTGTTGAAAATTCGCGATGCGAGTTGGTGCAATTTTCATGGGAGAATTGAATGGGGTTTTCTGGTTTAAATTGGGTGGCGATCGCATTTTGCCGATCGCGCTCAACAAGCAGCTACAAATTTTCTACTTTTTTCCGTTGACTTAGTTATGGCACAAGTCGATCGCACAATGCAAATTCTATCTGGCGGCTATTTAAATCCAATAAGGGCGATCGGGCAAGATAGGACTCGGTGATTAAACCGCTGCTATGTTATACAAACTTTCCTCTGCCTAAGTGTTTGCACGCAGGCACGCGCCTTCGCGGACTCAAAAATAAAAAGGGTAAAAAGCCCGGATTTGATATCATATCCCGTTCGATTTCTCAGGACTTTTTCCCTAAATCGTGCATAAAAAAGCGCCTGGTACAGTGGGCGCTAAAAGCAGTTGATATTTCTACTAAAAATTGTTAACACTCAAATATCAAGGATGAAAGATGAATTATTAAAATTTATCCTTGCTCCTAAATTTTGAGATTAAGCTCCTCTGTTAAGAGCAGCTTCAATCTGCTGAAATTCTGACTCAAGACGCTTTTTCAATTTTTCAGGAACGGGACGGTTTGGATAGGAACTGTAATGTCCTGCCAAAGAGTTTAATGCCGTCCGCATTGTCGTGAAAGAGGCCAGCTTGGTAAGAGCGGGATCGCGGCGGTAGGCAGCAAAAAAATCGTTGATACTTGTGCGAGCCTCGGCTTGAGCGGCTGCTTTTTCCGGCGTACCCTCTGGCAAAGTGAGCGCTGTTCTCAAGCTCTTCACTAATGCTAATGTGTCTTGGCCATAATCTCCACTCAGAGTGGCCGGAACATTGGTACAGCCCGCTACGCCGATGACAACAACTAATACCAAGGCTAACAGACGGGAAATGTAATGCTTCATAAGGTTGAGAAAAATGGAAGCGAAAGCGGTAATCAAAATTAACCTTTATCCTATCTCGAAGTGAGCTAATAATGCCAATTTTTCAATTTTTTTGTATCTTTACCATGAAACAGAAAATTTGTCAATCCAAACTCTAAAATCTAAAATCTAAAATCGATTGATTTGTCCAGCAACGACGGAGAGAATTTGGGTTTGTCGCAGCCACTGAGCATCAAAAGCGCCTAGGTGAGTTGTAGTAATCAGAGTTTGAAATCTTTCTTGAATTGTTTCTAAAAGTTGATTTTGGCGGCTCAGATCGAGTTCTGCAAGTACGTCGTCGAGCAACAGTAAAGGCGCTTCGCCGACGACTTCTTCAATAAGCTGCAGTTCGGCTAATTTTAATGCTAATACCAGAGTTCGCTGCTGACCTTGGGATGCGTATTGACGAGCTGGGGTATTGTTAATTGTAAATGTAATATCGTCGCGGTGGGGGCCGACTAAAGTTGTTCCTTGAAACTGTTCTGCGATCGCCCTTTTTTGAATTTTCTCTAAAAATGCTTGTCGCACTCCTTCGAGATTATCTTTAGCGATTAATTCCGCCCCTACTTCAATATTAGCATCGTATTTCACATCTAAAACTTCTGCTGAACCGCTAATTGAACGGTGCCAATTTCGAGCTAAAGGCATCAAACGCTCCAAAATTCGATCGCGCCTGCGGATGACGCGAGCGCCCGCTGTCGCCAACTGCGCGTCCCACAAAGCTAATTCTGAACTGGGAATGGGGAATTGGGAATGGGGAATTGGGAATGGGGAATTGGGGATGGATAAGTCTTCTGTATTTTCCGCTTCGGGACTTTCGGGTGCAATAAATCGCATTTTGTCAAAACTGTCGGAAAATTCCGCTTTGCGGAGTTCTTTAGAACGTTTCAACAGAGCGTTTCTCTGGCGCAAAATTTGGTTGTAATGCTGCAAAATATGAGCGTAAATCGGTTCTAACTGGATGACTAGGCGATCGATCCAATTGCGCCTTCCTTCGGGCCCGCCGCGCACTAAGTCCAAATCCAAACAAGAAAACTGCACTACATTTAAGACGCTCAAAAAGTCTAAATGGCGACGCAGCGGTTCACCGTTGATCTTCAGTGTTCGACGCGCCCCAGAGCGAAGAGTTAAAGCTAAGTCGATCGCTCCGGTTTGACGTTCGAGTGTAGCATCAATTTGCCCGATCGGCTTTGAGTCGAGTATTAAATCGCGATCGCGCCCTACCCGGTGGCTTTTTAATGTAGAAAGCAACTCTACCGCTTCTAACAAGTTAGATTTTCCTTGAGCGTTATTTCCTACTAAAATGGTTTTGGGAGCGTCAAACGCTACCTTTTGATCAAAGTAGTTCCGAAACTGCCGTAGGTGAAGCGTTTTCAAATACATAATATTAGTAATTGGTAATTATTGGTAATACAGTCATCGTGGGGGGTACAATCGAGCGCCATTTACCCGCTGGCAATTGCGAGCCTTTTTTTCAATTGCGATTTTCGCGGAGCGTGGCGCTTGCAATGACATTATAACGAAGTAATAAATGTTTAATTGTGGACTAATATCTTTAGTCTTCATAGCGATGACTTGCGCTGTGAGCCAGGGGTTTTCTACCCTGGCGAATGTTGAGAACAGTGCTAATCAGGCGAGAGCTCTAGCTAATAAAAAAACATCCAGTATGCGTTAGCCCTTAACACTATTTTCGAGATTTGTAAAAGCGCACAAACAGTTTTTCCATTTCAATCCAGACAAACATCAGGGCGCTGAAACCGAAGCAAACCATCAATTCAAAAGGCGACAAATAGTGAGTGCCAAAAAATGCTCTCAGTGGCGGAACGTAAATCAGCATTAATTGCAAAGCAGTAGTAACAATCACAGCTCCCCAAACAAAAACATTACTCAAGGGATTTAACTCGATAGTTAGCTGAGTGTTAGACCGAATTGCGATCGCGTGACCCATTTGCGCCAAACAAAGAGTTGTGAACACCATTGTTTTCCAAGCATCGGGATCTCCAACATGGTTAGGGTTGGTGGTATATCCATAAGCCCAGGACATCATCGTGATCGTCAAAATTGCAAAAATAATCCCGATCCGAATCATGTAAGAACCCAAACCCCGCGCAAAAATACTTTCTCGCGGACTGAAAGGAGGCTTTCTCATCACGTTCGGTTCCCCCGGTTCCACGGCCAAGGCCAAAGCGGGAACGCCGTCTGTTACTAAGTTCATCCACAAAATTTGCAGCGGCGTCAGCGGCACTCCTCCCAAACCAATTAAAGGTGCGGCCGCAATTGTCAAAACTTCGCCGATGTTGCTGCCCAAAATGTACTTAATAAAGCGGCGAATATTGCTATAAACCACTCGCCCTTCTTCAGCGGCGGCGACAATAGTTGCGAAGTTGTCGTCGAGGAGCACCATATCGCTAGCTTCTTTGCTGACATCGGTGCCGGTAATACCCATTGCGATGCCGATATCGGCTTGTTTCAAGGCGGGGGCGTCGTTAACGCCGTCGCCGGTCATGGCGACAAATTTGCCCCAACTTTGCAAAGCTTGGACTATTCGCAATTTGTGTTCGGGGGAAACGCGGGCGTAAACGCTAACCTGTTCGACTTGCTGTTTGAGTTCTTCTTGGCTGAGCTTTTCTAATTCTTGACCGGTAAGAACTCGATCGCCCTCTGTTGCAATACCTAAATCGTAGGCGATGGCTTTTGCTGTCAACTGGTGATCTCCTGTAATCATCACCACCCGAATGCCTGCATCACGGCACTTCACCACTGCTTCCCGCACTTCCGGGCGCGGGGCATCCAGCATACTGACGAGTCCCAGCCAAATCATGTCTTGTTCGCTGGTTTCCTCGGAACCTTCGGGCGGCAGGTTTTCCCAGAGTTTGTAAGCAAACCCGAGGACTCGCAAACCGCCGCTTGCCATGTTGTTGTTTTCGACGAGGATGCGATCGCGCATTTCCTGATTTAAAGGTTGTACTCGATCGCCGACTATAATGCCTTTGCAGCGCTCCAAAGTCAACTCGGGAGAACCTTTGGTCAGCATCAAATAATTGGGCTGCTGTCCTTCAACTGCTGGAAATCCCGAATGTCCCGATCGGCCGGGCACTTCGCAAATTACGCTCATCCGTTTGCGTTCGGAAGAAAAAGGAAATTCCGCCGTCCGCGGCAGCAATTGAGACTGTTTTTCCTTATAAATGCCTGCTTTTCCGGCTACACAAAGCAGAGCTCCTTCTGTGGGGTCGCCTAAAATCTGCCATTCTTGCTGTTCTTGTTGCAATACTGCGTCGTTGCAAACTGCACAGGCAATTAATAAAGATTCAAGTTCTGGATATTCCTCTAAATTATTAATTTTGGCAGATGTCAGGCGATCGGTAAAATCTCCGATCGGCGCATAGCCGTCGCCTGCGACGGCGACAGTGCAGTCGCCCGTAGAGACTAGCTGAACTACCATTTTATTTTGAGTCAGAGTACCTGTTTTGTCAGAACAAATGGTTGTTACCGAGCCCAAAGTTTCTACCGCAGGCAGTTTGCGAATCAGGGCGTTTCGCTTCACCATCCGCCTAGTTCCGAGTGCCAGAGTAACTGTCACGACTGCTGCGAGCCCTTCGGGAACCACAGCCACAGCCATGCTTAGAGAAACTTCTAGCAACTCTTCCCACCTGCTGGTATCCAACCCGATGCTGCCGTTTTGGAAGGTAATCATGCCGCCGATGACGACAATTGCGACTAAGGCTAGGGCACCGGAGACAAGAACATTTCCCAACTGGCCCATCCGCTGTTGCAGGGGAGTCGGTTCGCTTTCTACTGACTGAAGCATGGCGGCAATTTTGCCGAGTTCAGTTTGCATTCCGGTGTTGGTGACGATCGCCTTTGCTCGTCCCTGAACAACTTCTGTGCCCTGAAAAATCAGGTTGAGTCGATCGCCCAAGGAAGCATCTTCGGGAAGTTCTAGATCGGCTTGCTTGGTTACTGCTAGGGCTTCCCCTGTCAAAGCTGATTCTCTGACTTGCAAGTTGGAAGATTCGATCAAGCGTGCGTCTGCTGCTATTTTTACCCCCGCCTCCAACAGCATCACGTCTCCAGGTACGAG
Source organism: Microcoleus sp. T3_A4 (assembly GCF_036700465.1). Taxonomy (NCBI): domain Bacteria; kingdom Bacillati; phylum Cyanobacteriota; class Cyanophyceae; order Oscillatoriales; family Microcoleaceae; genus Microcoleus; species Microcoleus sp. T3_A4. The sequence goes on along the minus strand of NZ_JAUBOY010000030.1, from coordinate 49,901 downwards.
TTCCTTGGCTGCTATTTCTGAAGTTTTGCCGTCCCGCAGGACTCTGACTAGGGGAGAAGCGAGGTTTTTGAGGGCTGCGAGGGCTTTTTCAGCACTTTGCTCTTGGAAATAGCCGAGAATGCCGTTGAGTATGACGATCGCAAAAATGGCGATCGCATCTTTGGGAAAAGTATTCGACCGAAAGTCCAAAAAACCCGAAATCACGGCCACACCCATCAGCATCAACAACATGATGTTGGTGAACTGATCGACAAAAATCGACCACGGACTGCGGCCTCCTGTTTCTTCTAGTTCGTTGGGGCCGTATTGCTGCAAGCGTTCTGACACCTGTTGGCTGCTCAATCCAGCGTCTTTGTTGCTGCTTAGCTGCTGGAGAGTTTGGTCAATTGCTACGGTGTGCCAAGAAGAGGGAGAATTTGAAGACATAAATTACGATCGATCGTGGGGCATAAAGGTGGTTGTGGCCGGACAGCTACAGCCGATCCATCTGGCTGATTACAGTGAGAGAGTTTTAAGTTTTGAGTTCTGAGTAAAAAACTGTTTAACTTGCGACTCGTTTTGGGCGGTTCGATGCCGGGGAAGCAAAAAGCTTTTAACTTCACTGCGTCTGGCGGCTCGATCGCGCCGTTTGTAGACCTACCGCTGATAGCACTTATCCACCTTACTACTAAAAATTAGCAATTCTTTCGGCTATTACACAGAAAAGAAGCTGAAAGCAAAAATGACTTTAGTCCGGGGATGTAAGCGTGCGCCGCAGGTTAAAACTACCTTAAAAAAAACGTAATAAAACGCGCGTATCCGAACTCATCTATTCCCCATTGTTTGATTTTAAAAGAAAAATGGCGCTGCGGTAACAAATCTCGATCGCCTATGTTGGTTTTCTCACCCTCCACAATGCTCAGCTTGCCACACGCTTGCGTGGGACTAGCCTGTGGGAAGCAGAACATAGATACAGATAGATAGATGAAGAAAGTATTTTTTGCAACCGCTGCAGGACAAACAGTAGATGCTTCCTCTGGGGTCAAATCCAATGACTCCCCAGACCAAGCATCCCCGCGTTATGAAATACCGGGCCCGGTATTTCAACTTCCAACGGCTGAGTTTACTCACTCAATGCTGATAGTTCTGGTAAAAGCTGAGGCTGTGGCGAGGGGGTTCACAATCTTTTGGATTTTTCCCACACCGAATTTTGCAGGCCTCCTGACATTGGGCAGAATTTTTGGTTTTTTCCCTATTCCCCAGCCTTCTTTTACGAAAACTTTAATTTACTTAATACTTCTTAACAATTCCGCTTTTCCAGAGAAAGCCAACAAAGGCGATCAGCCCACGGGACGGTTCGGGGGGGTTCTACCGCCACAGCAGGGCGATCGAAGCAAACTCTTCGTTTATGAGTACCCTCGCGCATCTACCCTAGGAAGGAGATTTGCCCGTACTTGCACCCCAAATATTTACCTTCTTAGAGAGATAAGTTTCTGTAATAATTTGTAATAAACAAACGCAGGCGAGCATTGTATAAAGATTATCAGAGGGTTGAAACGACAGGCCAAAGTTAACAAAAACCCTGATTGACAAGGTTTGTCGCATCTCATAAAAGGTGTAAAATTTTCTAAGGTTTCTTAAACCTCCGTTGCAATGTAACAATAGTGCAGGTAGCGGAAAGGGAGAGATCGATGGGACCAGCAGATTAGCTGGCATCAAATTTCAACCCTTGCAGGCACTCGTAGCCTGAACAAATTTAACTTAACGGTTTTATACCGCAACCAAACTCAATTAACTCAAATAGGAGAGTTCTTTCATGTTTGACGCATTTACAAAAGTGGTTTCCCAATCTGACGCTCGGGGCGAATTTCTAGCTCAGGGTCAACTAGATGCTCTCAGCAGCATGGTTTCCGACGCCAACAAGCGGATTGACGCAGTAAACCGCATCACCGGCAACGCATCCAGCATCGTAGCCAATGCAGCTCGCACCCTGTTCGCTGAACAGCCTCAACTGATCGCTCCTGGTGGCAATGCGTACACCAACCGCCGCATGGCAGCTTGCTTGCGCGATATGGAAATCATCTTGCGCTACGTCACCTATGCAACATTTGCAGGCGACGCCAGCGTTTTGGACGACCGCTGCTTGAACGGTCTGCGTGAAACATACCAAGCTCTGGGAGTTCCCGGTGGCTCAGTTGCAGCCGGCGTGCAAAAAATGAAAGAAGCAGCGATCGCGATCGCTAACGACCCCAACGGTGTTACCCGTGGTGATTGCAGCTCGCTGATGTCTGAAATCGGCAGCTACTTCGACCGCGCAGCCAATGCAGTCGGCTAAAAATAGCCAAGCGAACCTTTCTTGTAAAGAAGCGAGCATCGCATTTTTGCAAACAATCATTTTTGTACAAAAACAACACAACATTAGGGAGAAACCAGAACAATGAAAACCCCTTTGACTGAAGCAGTAACCGCAGCCGATTCTCAAGGCCGTTTCCTGAGCAGCACTGAACTGCAAGTCGCCTTCGGACGTTTCCGCCAAGCAGCAGCAGGTTTGGAAGCAGCTAAGGCTTTGACCGCCAACTCTCAGCGCTTGATCGACGGTGCAGCTCAAGCTGTGTACAACAAATTCCCGTACACACAACAAATGCAAGGCCCTAACTACGCTTCTACCCCAACCGGTAAAGCCAAGTGCTCTCGCGACATCGGCTACTACCTGCGGATGGTAACCTACTGCTTAGTTGCAGGCGGCACCGGTCCAATGGACGAGTACCTGATTGCAGGTGTTGACGAAATCAACCGGACATTTGAATTGTCTCCTAGCTGGTACGTTGAAGCTCTCAAGTACATCAAAGGCAACCACGGTCTGAGTGGCGACGCTGCAACTGAAGCGAATTCCTACATCGACTACGCAATCAACGCTCTGAGCTAGATTTGCGTGATGCCCGGAATTGTAAGCTGCTGTTAGCTTAAGTGTTAGCGGTTGTTTAGAATTCCGGGCATCTGCGATCGAAGCCTAGTTTTGCAAATACTTTTTTTAAGCAGTTTTCAGTTTTTAAAGCAAAAAAGGGAGAAGCGAAGATGGCGGGATTAGGTGCAGCAGAACGGTTGGGAATAAAAGCATTTGAAGAAGCGGGACGAGTAGAACTGCGCCCCCACTGGACGCAAGACGATGCTAAAGCAGTAATTCGCGCTGCTTACAGCCAAGTTTTCGGCAACGAGTATTTAATGTCGAGCGAACGACTTACCAGTGCTGAATCTCTGCTGATGCAAGGGCAGATTTCAGTGAAAGATTTTGTGCGGTCAATTGCACATTCCGAAACTTATCGGAAAAAGTTTTTTTATCCGAACTCGCAAACGCGGTTAATTGAGCTTAATTATAAGCATTTGTTGGGTCGCGCTCCTTACGACGAGTCGGAAATTGCTTTCCACGTTGATTTGTACAATGCAGAAGGCTACGAAGCTGAAATCAATTCTTACATTGACTCAGTTGAGTATGAAGAAAATTTTGGCGACAGTATAGTGCCTTACTATCGCGGTTTCGCGACCCAAAGAGGTCAAAAAACCGTCGGTTTTAACCGGATGTTTCAATTGTACCGGGGTTTTGCTTCTAGCGATCGATCGCAAAACCAAACCCAAGCCCGGCTGACTTGGGAAGTAGCGAGAAATATGGCTTCGCCGATACACACAGCCTCCACCGGAAAAGCCCTTGGCGGTACTTCCGGCGGTTCTCGCGACCAACTCTACCGAGTCACCGCAATGCAAGGTGCGGCTAAGTTTTCGCCTCAAGTGCGGCGGACAACTACCGAATATCTCGTGCCTTACGAGCAACTTTCGAGCCGCTTACAGCAAATCAACAAATGTGGCGGCAAAGTGGTAAGTATTACCACAGCTTAAAGTTTGTAAAGACGTTTTTTTGAAACGTCTTTAGCAAATTAGGACTAAGGCTAAAAAATTCTTCAATTTTATGTGTAGAGGTAAGGTGTGCAGTGCACACCCTACTTTGAGGCATATTATCCTTAGTCCTAAAAATTTCAAGTGCAACCAAGCATTAAACTTTTGTCATTAATAATTTAGGAGAAAATCTGGTGGCGATTACGACAGCAGCGTCCAGACTGGGAACATCCGCATTGAGCGATGCGCCGAAGGTAGAACTGCGCCCGAACTACAGCAAAGACGACGTTGAAACTGTGATTCGTGCGGTTTACCGTCAGGTGCTGGGCAACGACTATTTAATGAAATCCGAGCGACTTACAAGTTCCGAGTCTTTGCTGCGGGACGGCAGTTTGACGGTACGAGAATTTGTACGCGCTGTAGCTAAGTCAGAACTGTACAAAACCAAGTTTTTCTACAACAGCTTCCAAACTCGGACGATCGAACTAAACTACAAACACTTGCTCGGTCGCGCTCCCTACGACGAATCTGAAGTAGTTGAACACTTAGATTTGTACCAAACACAAGGCTACGACGCTGATATTGATTCTTACATCGATTCAGTAGAGTATCAAGAAAACTTCGGCGAAAGTATCGTACCTTACTACCGCGGCTTTAACACCCAGCGTGGTCAAAAAACCGTTGGTTTTACCCGGATGTTCCGCCTGTATCGCGGCTATGCAAACAGCGATACATCTCAACTAGAAGGCAATAACTCTCGCTTAGCTGTCGAACTCGGCACTAACAGCGCTACGGCTGTAGTTGGGCCTTCTGGCGGTAACGAAGGTTGGGCATATCGGCCTTCTGCTAGAAACGTAACTCCCAGCAGCACTTTCGGCGGCGCTGCTGCTTACGGCAAAGAAGGGCGGCTGGTGCGCGTGGAAGTTTCGGGTATTCGCACGGGCGGCTATCCCAGCGTGCGCCGCAGCAGCAAGGCTTTCATCGTACCTGTTGAGGAGTTGTCCTCGCAAATGCAGAAATTTCAACGCATGGGCGGGAAAATCGCCAGCATTACTGCAATTTAGTCAGTTGGCAGTTGGCACTTGGCAGTTGGCAGTTACTAGCTTTTAGTCAACAGTCAACAGTCAACAGTCAACAGTCAACAGCGATGCCCTGAGCGAAGTCGAAGGGTCAACAGTCAACAGTCAGAATCACCAATTACCAAGAAGCTTATGTTGGGTCAAATTGTAGCTGGAAAAAGTGGCAATACAGCTTCGGCTGGTCGCTGCTTTCGGTATGAAGTTGTCGGCTTGCGCCAAAGCGATGAAACAGATAATGTGGATTATTCGATTCGATCGAGCGCGAGTACATTTATCACCGTGCCTTACAATCGGATGAATCAAGAAATGCAGCGGATTACTCGCATGGGCGGGAAAATTGTCAGCATTCATCCTTTAAACGCGAGTGCAGAATCATCCCATGAGTCATCCCATGAATCATCTGGTGATCACCAATAGTTGGGTGGGAGGGGCGATGAAAATCGCTCCTAGATAAGCTAGAAGGGGCGATGAAAATCGCTCCTAGACAAACAAAGTCCACTCCAAGCGGACTAAGAGTTAATGTAACCCGCCCAGGCGGGTTTTGTCTGTTTAGTAGCGATTTTAATCGCCAAGTTTCCTTGCAGGTTTTGTCTGGGTAGCAGCGATTTCAATAGCCGAATAACTAACAACTATAGCAATCCTCGCATCATTTGTGAATTTCTTACTCCCTCCCCTTGATAAGGGGAGGGTTGGGGTGGGGTAAAAAGTTTACGACTCCTGCAAGGATTGCTATAATAACTAATAACTAATGACTATGAATTATTACGAATCCGACTCACCGCCGGCGGGTGTAGCTGAGGGCGAGTCTTTAACTGTTGAACAGGCGATCGCAAATTTGCACTCCCAAGATTACAGTCTCCGGTATTATGCTGCGTGGTGGATTGGCAGATTTCGAGTCAAGGAACCTGCAGCTATTGCAGCTTTAATTGCCGCATTGGAAGAAGAGTCAGAACAAACAAAAATTGGCGACTATTCTTTATTACGAAATGCGGCACGGGCTCTGGGTAAATTGAGCGACAAACAAGCCTTGCCGGCCCTGATTCGCTGTTTGGAATGCGCCGATTATTACGTGAGGGAAGCGGCGGCTCAAGCTCTAGAAATGTTGGGAGGTCGTGATTCTATTGAGCCACTAATGAAGCTATTGGATGGGGGCGTAGCTGTCGCTGTGCGAGTGCCAGGAAAATCCCACCTCGTGCAACCTTACGACTCGGTAATTGAAGCTTTGGGAACGCTGAAAGCGACAGAAGCAATACCGCTAATTTCACCTTTTTTGGAACATTCTGTGGAGCGGGTGCAGTACGCTGCGGCGCGGGCGATGTATCAGTTAACTGGTGAGCGGGTTTATGGAGAGCGGTTGGTAAGTGCTTTGAATGGGGATAATTTGCAGTTGAGGCGATCGGCTTTGATGGACTTGGGGGCGATCGGCTATTTGCCGGGAGCGCAAGCTATTTCTGAAACTTTAGCAGAAAATAGCCTGAAATTGATTGCGCTCAAAGGAGTTTTGGAGCATCACCTCAATCAACAAGAATCTCTATCTTTGTCAGATGAAGCTATCCAAGTTATGGATTTAATGGATAGTTTACTTTAAAAAAATTAGTTCACAACTAAAATAGGATTGCTGTAGCTATTATCAATTGTCTGCCGTATATTTATGACACAGTATATTCAGGACACAGCAGTGCTGTGTTCCTACGGCATATCTGTATTTTAGGCAGGACACAGCAGAGCTGTGTCCCTACCTATTTTGATGAGAATGTTGGTGGGTGAGGTTGCAAAAAGTTCGATCGCGCGATCGACCCAACCTACAATTAAAATGGTCACGGTAAAGCTTACAAATAAATGGCATTAGAACTAATTCAGGCTGTCGAACAAGCAGATTCTTCCGAAGGCTTGTTAAACGCAGTCAAAGCACTGGCGGCAGCTTCCTCAAAACAAGCAATTCCTACCTTAATTACAGTGCTCGGTTACAACAACCCAGGCGCTGCTGTTGCAGCCGTTGATGGGCTGATTAAACTCGGAGAAGCTGCGGTGCTGCCGCTTCTAGAACAGCTTGACGGCTACAATTACGGGGCGAGAGCTTGGGCTGTTCGGGCTTTGGCGGGAATTGGCGACCCCAGGGGTTTGGAGATTTTGCTCGATGCAGCGGCGAATGACTTTGCTTTGAGCGTGCGGCGGGCGGCGGTTAGGGGTTTGGGGACGATTTGCTGGGAATTGATGCCCACAGAAGAAATTGCAGATGCTCAACTTCGCGCTGTGAAAACGCTACTGCAAGCGTCCCGCGATCCAGAATGGGTGGTTCGCTACGCAGCAGCGGGGGGTTTGCAAGCTTTGGCGGCTGCTGCGACTGTTAAACCGGATTGGTTAGCGGAAGTTTCGGCCAGACTTGAGGAAATCACCCAAACCGATGAAACTACTTCGGTGAAAGCCCGGGCTTTGCTTGCTAAGAAAATATTGTCACTTGGGTAGGGTTTGGGCGATGGTCTCTTCCAAGTCCCCTTGAGTGAGAGTCGTTAATATAAAGACTTCTTGTACGGTTTTGCCCTGTCTGGCGATGATTTTAAATCCCCCGCGGATGGGTACTGACACTCTTAATGTCATGCGGGGGATGTGTCCTTTAACTTTGTTGATGACGCCCGGAGTTACTGTTTGAATGCCGATTTTTAGCGTGAGGCGCTCTAAAATTGGTATCAAACCGGGAAGGTGGGTAGAGTGGTTCCAAACTAGGCGGCCTTTGGGTTGTGCGTTCATAAATATTTAACCAAATTCAACATACCCAGTCTAAGCCACCCCTGGGGGGAACCAATTTGAAATTCCCTCAACTTATGTATCAATAACGTTACTGTGAGTGTCATTGCCAGCAAACCGAGACAATCTCAAACCGAGATTTTTGGTTCGGGGCGCGCAAGCTAAGATTTGATGGCGCAGAATTGTCCTGTACTTTTTGATGTGGTGGGTTGGTAACTGTCGGTTTTTCTAGTTGAGTGGCGATCGCCCCGAGCATTGCTGCGACGCTGCAAGGTTTTTTGAGATAGCCGTCTGCTTTAAGTTCCAGGGCTTTTTCCATTTCGGAGGCTGTCATAAAAATAAACGGAATGCTGGCGGTTGCAGGGTGCGATCGCACGGCTGCGAATACTTCAAAACCGTCGAGTTCCGGCATCATGACATCAGATAAAATTAAATCGGGAATTTTGGCAGCTAACTGGATACCAACTTTTCCATTTTCCGCGCCGACAGCTTCAAAACCGCGCGATTCCAGAAGTTCTAATACGGTTTCTCGGATTAAGTTATCGTCTTCAATTACTAATATTTTTTTCATTTGTTTGAGCTGGCTGTTTACTTTATTTGTATGGCTCTGTTATAATTTTTACAGGTAAGTTTTAAATAATTCAATAGGGTTATTGCAAAAAACCGCTTTTGACTGGCTACTTTTTACGGCTTTGTGTATGCTCGCAGTCACCAAAATAATTGGGTTATCAGCAGCTTTACCTTGTGTTAGCGCTAGAAGTCGCTCCGGCGTACCTAGGATTTTGAACGTATAAACTCCGCCCTTCAATAGTTTATTTAATCAAGATTCCAGCCGCCTGACTCAAAAAGTTTCTATTTGAATGGCGATCGCAGTTACGTGTAATTAATAAATCCGCCGATGAGCTAAGCGCGAAAATCCAACCTGTGCAGTTCACAAATTTCGGGCAATCGGGTAAAATATAACTTGCTGTATCGCTATTAAGTGAGGAAAAAGATATGTCAGAATTTCTAGACTTTCTCAGACATCAGTTTGCCTACGTTGCCATTGGCGAATTTAAACCCGGAAAATTTGAAGCGGCAGAACAACTTTTTGAAAAAGCCGTGGCAACTTATGCCACAGGTTTTAAGGGAGCATACCTGCTGCAATTGCCCAATACAGACAAAGGTATTGCCATCATTTTTTGGGAAAGCGTAGAAGATATGGCAGCCAATCAAAGCGAAGCTTATCAGGAAATCTTGAAGCAGATGACGCCTTTGTTTGCGAAAATACCAGACACAAATGTTTATGAAATAGTCAGTGAAATTCAGCCCAAAAGTGAATAATTAAAAAACCTGCAATCGGCGCGTCATTCCCATTCCCATCGGCGTTTTTCGCCCGACTCCGCTATAAAGCGCAAAATCGGCTAAAGTGTTAATTTGCTTGATAGTAGCAGGAGCTATATCTCCCATAATTCGGTAACTAATATCGCCGACGCAGCCAATAAATTTACTGCGAGAATCTGTACAAACTTCGGTTTGGATATCGAAGAAACTGGGAAAAATAGCTTCTGTGAAAGTAGGCTCGATCGCAATCGTGCTGTACTTGTTCCAGCGATTAGCTAAACTGCCAAAAATACTCTCACGAGTGGGCATAGCACTATCGTATACACCTTGCCGAAAATTAGTAGGAGTGCAAAAACTAAAAGCAATTTGACGCTCAGTTTCCGAAGCTCTATCGAACAATTCGGCGTAAGTACAAAAGTTGACCCAAGGCTGGCTTGATTGCGGTTCGCTCAAAATATTAGTAATGTATATATTTGTCGGCCCGAGATGCCAAGGGCGCTCGAAATTAAGTTGCTGCCAAAGTTGAGTTAGGCGATCGAACAAACCGTCATCCAGCAGAGAAATTCGCCACCAAATCGGCGTATTTTCCTGAATTGCTTGCTTGTGTTCCCACTGTACAGCCTGCGAAATGGTGCGGGAAGCCGGAGGCAAAACTCTCTTCTGTGGCTGGGGTGTGCTGCTTTTGTAAGCCTCTTTTCTGCTTACTTGAAACGGGCTTAAAGTGAAAGCTTTTTCATGAGATTGATCGTGCAGGTAGGCGCTCAAATCGCTATCTACAGCACTCACAAGGTTCAAAAACAAAGCGTGGAGATGCCGCCCCGTTAAAAACTGGGATGGAATTGGTGCAACTGGCAGCAGGTTTAAAACAAGGCTGTGGGGCATTTTTAAATTCTATACTGTGTCTCTATATATTTTCAGCTCGTATTAATATTACAGCTAAGTTGCAACTTATATTAAGGAATTTTAATCACGTAAGGTGCAGAGTGTGCACCCTACGTTTAGAGAGATTTGTGCGCCTACGGCACCCTAGGTTTAGGTTGTGATCTTGAGGCCAATCTCTGTGCGGTAAATTTTTAGGCAATCGAGATTTCTGGCGACAAATAAACATCTTGAATGGCGTGGAACAATTTTACGCCTTCTTCAAAAGGACGCTGAAAAGTTTTGCGGCCGGAAATTAAGCCGCAGCCGCCAGCGCGCTTGTTGATTACCGCCGTGCGAATTGCTTCTGCAAAATCGCTTTTCCCGGAAGCACCGCCGGAGTTAATTAAACCCATCCTTCCCGCATAACAGTTGAGCACTTGATAGCGAGTTAGATCGATCGGGTGATCCGTTGTCAAATCCGAATAAACACGCTTATCGGTTTTGCCGTAACTGTGACCACTAGCTTTAGCAACAGCTTCGTAACCGTTATTGCATTCGGGCAATTTCTGCTTGATAATGTCAGCTTGAATTGTCACTCCCAAGTGATTTGCTTGCCCTGTTAAATCGGCGGCAACGTGATAATCTTTGTCTTGTTTAAAGATATCGTTGCGGAGATAGCACCACAGAATAGTCGCCATTCCGTATTCGTGAGCGTGAGCAAAAGCCTGACTGACTTCTTGGATTTGTCGCGTCGATTCCGGGGAACCAAAATAAATTGTTGCTCCGACTGCTGTTGCTCCCAAATTCCAAGCTTGCTCCACTGAAGCAAACATTATTTGGTCGAATTGATTGGGATAAGTTAGCAACTCGTTGTGATTTAGCTTGACAATAAAAGGGATTTTATGCGCGTATTTGCGAGATACGCTTCCCAAAACTCCCAGGGTTGTCGCGACAGCATTGCAGCCAGCCGAAATTGCTAATTTAATGATATTTTCGCTGTCAAAATAGATGGGATTCGGTGCAAAAGAAGCGGCGGCCGAGTGTTCGATTCCTTGGTCTACTGGCAGGATAGATAAATAGCCAGTATTGGCCAAGCGTCCGCTAGAATAGAGTTGCTGAAGCGATCGCAAAACTTGAGGAGAGCGATCGGTGTGAGCAAAAATGCGATCGACCCAATCCGGGCCCGGCAAGTGCAACAAATCTTTAGAAACTTTTGCTTGATGGGTGAGTAAGTCTTCGGCTTCGTCGCCAAGCCAAGACTCGATGGCATTGGGAACTGATAGTGTAGCTGTCATACAGATTTCCCTCTGAATTTCAATTACAGGCTGATGATTGCAGACATTAACCTTGCTGATATTGTAGCGAAAAAATCATATTTTCCATCCCGTCAACGCTCGACCCAGTTTTTAACAAGTTAGCGACAACAGCAGCTAGGACGCGCTACTCTATAAATAAGCTGGCAGTTCAGCCGGATCTGCGCTGCCAGCGATCGCCGATCGACTCACAACTTTGCCATCACAATGTCATACACTTACTTTGATTCTGAAAACGGTCACAAATCCTTCGAGATGCCCGGTGCCAGACCCCACTACAACCCCGATCGCCCTGGTCAAGTAGAGCACATTTTCCTCGACTTAGTGCTGAATATTCCCAAACAAAGCTTTCATGGCACTTGTAGCATCCGCATCAATCCAGTCCGCAGCGGTATTGACAAATTAACCTTAGATGCGGTAAACCTGAATATTAAATCAGTAAAAGTCGGCGAACTTGAGCAAAATTTCGACAGCGATGGCGAAGTTCTGCAAATTCAACTACACGAACCAACAGAAGCTTACCAACCAATTACAATTGCGATCGAATACTCGGTCGAAAAACCCCAGCGCGGCCTTTATTTCGTCGGCCCGGACAAACACTATCCAGACAAACCAACACAAGTTTGGACTCAAGGCGAAGACGAAGATTCCCGCTTCTGGTTTCCCTGTTTCGACTATCCTGGCCAACTCGCTACTTCAGAAATTAGAGTCCAAGTTCCGAGAGAACTATTTGCTATTTCCAACGGCGAATTAATTAGTACAAAAAACGACGGCGACGATAAAATTTATCACTGGTCGCAAACCCAGGTACACCCGACTTATTTAATGACCTTAGCAGTCGGAGATTTTGCCGAAATCAAAGACGAATGGAACGGCAAACCAGTTAATTATTACGTGGAAAGAAGCCGCGAAGCAGACGCTAAGCGCAGCATGGGGAAAACGCCTCAAATGATTGAATTCTTCTCTAAAGCATTTGGCTATCCTTACCCTTTTCCCAAATACGCTCAAGTCTGCGTCGATGATTTCATCTTCGGCGGTATGGAAAATACTTCGACAACTTTGCTGACAGATAGGTGTTTGTTAGACGAACGCGCCAGCCTCGACAATCGTGGCACTGAAAGCTTAGTTGCCCACGAATTGGCTCACCAGTGGTTCGGTGATTTAGTAGTAATTAAACATTGGTCTCACGCTTGGCTGAAAGAAGGTATGGCTTCTTATTCTGAGGTGCTGTGGACTGACAAAGAATACGGCAAAGAAGAAGCGGCTTACTATATGTTAAATGAAGCCCGCAATTATTTAGCGGAAGACAGTTCCCGCTATCGGCGCCCGATCGTTACTCACGTTTACCGCGAAGCCATTGAATTGTACGATCGCCATTTGTACGAAAAAGGTGCTTGCGTTTATCACATGATTCGCGCCGAGTTGGGCGACGAATTATTTTATAAAGCAATTCACACTTTTGTGCGGGATAACGCTCACAAAACTGTAGAAACCATCGATTTGCTCAGGGCGATAGAAAAAGCTACTGGTCGCAATCTCATGTTTTTGTTTGACCAGTACGTTTATCGTGGCGGTCATCCAGATTATAAGGTTGCTTATTCTTGGGACGGAGATAACAAACTAGCCAAAGTTACTGTAACGCAAACTCAGGTAAAAGACAGCAAAAATGGCAACGGCAACGGCAACGGCAACAGCAAAGATGTATTCGATCTAAAAATACCGATCGGCTTCGGTTACAAGCCGGAAAAAGAAGCAGACGATGACAGTTCGGTACCTTCAACCTCGAACCTAAAAAATTTCACAGTCCGAGTGCATGAGCGCGAGCAAAGCTTCTATTTCCCTCTCGAAAATAAGCCTGCTTTTATCAGTTTTGATGTCGGCAATAAATACTTAAAAACTGTTGTTTTAGAGTATGGAATGGCGGAACTCAAAGCTCAGTTGCAGTTCGATCCCGACCCGGTTTCGCGGATTTATGCTGCCCAAGCTTTGGCGAAAAAGGGAGGACTGGAAGCGGTGAAAACGCTGTCAGAAGTTCTCAAGAAAGAGCCGTTCTGGGCAGTACGGGCCGAAGTTGCCGGTCAGTTAGTTGAAATTAAACTAGACCAAGTTTTTGAAGGTTTAGTAAGTGGTTTAAAAGATAAAGATGCTCGTGTTCGTCGCGCTGTGGTGAATGCGCTGGGTAAAATCCAAACTCACGAAACTTATAAAGCGCTGAGATCGATCGTCGAAAAAGGCGACGACAGCTATTATGTAGAAGCAGCAGCAGCGACTGCTATTGGCGGAATCTCAGCAGCTAACCCCGACGAAAAACCAACCGACGAACAGGTACTCAAAGAGTTAAAATTGGTGCTGAAAGAGCGTCAGGGGTGGAATGAGGTAGTGCGATCGGGTGCGATCGCAGGTTTGGCCCAGATGAAAACTTCTGAAGATGCGCTGAATCTAATTTTGAAATACACAGCCGCCGGTACTCCGCAAGCTTTGCGCTTGGCTGCAATTCGAGCTTTGGGCACAATTTCGAGTGGTCAAACGAAGGTCAATTTAGAACGGATTTTGCAGCGATTGGCAGAATTATCTAAAGAGACGTTTTTCTTGACTCAAGTCTCTGTAGTAGCGGGATTAGGACAAATGCAAACTCGCAAAGCAATTCGCATTTTGCGTTCTTTAGCTGACCAAACTCCCGATGGCCGCGTCCGCCGCATGGCTGATGAAGCTGTGCAAAGAGTGCAGAAAAATGCTGGTTCTGATGCAGCGGTCAAGCAGTTGCGGGAGGAATTAGACCAGGTGAAAAAGGAGAATCAAGATTTGAGGAGTCGGATGGAAAATTTGGAGGCTAAGGCGAAGAAAGATTAGGTGTAAAACCCCATACCGGCCCAGGTAAAGGCAGATATTGGCGATCGGCTTTTATCTGCTTGTCGGTAGAGGATTGCACCTGGTTATTATAATAATATTATTGTTCAGTGGCAGTGCATGGGAATTTCCTCTTTTCGACAAGCAGGAAAAGCCAAATATGTTTATTATCCACTTTATTGCTATCTCAACTTTGCAATTGTCGAGAATCAGGATGCTGTTTTTATTTTTTAGTTGTAAACCCTTCATGAGGTTACAGCAGCTTTTGCAGCCAGAAATATGCAGAAATTATGAGTATAAAAATCGCTTTACTGGTTGATCAATCGGGGGTAATTCCCTATCGCATTCAAGACGGACAAATTGAAGTAATGCTGATTACTTCTTCGGCTAGCAAGCGCTGGGTGATTCCCAAAGGATTAATTGAAACTGATATGACTCCCCAAGATTCCGCTGCCAAGGAAGCTTGGGAAGAAGCAGGTTTGTTGGGTAAAGTGTTCCCGGATTTGCTGGGAACTTACGAGTATCAAAAATCCGGCTATACTTGTCAGGTAGAAGTATTTTTAATGGAAGTCCAAGCAGTTCTAGAAAATTGGCCGGAAGCTAGCAAGAGAAAGCGGCAGTGGGTAAGTATTCCTAAAGCAATTAAGCGGGTTAATGAACCGGAACTCAAACTCATTTTGGCGGATTTGCCGAATCGGTTCTGGTAATTTACTCATGGATGCAGAACCTAATTATCTAAGGTGCGCCGAGGCGCATCTTAGCGCCATAATTCTTCGCGCGTCCAACCACTTTTTGGTCTTAGTATAAACTTGTAGGGTGCGTCCGTCAGCTAAATGATTGGAAAATAGAGCTATGATTACTGACGCACCCTACAAACTTATGATATCAGTGCGAAAAGTTTCCCCTTAAGCGTTAGCTGACAGAAAAGGAATACTTTCGGCTAAGTTATCCGTAACTTCAATTCCCTGTTTTCTCGCCCAAAACTGGCTCAAAAAGTGAATTTGTCGCAAGCCGACAACTAAATTTAAACCTGGTACAAAAAGCCACCAAACTGTTAGGGGTTCTTTGATTCCTTCTTGGCGGTACAATTCGTTAACTGTCTTGTAAAGTTTGAACTGCACGATGTAAATCCAAGCAATACCCAGCAAGGAAAACCAACCAAACCATCCGGGAACGTCAGGGTCGAATATCCGCAAAGCTTGAGGGACGGCTACTCCTAAAACAAAGGGAAGCAAGCAAAGGGTTCCCGACCAACCGCTGCCGTTATAGCGACGCCATTCTTCTTGAATAATCCATTTGTACCATCCGTAATATAGCAGCAAGCTGACTGCAGACAGCAAAATTACTCGCCACAAAGAGCGGGGTTTACCTAAAGGTTTGTCGGACATTTTTTGATGTAAGAGATGAGTCGCTATCTTGATTGTATTAACATTTGTTAATTATTGCAAAATCATTTCTCGAATCGATCGCGCTGTTGCAGGGGCTAGCAGAACACCGTTGCGATAGTGGCCGCTGGCGATGAGAACGCGATCGTTACCGGGAAGCATCTCGATAATTGGGGCCGATCGCCCTTCCGGCCGCGGGCGCAATCCTGACCATTTCCTGATGATTTCCGCTTCTGCTAAGGCGGGACAAAGTGCGATCGCCCTCGCCATCACTTGCGCCAACATATCAGCATTCCCCTGAATTTCCCCGCCATTTTCGGAAAACTCCACTGTCGCCCCCACCCAAAATTCCTGATTTCCCAAAGGCACAATGTGAACGTCATCGCAAGTAATTACTGGCCTAAAATCTGGGTTTCCTAAAGGCTTGGCCGATCGCAAATGCAGGGCTTGTCCCAACACCGGGCGAATGTCAACCAACTGATTTAAGGATGCAGTCACAGCAGCAGAACCCAAACCAGCGCACACAATTAGTCGATCGAACTCCAAACTAGCAGCAATCTCCGCTGCTTCAACGGGCACCCCAAACTCAAAAATTACCCCATTTCGTTCAGCAGCATCAACCAAAGCCAAAGTTAGCGCCGTCGGATCGACTTGGCGGTCTTGAGGCGAATAAATCGCAGCAATAATCTGATTATTTAAAGAGAGATGAGGGCAGCGATCGCGCACTCGTTCCACATCCCAAAGTTCCAATTGCCAACCTTGAGAGTCGCGAGTGGCTATCAACTTTTCCCACTTACTTAAATCCTCTCCCTCCGAACAAAGCATTAAAATTCCCTGTTTGTTAAAAGGAATTTTTCGCCCCGTAACTGCTTCCAATTCAGGAATCAAAGTTTCGTAGCGCTGAAGGCTGGTTTCCCTCAAATGCCAATTTCTACCCTTAGTTTTGTGGCTGATAACTCCCATCAAAACACCGAGTGCGGCGCCAGTAGAACCTTGTGCCGGCGGCTGTTTGTCGAACACAGTAACTTTCAGTTCGGGAAATTGACTTAGTTCAAAGGCGATCGAAGCCCCAATAATACCGCAACCAATAATTGCAACGCGAACCATTCAATTTTAGATTTTAGATTTTAGATTTTAGATTTTATAGAAGTTTTTCGTAGGCTTCTGAGCGTAAAACGTGTCAAATTAACAGTAAAACCCTCTGTTGTTATTTATCGTTTGTGTCAAAGTCTCGATCCCCCTAAATCCCCCTTAATCAGGGGAGTAGGGGTTGACTTTGAATGCTCTGCCCCCCTTTTTAAGGTGGAGTTTGAATACTCTTGTCCCCCCCTTACTAAGGGGGGTTAGGGGGGATCTAGACTCGACTACAAGCGATATTTATTATGGGTTTCAGTCTTAATTTGACACCCATCAATTGCCAAGCCTACAAAGCCCTAAAGCTATTAAGCTTTAGGAATTAGCTGCAAGAAGGTATCAAAATCATTGACAGCTTTCTGATAGCTGGCCGTGACTTTTGCATAGTCAAGCTCTTTAGCAGCAAGATCAATGTTAACCAAATCGGTAAACAAACTCTTAGTTAAATCAACAGCTTGTTGTTGAGCACTAGGCAACAAACTCGCAGAGACGGTTTTCATGGTGTTCCGCAAGTCGCCTAGAGGCCCGTGAATGTAAGTTCTGGTATCAATCCAATTCCGTTGTTGAATTAGAGTGCCCAATTTATCCATGCGCGATCGGAACTCGGTCAGGGTAGGAACATAGCGCTGAATTTGCTGGGTCTGGGCTGCTGTGTAAGTCGTTGGAACTTTTGCTTCGACACTGCTGCAACTAACCAGAAATGCCATCAAAAACGCCATCATCAAGGCAAAAATTGAACGGGGACGAGTCATATCGATTTTAGATTTTAGATTTTAGATTTCTCGTTCTCAGGCTCTGCCTGGAAATGCAGCTCGGCGAGGAGCTGGTTCACTGACCTAGCACCGAGAGTTATGTACAAAATATTATTTTACCTCCTGGCGGCGCAGAAAAGTTATCACAGCATCGCCAACTTTTTCTGACCAATGTTCTTGAGGATAATGCCCCGCTTGTTCCAGTGTGACTAACTCTGCATTTTGCAGGGAAGCGACTAGCTTTTTAGCAGGTTCAACACTCAGCCAAGGATCTGTCAAACCCCACACAAATAAAGTTGGTCGAGTCCATGCTTTCAAGCCGGATTCAATTTCGGCCATAGACTGCGGCAATTGAATATTGCGGACTGTATTCATCAGCGATCGACCTGCATCCGAACTCTTCAAAAACGGGCGACGGTAAACATCTAAATCCTTGTCTGATATTGTCTGGCGGCTGCCACCTTCTAGAGTTCTGTCAACCAAAAGCGGGTCTTGAGTCATCATGTCGCCAATAAAAGGCAGCCCCAACTGCTGCATTTTCCAAGGCAATTTTATATCTGCTGAAACTGGTGTATTTATGATGGCTAAACGCTCAATTTTATCGGGATTGCGTAAAGCGTATTGAATGCCGGCTGAAGCTAAAAATCCTTGGACCACGAGGGAAAAGCGCTCTAATTCTATAGCTTTAATAAAGCCAGCGAGGGCGTCAACAAAAGCATCGGGAGTGTAGGCAAAGTCGCGCTTGTCTGGTTTGGTCGATCGCCCGTAACCCACCCAATCTGGGGCGATCGATCTAAATCCCTGTGCAGCCAAATCCGGCATCATTACAGTCCAGGTAAAACTCTGGGACGGCAAACCGTGCAGCAGCAGTACGGGCGGTTTACCAGTTTCGTTAACCGGATTTGTTTCCCGATAAAACCATTTCAGCGGGCCTACTTCAACTATCTTCTCATCAATTAACATTATTTTACTGGTTATTTATCAAAGAATAAGGCGGGGAATACCCGCCCTACTTACCTAATAGTTGGGTGTGCATAGAACACCTTACCCAACTAATTACAGCCGCGTTTAGAAATTCATTTCAGCAGCTTGAACTTTTTCGACCTGTTTCTTCTTGAGAACCAGCATGATTTGAGCCAGCATGGTTATAGCCACGAAAGCCATCAATCCTTTAACTCGATCGGCACTTTGCAGCACAATCTCCACGTCTTTTTGACCGAAGCCGCCCACATTAGGATTGTTCGTCAAAAGTTCGCCTGCTGCAACTGTTTGTCCTTCAGTAACAATCAGTTCTGGGCCTGCGGGAATCGTATCAACAACGGCTGCACCTTCAGCAGGTTGAATTGTCACTTCATAACCGCCAGCTTCCGGTTGAGCAATCTTAGAAATGCTGCCAGCTACCGAAGCATTGTAAACAGTATTATTGCTCTTTTCGCCAGTAGGATAAACCTGACCGCGACCGCGGTTGCCACCAACATAAATTTGGTATTTGCCGTAGTGAACAGACTTGTCAGTTGCCGGATTCGGGGACAAAACTGGGAATACCAATTCTTTATACTGTTCTCCCGGTACTGGGCCCACTAAAACAATATTTTCTTGGGTTTCGCTGTAAGGTTGGAAGTAAAGATCACCGACTTTTTCCTTCATTTCTTCGGGAATTCTGTCAGCGGGAGCAATCTTGAAACCTTCGGGCAACATCACAACTGCACCCACATTCAAGCCACCTTTGCTGCCGTCGCCGACAACTTGCTGCACGCTAGTATCGTAGGGAATCTTGACAATAGCTTCAAACACTGTGTCAGGCAAAACAGATTGCGGTACTTCAACTTCAGTCGGTTTTGCACCGAGGTGACAGTTAGCGCAAACAATGCGACCTGTGGCTTCGCGGGGAGTAGCGGGTGCTGTTTGCTGAGCCCAGAAAGGGTAAGCAAAAGCTGCTTGGGGAAGTGCGATGTCGCTGGTGAGGAAAAATCCTGCGGCTACGATCGCAATTAAGGCTGTTTTCGCGATCGTCCTGGCACTGCGGCGAAATATCGCAGATAAATTAGTTTGTGGCATTAGAGTATTCAATCTCAAAGGTCTAACAATTTAGTCATTGGTCATTAGTTATTCGTCATTAGTTATTGGTCATTGGTCATTGGTCATTGGTCATTGGTCATTGGTCATTAGTTATTGGTTATTGGAACCAACTACTAACTACTGACTGCTGACTACTGACTGCTGACTAATGACTAATAACTATGACCACCAAGGTTCTTCGCCGGTGCGGAAATCTGTTTCTGTCCAAGTTGTAAAAGCGATCTTGTCATCTGCGACAGTGGCGTGGGCCAGGGCCAGAGACAAAGGCGCGGGGCCGCGCACCACTTTGCCCTCATTATTGTATTGAGAACCGTGGCAAGGACAGATAAATTTGTTTTCGCTAACATTCCAAGGCACGACGCAACCCAAGTGAGTGCAGACTGCATTGATGCCGTAGTCGGCGATAGATTGGTCTTCTTTCACCACAACATAGGTGGGGTCGCCTTTGAGACCTTGGGCTAAGCTGCGATCGCCCGCCGGGTGCGAAGTCAAATATTCGCTAACGATGATGTCGTTACCCAAAGCATCTTTAGCTGTCACTCCGCCGCCAACTGCCCCACTCGCCGGAGGAACAAAATATTGGACAACGGGATAGAGTGCGCCCAGTGCCACACCTGTGACTGTACCGAACGTCAGCAAATTCATAAATTGGCGACGCCCCATATCGGGAACATCGGGATTTCCAGCAGAAGATTGAGCCATGACCTGCCTTTACGGTTTTAAGTTACGTTTGTTTGTTAGCTGTTAGCGAACCTGTACGTGCAGACAACTGGGATAATTGCCGTTAATCTGCTCGCACAAATTTTAGGCCGCGAAAATTCCTTTTAAGAATGCGCCTTCCAGCCTTTATTAGAGTATTATTACATTTTTTGAACTTTGTCTTTTATTGTTTAATGGATTAACTCAGGAGCAACCATGACGGGTAAGGATTTACACCAGCTACTGCTAGAAAAATGGGGAAAGTCTTACGATATCAGATTGCGGCGAACACGGGGCAAGATTTTTGTGCAAGTTATGTGGAAATATTTAGAACAGGCATCTTTTCCGATGACGGAGGCTGATTATTTCGAGCATTTGGATGCGGTGGCCAATTACCTCAACGGCTGGGGGAGCACAGAACAGGTGAGAGAATATATCGTGACTACTCGCGATCGCCCCCGCTTGGGTAAAGCTGTCAGCATTCCTCTAGATTTGGGTGAAAGAGCCTCGGAATGGTTGCTAGACGAGTTTTGAATCAGTCAGTCGATTTTAGATTTTAGATTTTAGATTTTAGATGGACTCCACAGCCGGGATCTGGGGGAGTTCCCTAAAGTTTTGTGTCGCGCCGCGGCTGGATTAGTTGAGCCCAAAGTCCCGAAAATCGATCGGCGAGCTTGTCATACGACTTGCTGCTGGTGAGAAACTAAGCTGTGGCGCATCTAATTTGCACAGTTGTTTTGATTCAAAGTCTTGTGTGGCGGGCTTTGCTGCGCGCCCCCAACTGTGGGATTTAAATGCCACAACAGTTTCTGGGGCTTTTTAGGGGCTTTTTAAATTTTGGGCGATCGGACTTCTAGCTTACCAAAATCATCCGAAGCAATTTCTGTCAACAATTTCACATACAATGAGTGTCAGATATCTTGTGAAATTTAGGAGAATGTTGTAATGGGTGTTGCACTGGGAATGGTTGAAGTCTTAGGATTTCCCGCTGCAGTAGAAGTTGCGGACTCAATGGTGAAAGCAGCCCGTGTTACTTTAGTTCGCTATGAGAAAATAACCCGCGCCTACTGGACAATTATAGTGCGAGGAGATGTTTCTGAAGTGCAAGCAGCCGTTGCTGCTGGAATTGAATCAGTTAAAAAGGTCGATGGCGGAAAGTTGCTATCGTATCACATAATTGCTCGTCCCCACGAGAATCTGGATTACATTTTGCCGATCGGCTACACTCCCGAAGTAGAACAGTTCCGAATGTAGTCAAAGTTTTGACAAAACTTTGGTGTGGAATTTTAACTTTTAGTGATTATAGAGGCGCGGGCGATCGCGTCTCTATATTTTTATGGGGAGTCGATCAATCTTTCTGTGAAGTTTTTAGCGTCCTAAAAGCTTCACCAAACCAACCCCGCCAAAATACAAGCTCAGCACCGCACCTCCTAAAAGACTTTGCGTTAAAGGGTCAGTAGAAGGTGTTAAAACCGCTCCCAAAACTGCTGCTCCCAAGACTACATACCGCCAGCCGGAGAGCATTTGGTTGGAAGAAACTATGCCCAAAACACCGAGCAATACTTGGAGAATCGGGATTTGAAAAGCTAAGCCGGTGCTGAACATTAACAGCAGCACAAATTTAAAGTATTTGTCGATCGACCACAACTGCTCTACAACATCCGCCCCATAGGTAACAAAGAAATTCAGCGCCGCCGGAATCAGAGCGATGTAAGCAAAGACTAAACCGCCCAAAAATAGGAAACTCGATCCGAAAAACACCGGCCCCAGCAACCTGCGTTCTTTGCGAGTCAAGCCGGGGAGAACAAACAGCGCTATCTGGTAAAAAATAAACGGAGTGGCGAGGAGCAAACCGCTGTATCCGGCTACTTCGATAGAAACAAAGAAATACTCGCCGGGAGCTAGTTGCAGAAACTTCACGGGCCCGGCCGGTACTTCTAGCAGTTGCACGATGGGTTTAACTGTGAAAAAGCAACCGATTACAGCGATTACTACTGCAATTAGCGAGTAGAAAAGTCGCAGACGCAATTCTTCTAAATGGTCGAATAAAGACATCTCAACTTCATCGGGAAGTTCGTCGAGAAATTCGTTTTCTAAGTTGCGAGAACCTATCGCACCGCCGGCGATTGGTGCAATGCTGTTTTCCTGGCTAATTGCTTCGAGGTTGTTGTCGGAACCTTGTTCGGATGTCTCCAAGTTTGAGGGAGCAGTCATAGGGAATGGGTAATTGGTAAGGGTAATTGGAAATTGGTAATTGGAAATTGGTAATTGGAAAGGGGTAAATGAGAATAGTTATTTCATAATTGCTCAGACTTCCTTCTTCATTCTTTATTCTGACTTCAGCAGAAGGAACGATCGATAATTAATCCGTGTAGCGGTGTCAAAATCCATGTCGTGCCTTGATTATTCAATGACGATCGCAATTTTGCCGATCGCGCGGCCCGTTTCGCTGTAAGCGTGGGCTGCTGCTACTTCTTGTAAGCTGTAAGTGCGATCGACAATCGGCTCAACTTTATCGGATTCTATTAACTCCCGCAAAGCCCCTAAATCGCTGGGGTTGGCATTGGCTAGAATGAATTTAGCTTTTTTACCCGAGATAAACCAGCTAGTTAACATCGGTGCGAGGTTCTCGAAACTTGGCAAAGTCGATATATAAATTCCCTCTGGTTGCAGCACTTTTTCGCATTCAGCAAATGTTCTCGTCCCGACAGCATCTAAAATTATATCATATTTATCTGTCTGTTGAGTAAAGTCAATTTCTGCGTAATCCAGGACAAAATCGGCTCCTAAACTCTTCACCAATTCTCTATTTTTAGCACTGCAAACTCCCGTTACTTCCGCATTCATTGCTTTCGCAACTTGCACGGCAAAAGTGCCGACTCCGCCGGAAGCGCCGTTAATCAATACTTTATTTCCTGCTTGAATTTGACCCAAATCCCTGAGCGCTTGCAAAGCAGTTAAACCTGCGATCGGTACTGCTGCTGCTTCTGCATGAGTGATGTTTTTCGGTTTAAAGGCGGCATCCGATTCTGCCACGACCGCGTATTCGGCGCAAGCACCCCCACTCATGGGATTTAAGAAAGTATAAACTTCATCTCCGGGTTGAAATTTGGTGACTTCCCGGCCGACTTCCACGACAACTCCCGAAATGTCAGAACCGACGATTCGAGGAAAGTTAAATCCTGTTAATAGTTGCAGGTGTCCTTGCCGGATTTTCCAGTCTACGGGATTGACGCTGCTAGCCCGAACTCGCACTAACAATTCGTTGGATTTGGCGATCGGCTTTTCCAACTCTCGGTACTGCAATTCCTCGGCTGAACCGTAGCGATCGAACGCAACTGCTTTCATGGCAAATTTTCCGGTTTATTTCCAATGGAACATTCAATCCTTTACAATTACAGCACATTCGATCTCAATGTGACACAGTAAATTGAGTCACCCTTGTAGCAGCGGGCGATCGACTCTTGGAGGCTTCCAGACAGGACGCAGGCGTGAGGCAATGGGTTCGCTGGCAAGCGTGCGATCGACTAGAGATTAAAATTAATAGGAACAGGGCGGGCGATCCCATAACCCTGAGCATAATCTACTCCAATCTCCCGCAATTTTTCTAAGATAGTCTCGTCTTCGACAAACTCAGCTATAGTTTCAAGATTCATCGCATGGGCAATACGATTAAAGCCTTCAACTAGCGCTTGAGAAATCAAATTATGACTAATATTCTTGACAAAAGCACCATCAATCTTTAAATAATCAACTGGTAAATTCATCAGATAAGCAAAAGAACTCAACCCACTGCCAAAATCATCTAAAGCAAAGCAACAGCCAATCTTTTTGAGTTCGCCCATGAAATATCTGGCTTGCTCAAAGTTTGCGATCGCTGCGGTTTCCGTGATTTCAAAACCAATGGTTTGTGGGGGGACTTTGTATCGAGAAAATTGTTCGATTAAAAACTTCAAAAACTGATTGTTACTAATGCTAGCCCCAGAAAGATTGATCGTATACAAGCCTTGGTTAACATCTTTTTCCGGTAATTTGTGATAATTAGAGAAAAAAGTTTCGATTACCCAACAATCGATCTCAGTTATCAAGCCATAACGCTCGGCGGCGGGAATAAACTCATTTGGAGATACTACTTCTCCATTTTCGTCCAGCATTCTGAGCAAAATCTCATAATGCTCTACTAATGGGTTAGAGCTAATAGAGACAATCTTTTGGCAGTAGAGACGAAAATGATTGGTTCCCAACGCTCGGCTGATTTGGGAAATCACCAGTCTCTCACCACGTTGTTTAATTACTTCCTCATCATCTAGGCTATAAACATGAACACAGTTGCGGCCTCTGGCTTTGGCGGCATAACAAGCTGCATCAGCCTCTCCCAGAACCTGCATCAAATCTTTGCTGGTTTGGTTAATGGCAACAACTCCAATGCTGACCCCGATGATAAAGGTTTTGCTATTCCAAATAAACCGAAACTGATGCACTAAGTCTTTGAGTTTTTCTGCAATCTGAGCTGCTTGAGAGAGCGAACACTGAGAGAGCAAAATACCAAATTCATCACCTCCCAAGCGAGCCAGCATATCACTAGCACGGACTCCCTGTTGAATAAGTGCGGTGATTTGGCGCAGTAGCTCATCGCCAGCAATATGCCCTACGGTATCGTTAACGACTTTGAACTGATCTAAATCTAAATAACAGAGAGCGTGCTGCTGATTGCTATCTTGACAAGAGGCGATCGCCTCAACTAGCTGCTGCTCAAATCTTCGACGGTTGATTAACCCCGTTAGGGCATCGTGACTGGATTCCCAAGAAAGTTGACGGGTGAGATAGCGCGATTCAGTAACATCATGAAAGACCATGACTGCCCCGATAATTTTACCTTGGCGGTCTCGAATCGGTGCTGCCGAGTCAGCAATGGGATACTCCGTTCCATCATGGGAAATCAGAATAGTATTGTTAGCTAAGGTCACAATTCGCTCCTCTAATAGAGCCTTGTTTATAGGATTCTCTACTAGCTCTCGCGTTACTTGATCGACAATTAGGAAAACTGTAGAAAAAGGAACTCCTTGAACCTCATGAGTTTTCCAGCCTGTCAGCCGCTCAGCTATAGGGTTGAAATATGTTACATTACCTTGGGCATCAGTAGTAATGACCGCATCGCCAATGGATTGCAGAGTCACTTGAGCCAATTCCTTTTCGGCAAAGAGAGACTCTTCGAGACGTTGCCGTTCTTCAATTTCTCTCAAGAGACGTAAATTTTGCTTTTGGAGGCTTTGTTGCAGCCTTCGGATGGTTAGGTGGGTTTCGACACGAGCTAATACTTCTTCGACTTGGAATGGCTTAGCAATATAATCTACCCCTCCCGCAGCCAGCCCTTGCACCTTATTAAAAGTTTCATTTAGCGCACTTAAAAAAATTATTGGAATGTCTACGGTGCGCTCATCAGATTTTAATTGTCGGCAAACTTCATACCCATCCTGATCGGGCAACTTAATATCTAGTAAAATTAACTCCGTCGATGGAGATTGGGCGGCTCTGAGCGCCATTGCACCTGTCGTGGCACTGCGAACTTTATAACCCTGTGTGCTCAAAGTATCCCTGAGAAGACGCAGGTTATCAGGCAGATCGTCAACAATTAAAATATTACCTCGGTAGTTTGTAGCTGGATCGCTAACCCGATCGCTAGTTCTATCGATAATCATACTGATTTCCATAGTTTCTTGCTAGACGACTATAAACATATGCACAAATAGTATAGTTGAATTATTAGGTTAAAAAAGTTACTTTACCCACAAAGAATTCCTGCGCTCCCGGAGATATGGGGCTGGCAAGGGGGCGCAACCATACAAAATCTCCATTGTTCGGGTAGGGACAGTCCCCCCGTGGTTGCCCTTCTTCGCTTCGCCTAACATGATCAGAAGAACATTGTTTCAACCCAAGCAGGCGACTTATGAACAAGCGCATTTCTCAAATGGCAAGTCTACTCGTCATTGCGATCGGATGTCTCGTGCTGCTGGGTTGGCAATTTGACATCTCCCTACTCAAAAGTGGTTTTCCTGGTATGACTTCGACCATGAAAGCAAACACGGCACTTTGCTTTTTGTTGGCTGGAGTGTCTTTGAGATTGTTACAGCACCAAAGACTAACCCGAATGCACTATAGAATCGCTCAAGGGACAGCAGGATTCATCATCATCATCGGTGTGCTGACGCTGAGCGAGTATCTCTTTGGTTGGCATCTGGGCATTGATGAGTGGCTTTTCCGGGATGTCGTGTCTTCAGCGACTCCTTATCCGGGAAGAATGGGAGTAAATACCGCCCTAAATTTTGTGCTGATGGGAGTAGCACTATTACTGCTAGGGAAAAATTCCCAACGGGACACTTGGTTGGCTCAGATTTGCAGTAGTATTGCAGCTTTAATTTCTCTGCTAGCTTTATTTGGATACATCTTTGAGGTCAAAATTTTCGCCCAACTAATCGTAGTTACAACAGCTCAAGTACCATCCACGATCCTAAGCTTTTTCATCCTCTATGGGGGAATTTTATGGCTCCGACCCAAGGAAGGATTAATGCAAGTAGTAACCAGCCCGCTAGTCGGCGGACTGATGTTGCGGTGCTTGCTGCCTTGGGCAGTAATCTTTCCAGTGGTAATGAACTGGTTCACTCTTCATGGGGAAAAACTAGGCTGGTATAACGCTGAATATGGCTATGCCTTGCGGTCAGCCATCATGGTTTTCACGTTCTCAATTCTCATTTGGGGGACGGCTCGTTTTTTGAACCTGATAGATTACAAGCGCCAACAAGCCGAAAAAGACCTTAAAAAACTTAACGAAACTTTAGAAATTATTGTGGCTGAACGAACAGATACTTTACAAAAATCGCAGGCTCGTTTTGCAGGAATTCTGGAAATCGCCAGTGATGCAATTATTTCCGTCGATCGCACTCAACAGATTACCCTGTTTAATCAGGGGGCGGAAAAGATTTTTGGCTATAAAACAGAGGAAGTTTTAGGGCAACCCCTGAGCTTACTGCTGCCAGAGCAGTTTAGGAATGCTCACCAGCAGCATATCCAACAATTTGCTCAATCTTCTGGTAAAGCGCGAAGGATGGGAGAACGAGGTGAGATTTTGGGTCGTCGCCAAGATGGCACCGATTTTCCTGCTGAAGCCACTATTTCTAAGCTGGAAATGGGAGACGAAACGGTATGTACTGTTATTCTGCGCGATATTAGCGATCGCAAAAAAGCCGAGGAAGAATTACTTCAAACAACAACGCTGCAAAAAGCCATTTTAGATAGTACCAACTACACCATCCTTTCCACAGCCGCAGATGGTACGATTCTTACCTTTAATAAAGCCGCCGAGAGATTGCTGGGATATAGTGCCGAAGAAGTTGTGGGGAAAGCCACACCTGCGATCCTTCACGACAAGGAGGAAGTCGTGCGGCGCGCCCAAGATTTATCTGCTGAGATGGGAATCTCTATCGAACCAGGATTTGAGACTTTTGTTGCTAAGGCACGCCTTGGAATGCCAGACGAGTACGAATGGTCCTACATCCGCAAAGATGGCAGTCGCTTTCCATTACTCCTCTCGGTGACGGCTTTATATGACCCAGAAGGCAAGATCACAGGGTTTCTCAGCATTGGAAACGATATTACCCTCCGCAAGCAAGCAGAAGCATCACTGGCACGCATGGCAGCGATTGTGGAACATTCTGGTGAGGCAATTATTAGCAAGTCCTTAGACGGCATCATTTTAAGCTGGAACAATGCAGCAGAAGAAATCTTTGGCTACAAGGCTGAAGAAACCATAGGACAATCGATTAATATTCTAATTCCACCTCATCTTATCTACGAAGAACAGCATATTCTAGCCACGCTTCGACAAGGAGAAATAATTAAAAACTATGAAACTGTGCGCGTCCGCAAAGATGGACAGCTTATCGACATCAGTTGTACCATATCACCTCTGGAGGACACAGCAGGCAGAATTGTTGCGGCTTCTGTAATTAAACGCGACATCACTGCTCGCAAGCGTGCTGATCTCGAACGCCAACAAATGGAGACAGCTTTACAAAAGAGTGAAGAGCAGTTTCGCCATGCGTTTGAAGATGCCTCGATCGGGATGGCGATCCTTTCCCTCGATGGGCATTTTATTAAGACCAATTCAGCTTTCTCTCAGATGATTGGTTATTCCCCAGAAGAACTTTTAGGGTTAACTTTTCAAAGCATAACCCATCCTGAAGATTTAGAAGAGGATATAAAAAATGTCAATCTGCTAGTAACAGGCAAGATGTCACTTTATTCCCAACGAGAAAAGCGCTATATCCATAAACACGGACATATTATTTGGGGTTTACTTAACGCCTCGGTAATCAGAGACAAGAAAGAAAATCCGCTAAGTCTTATTGCTCACATTCAAGATATTACGGAACGAAAAGAATCTCAAAACAAGCTAGAACTGCAAAGTATTATTATGAATAATATGGCAGGTGGTGTATGTTTAGTCAATGCCTCAGACTTGACGATCATTTACGCTAATCCTAAATTTGATGCGATTTTTGGCTATACAGAGGGCGAACTCGCAGGTCAACCCGTTGGTGTAATAAATTATGTCGAGACACAGGTGACACCCGACGAAACCGTTGAAGATATTGCGACTCAACTCGATCGGGACGGGGAAGCGCAATATGAAGTCTACAACAAAAAAAAAGATGGCACACTCTTTTGGTGCAGAGTTCATACCTCTAAGTTTGAGCATCCTGAATACGGAACTGTATTTGTTGCGGTTCAGGAGGATGTATCGCAGCTAAAACTTGCTGAACAAGCCTTACAATCCACCACAAATCGCCTTAACTTTCTCCTGAACTACAGCCCCGTCGTTATTTTTAGCAGTAAAGCTGATGGCGACTATGGCGCAACCTTCGTAAGCGAAAACATCAAAGATGTAATGGGCTACGAAACCAAAGCATTTTTAGAAGAGTCTGGATTTTGGATGAATCATCTGCATCCCGATGAAATAGACCAGGTGCTTAATGGAATAACTAACCTGTTCACAGATGATTTTTATTTTCAGGAATTCCGTCTTCTGCACGCAGATGGGAATTATCGCTGGGTACTCGAACAACTCAAGCTAATTCGCGATCGTGCAGGTAGACCAGTGGAAATCTTGGGATATTTAATTGATATTAGCGATCGCAAACAATCTGAGGTGGAACTTCGGCAGGCGAAGGAAGCAGCAGAAGCAGCCAACCAAGCCAAGAGTGTCTTCCTCGCCAATATGAGCCACGAACTCCGCACCCCCCTCAACTCGATTTTAGGATTCACGCAATTGATGAGCGATGAAAGCGCTCTGACTCCTTCTTTACAAGAACGCTTACAGATTGTCAACCGTAGCGGTAAATATTTGTTGGACTTGATTAACGATATTTTAGATTTATCCAAAATTGAGAGCGGAGGGATGACGCTCAATCCTTCTGACGTTGACTTGACAAGTTTACTGACTTGTATTGAAGAAATGTTGCTAATTAAAGTCCAACCCAAAGAATTAGCGCTAATTGTCGAGCGAGATCCCGATCTTCCCCAATTTGTAAATACCGATGAGAAAAAACTATATCAAGTCTTGGTCAATCTGCTCGGGAATGCGATTAAATTTACCAAGCAAGGAAGCATCACCCTACGGGTAAAAGCAGGACAAAGAGATCAAACCTCCTGTCACCTATGTTTTGAAATCGAGGATACAGGTGTGGGAATTTCGCCAACAGAAATTGATAAATTGTTTAAGGTTTTCGTGCAAGCCGAAGCTGGGAGTAATTTGAGTCAAGGCACTGGGCTGGGTTTAGCGATCAGTCAAAAACTCGTCCAACTCATGGGCGGTCAAATTCGGGTTAAAAGCACTTTGAACCGAGGTAGCACTTTTTCCTTTGAGATTGGTGTACAGTTACCTCAAGCAGAATCCTTACCCCCAGAATCAATTAATCAAAGAGTAATTGGTTTAGCTCCTGGACAACCAACCTACCGTATCCTTGTTGTTGAAGATTTAGCAGACAATCGCCGCTTGTTAGTCGAGATCCTTACCTCCATTGGCTTTGAGGTGAGAGAAGCAACACAGGGAGTTGAGGCAATCTCACTGTGGGAGAGTTGGCGGCCACACCTGATTTTCATGGATCTGCGAATGCCAATCATGGACGGCTACACAGCTACTAAATATATTAGAGAACGCCCTAACAACCAAGAAACTGTCATTATTGCTTTAACTGCCAGTGCTTTTGAAGAAGAGCGAGAGAGCGTTCTCATGGCTGGCTGTAACGACTTTATAAGCAAGCCATTTCAGAAGAAAAAACTTTTTGACAAACTCGCTACATATTTGGGAGTACAATATATCTACGAAGCCCTAGGACAAACTCCACAAAAACTATTAGTTGAAAGTGTGTCTGTAGAAGATATATCTGTTATGCCCCCTGAGTGGTTAGAACAAATGTATCAAGCCGCTTACTATCTCGATACCGAAGTTATGAATGAATTAATTGTAGAAATTCCCGAATCTAAAGCAGGTTTGTCCCAGGCACTAACTGATTATATCCACAATTTTAATTCTGACCGAATTATGGATTTAATTCGACCTCTACTCCCCAATCCCCTTTAGCTATCGAGTTTAAGGACAAAGAAGCTATAGTGCTTTCAGCAGTGGCTATATTTCCAATAGAAACCAACAGGGGAAAGGATTTGGAAGTTATTGGAGATGTGTGTTGCAGATATCTATCAGCATGAGGCAATTCCATATACATTAGATGGAATGTGCTGTATCATATAGCAATTATATTTTTGGTGTAAAGGGGATTTATTTTTTTTATTAACCGCAGAGGGCGCAGAGGCCACCGAGAAAGAGAAAAGAGATAGAGAAATGATTGATTTAACAGGAAAGGTAATTTTAGTAACTGGTGGCTCGAAAGGGATTGGTGCAGTGACGGTGCAGACTCTGGTTAATGCTGGGGCTGAGGTGATTTTGCATTACTTTCGCAGTCAGAAAGAAGCTGAAGCGATAGCAGCAAGTGTTGCGCGCGATCGCTGTTATTTATTAGCCGCAGATTTTATGGTGGAAAACGCGCCCTCGACTTTGTGGCGAGATGCTTTAAAATGGCGCGGTCATATTGATATTTTAGTTAATAATGCGGGGATTATGCAGTCAGCGGGTATCGAGGACAAATTCGATATTTGGTCGTCAGCTTGGCAGCAAACTCTACAAGTAAATTTAGTTGCCGTTGCCGATTTGTGCCGGGAATCTATTCTGCATTTTCAAACTCGCCGAGTCGGTACAATTATTAATATAGCAAGTCGCGCTGCTTTTCGGGGAGATGACCCGAATTATCTGCATTACGCCGCTTCTAAAGGTGCTATTGTTGCTTTAACTCGCAGCATTGCTAGAGGGTTTGCGGCTGATAATATTTTGGCTTTTACAGTTGCACCGGGATTTGTCAGTACAGAAATGTCTAATCAGTTTATTCAGGAGTTCGGTGAAGCTGATATTATTCGCGATATCCCGATCGGCAAAATCGCTCCTCCTCAAGATGTTGCCAATGTGATCGCGTTTTTAGCGTCGGGTTTAGCTGCACACGCTACCGGGACTACGATCGATATTAACGGAGCCTCTTATGTGCATTGAGACAATAACTGTAAAATACCTCTCAAGGCTCACGCTGATATCTTTTAAAACTCACTAATTTATCACTTTAGCAAGACGCTAAAAACATCATAAATGAATTAGTGTTAGATGAAAAGATAGTCTGAGGAAAGTTGATTATGACAACAGATAACGGCACCAACACCAAACGAGTTGCCATACTCATCGAAAATGGAGTAGAAGATTCGGAATTTCTAGTTCCTTACAACGCCTTAAAACAAGCAAATTTTGAAGTAGTTGTCCTCGGTTCGCGGACAAACGAAAAGTATGCAGGGAAACAAGGAAAAGTTGCCCAGCAAGCTGACGGAACTACCACAGAAGCAGTGCCCGCCGAATTCGATGCAGTAGTCATTCCCGGCGGTATGGCTCCCGATATGATGCGGACTAATCCCAATACAGTACGTTTTGTACGAGAAGCATTTGAGCAAGGCAAAATAGTCGCTGCTGTTTGCCACGGCCCGCAACTTTTGATTGAAGCCGACTTGCTGAAAGGTAAAAATGCGACTGGTTTCTTGGCAATTAAAACAGACATGATTAATGCCGGAGCTAACTACATTAACGAAGCTTTAGTAGTTGACGGCAACTTGATCACTTCCCGCCAACCTGGAGATTTAGCAATATTTACCACCGCAATTCTGGCTCGCCTCGGTTACGGCGGACAAGCAGTCGGTTTGCCAGAAGAAACTGACAAAAATGCAGAATGGTGGAAATTAGCTAATGGTTGGGGAGGTTCTACACAAGGCGACATTGTTAAAGGTTTGAATACCGCCCTCGCAGGGGAACGCTATGCTTGCGAAGCATTTCAAAATTATGCGGAAAAAACCCAAGACAGCGATTTGCGATCGCTCTTGAGAGAAATGATTCAAAACAAACAGAACCACATCCTCGCTCTCGAAAAACGCCTCAACGATTTTGGTGAAAAACCCTCAATTCCTGCCCAAATTGCTGACAAATACGCTAAATTAAAAACCTCAATGCAAGGAACCGATGAAACGTTCTTGCTGCGGAGCACTCTAGGTGAGTTGCAAACCGGTGTTGTCGATGTCAACAACCTGCGGGTGAAGTTCACAGATCCGGTATCAACGGCTATTTTGACAGAGATAGAATCGGATTTGTCTAAGTGTGAACAAGTCGTTGCTAAACTCTTCCGCGCCCGTGCAGTTTCCCAGGAAATTAAGTCGCCTAAACCTTCGACTAGCCCCGCTGTAAAAATGTAATCAGCCAGGGGATAAATAAGTTTGTAGTTTTGTTGAGAGGTGAAAACCCGCACCAATATCGCAACTACCAACTTGCTCTGAAATCCTACAATATACGCCTTGGCGGTAAAATAAAACCCAACACTAAAAAGCAGATATTCAACTAACTGCAAGGTGGAGGGTTTTATTAAATGGGTTTTATTTTTGTTTCAGCCCCCCGGATACATTCGTAAAGTCGCTTTCTTCAATTTTTCAATTCAATTATTTAATCTAAAATCTAAAATCTAAAATCGATTGACTTGTTCCCTCTTCCTTTAGACAGGAGACACCTGGGCTATAAATGCGCTACTGTGTTGCCAATATTTTGATGAGGAAAAAAAGGCTGTGGTTCCCTTACGCGATGAAAATCCCATTACTATCACTCCCTATGTCACCTATGGGCTGGTTGCGGCAAACATATTAGTATTTTTGTACGAACTCAGTTTGGGCGATCGACAATTAACCCAATTCTTCTACTCTTGGGCCGTAATTCCTTGCCAGTTAAGCAATATGTGTCGGGTTGCTCTGCCAGTTTCGCCATTTCCCGAATGGACGACACTAATTAGCTCCCAATTCCTGCACGCAGGCTTTCTCCACATTGCCGGAAATATGTTATTTTTGTGGATTTTTGGCAATAACGTAGAAGACCGTTTAGGACACGTCAAATTTATAATATTTTACCTTACTTGCGGCGTTTTAGCATCACTAACTCAGTGGTATTTTTCCTCAGCATCTGCCATTCCGTCCCTAGGTGCTAGCGGCGCGATCGCAGGCGTGATGGGAGCTTACATTCTCAGATATCCCCAAGCCAAAGTTCTGACACTGCTTCCCTTGGGAATTTTTATTACCACTGTCAGAGTCCCCGCTTTCTTCTTTCTAGGATTTTGGTTTGCACAGCAAGCATTGAGCGGTCTGGCTTCCTTGAATGCCCCGGCAAGTGTCGGCATGGAATCCGGGGGAGTTGCCTACTGGGCCCACGCCGGCGGCTTTGTTTTCGGCGCTATTCTAGGCCCTTTGTTGGGACTTTTTTCTGAAGATAATCAGATTTAATTCTTCACCGCAGATGAACGCAAATTAACGCAGATAAACTGCCAAGAAAATCGGCGTTTATCTGCGTTTATCTGCGGTTTCAAACCTCTGATATTCCTAGATAAATGTCAAGTCAAATTCCGAAAGAGCAGAAACCCCAGTTACACCATTTAACTTCGCCAAAATGCGAGAATCGGCGCCAGTGAGGTTATTGCCATTGCCGTCATAAATAATGTAAGTATTGCCACCGGAATCGTAGGCAAACAAGAAAGCACTTCCTCCCAGAATATTTGCAGAAACCGTTGTCTGCACATTTAGCAGAACTTGGGTGTTACCGCTGAGATTGGCAAATCCGGGGGCAAAATTAAACTGATCGGCGATCGGCACACCGAGACCGCTAAAATCAGTAATCACATCGTATCCGCCCGCCGCGATCGCAGCCTCGATCGCAGCCGAAGAAGCCGCATCAAAAGCCGGCCCACCTTGTGCAGGGCTGGTATAACGGAATTGATTGTTGCCGCCACCCCCTGTCATGGTATCTGCGCCGAGGCCCCCTACGAGCACATCGTTATCCAAACCGCCGTTAATCGTATCGTTGCCACCTTGACCGTCAATAGTATCACTGCCCGCCAAACCGTTCAAATTGTCCGGCAAAGAACCCCCAACCAAATTGTTAGGCCCGCTATCAGCCGGCAAGATTTGAACGGTGACAGTACCTACGCCCGGAACTGTCCCGAATCCGTCGCTGACGCTGTAGGTGAAAGCAGTTGTACCCGCTACGTTGCCGGGGATGAATTGCACTTGAGAGACAAGATTTACAGCTATTCCGAGTTGCGGTGTGCTGACATTGATAATGCTGAGCGTCCCTTTTTGCGGGCTGGAATCGTTCGCCAGTACGTCGATAAAAGTGGGCAGCAAATTATTCGTATTGGTAAATACGATGCCGTCATCAACAACAATTGGCGGCAGGAGAGTTGGAACAGTTACGGAGGTATCGAAAGAATTGATGTTAATTGCGACTGAGGCTGCTGCCGTGCCGCCTTGGTCGTCAGCTACGCTGTAGCTGAAAGAACCGGCTTGCCCGATCACGTTTGTTCCAGGTTGAAATTTCAGTCCAAGTAAATCCTGAACGGTTAACTTTTGGTTCACGGTGACGGGGTTTGTACCCGTAATTACCTGACCAAAAGTAGGATTGGGAAGTCCGACTACCGCGATCGACAGTGGATCGCCCTCCGGGTCGCTGGGCGCCGAAATGCTCAGAGACAGAGGCAAATTCTGCAAACCAGTCACCGTTTTGCCAGCTTCCACGATCGGCGGCTGGTTAGGAGTCGGAGATGTAAAACTCGGCGGAGTCGGCCCGCCACCCAAAGGCGGAGGAGTTGGGGTTGTCGCAGTTGGAGTCGGGACTATGGAAGGACTCGGACTCGGAGTTGTCCCGCCCGCAGTCGGAGTCGGACTCGGACTCGGACTCGGAACCTGTGTCGGCAATGTCCCCGTTGTTGGTGTGGGATTCGTGGTTGTCCCCGTTGTGGGATTCGTGGTTGTCCCCGTTGTGGGATTCGTGGTTGTCCCCGTTGTGGGATTCGTGGTTGTCCCCGTTGTGG
>NZ_JAUBOY010000030.1:0-14175 GCF_036700465.1 Microcoleus sp. T3_A4 | reverse complement strand
GATTCGTGGTTGTCCCCTCAATGGTGAAGGGATTGTCGTTTACGCGCGGTATTTGAGCTGTAGTGAACCTAGATTCATCTAGCGAGTTTGATCGAACATCAATCAACACCGCCAAAAATTCCCCAGTTCGCCTGTCCCTAATAATCGTGTTGCTAGAATTCGAGCCTTGGCCCTGGAAAATTTCTAACTCTGTAAAGTTCAGACCTCCAGCCAGACCGATCGAATCTCCCGCATTAAAATCTCTAATTACATCAGCATCGCCGACTTCGCGGCCGCCAGTAGTGAGAAACCCGTTGCCACCAGGCGACGTGCCCACCCTACCCAGAACAAAGATATCCGATCCGTCGCCTCCTGTCAGAGTATCCGAGCCGCGATCGCCCGAAAGAATATCATCCCCAGCATCTCCAGACAAAGAATCATTGCCGTCGCCCCCGAAGATCAGGTCATCACCCTCGCCGCCGTCACCAGTATCGTTACCAACACCACCGGTGATGACATCCCCGCCCTCCTGGCCCAACAAAATATCATTGCCCCCAGCGCCGATCAGGCAGTCGTTACCCGTGTCGCCAAAAACAGTGTCACTGCCCTTGTCGCCAAAAATCAGGTCGTCCTCGCCACCACCGCGCAGACAGTCATTGCCTTTACCGCCGTACAGCGAGTCGTTGCCTTCAGCACCCAAGACAAGATCGTTGCCCTGGTCGCCAAAAGCTACGTCACCGCCCTCGTCGCCAGAAACCAAGTCATCGCCTTTGCCGCCCCGCGCCGTGTCATTGCCACGCCCGCCCTCAACAATATCTTTACCAGCCCCGCCGTTGAGAGAATCGTTACCGTCTTCGCCCCTGAGTAGATCGTCTCCGTCCCGACTCAGAAGCGTATCGTCGCCGGCCCCCCCGGAAATCGTGTCATTGAACAAGCTGCCGATTAAATAGTTACTGCCGTCATTTGCGACAACTAAGCCATCGACAAAAAGTGGCTCTGGGGGAGGCGTGGGAACTGTCAGAGGTGGCCGCGGCACAGGCGTGACCGAAATGTCCGGGCCCGTCCCCATCATCATCGGCGGCTCCGTCCCCGTCATCATCGGCGGCTCCGTCCCCGTCATCATCGGCGGCTCCGTCCCCGTCATCATCGGCGGCTCCGTCCCCGTCATCATCGGTGGCTCCGTCCCCGTCATCATCGGCGGCTCCGTCCCCGACGACGGCGTAGGCTGCGGCACCGTCCCGCTATCCAAACTATCCTCGTTCTCATCGGGTAGCCGCCCTTCGAGAAAAATTAGTGGTACTGCACTTGGCATTGTTCCGACTCCTTGCGACGCTACTCAAAAACTACTAAATAAACTTAAAGTCAGATGCAGTAATGACGGTGCTGAGCGCTCCGGGCACTGTAGGAATAGAATTCAACACTGCCAAATCGAAAGCTGGGAGACTGTCATCTGCCACATTCGGGTCAAATCCGAGAACGTACTTGTTAAAAGTATTGTTCAGGTACACGAAGAAAGCTCCCGTTTGGCTCGAACCGTTTTGATTCTTCAACACTGCATTTATTGCTTGAGCGTTGTCAAATTTAGATTCAAACAAAATGACTGATTGCTTGCTAATGTTGTCGCCGCTAGACCCGATATTCCTGACGATAAAACTGGTGAAATCGAGAGTAGTTCCTGAGTTGGTTAAACCTGCGAAATTTGACGATCTGAACAAAAATCTGTCGGTCTCGCTGCCGTTAGCGTTAAAGTCAGCAATCACGTCCACGCCTTCGCTGGGAGTTTCGTAGTAGAAGAAATCATTGCCAGCATCGCCCGTGAGCAAGTCAGAACCGTTGCCACCGCCCAAAATGTCATTGCCTGCACCGCCGGAAAGCGAGTCGTTGTCATCGCCGCCCAATACCAAGTCATTGCCGAAGGCGCCGCTGAGACAGTCGCTGCCGGCACCGCCGTCGAGAGTGTCGTCGCCCGCTTGGCCGTCGAGGGAGTCGCTGCCGGCCTCGCCCAACACGTAGTCATTGCCGGAACCTCCGAGTCCCGTGTCGTTGCCTTCTCCACCCAAAATCGTGTCATCGTTGTCGCCGCCCAAGATGGAATCGTTATTGATACCGCCGTCGAGCAAGTTTCTGCCCAATCCACCGTCGAGGATGTCGTCGCCGGCACCGCCGTCGAGGGAGTCGTCGCCAATGCCACCAAGTAAGGTGTCGATCCCAGCGCCACCAAGTATCGAGTCGTCGCCGGATTCTCCCAACATCGAGTCATTGCCTGTTCCGCCGTCAATGGTGTCGTTGTTGTCACCGCCCAAGAGGTTGTCATTGTCATTGCCGCCGAACATCAGGTCGTTGCCCAGTCCGCCGATCAGCGAGTCTATGCCGTCTTCGCCGTCAACGGTGTCGTTGCCGAGTCCGCCGTCGAGGATGTCGTTGCCGATCGCACCCACCAGCGAGTCGTTGCCTGCTTCACCGAATACGAGGTCGTTGCCGCCACTGCCATCCATGATGTCGTTGCCGTCGCCCCCAGAGAGGGTATCGTCGCCGACCCCGCCGAGGATGAAGTCGCTGAGGTTGCTGCCTGTAAAGCTGCTGGCCGGGAGTGCGCTGCGATCGACAATATTATCTACCACCGTGATGCTGAAGGATGCCGGCCCGATAGTTGCAGACCCGTCGGAGGCTGTAAAGGTGAAACTGTCGCTGCCACCTTCTGCCAGCAAGTTGTATTTGACGATGTTGTTGTTGATATCGTCTTGGCTGAATTTGCCGCCGACGTTGAGAAAGGTGCTACCCCTTTGGACAAAACCTCTGGTAGCATCGGGGGCTTTAGTAATCGTGTAAACGATTTCCAAGGGGCTGTTGTCGGGATCTGTGACTAACAAATCGGCGGCAGTAATTGTTTGGGTAGGATTACTTTTGGCAACCACCACACCGTCGTTAATTATTAGCTGCGGCGGGCTACTGACGTTGATGGTTACTACCGCCTTACTTGTGCCGCCGCTGCCGTCTGAGATCGAGTAGCTGAAGCTGTCAGTACCCGAGAAGCCCGGATTCGGGGTGTATTTGAATACGCCGCCGCCCACGGGAACCAGGCTCCCTTTGCTTGCTGGAGCAAAAGTCGTGACAGTCAGAGCGCTTTGTTCCTGGTCAGTGTCGTTCAACAGAACGTTGAAACTGAGTTCTTGACCCGCAACCGTGGTGAAGTTGTCGTTAACTGCTCTTGGAGGTTGGTTAAAGATAGGCGTCGGCGGTGTCGGCGGCGTCGGACTTCCTGTCGGCGTCGGACTTCCTGTCGGTGTCGGCGACCCGGGGAACATCGGCACCGGCTCGTCTGGCGGCGTTGGTGTCGGTGTTGGCGTCGGTGTTGGCGTCGGTGTCGGCGTCGGTGTCGGCGTTGGTGTCGGACTGTTTGTCGGCGTCGGTGTCGGCGTTGGTGTCGGGGTCGGCAGGGGAAGCGGAGTTGCGCTGCCGGGAACTGTGGGGGCAATTACAAATGAGCTTCGCCCTAGGGTTCTGCTGTCTACTCCGGGCAATACTGCTAAAAAGTCGCCGCTGACGCCGTTGCGAATAATCGTACTGCCGGCTTTGGTCTCAGTGCTTTGGAAGATTACCAAATCTTCAAACTTGAGGTCGCCACTTAACCCGATTAAATCTTCGCCTTGGCGAAAGTCTGTGAAAATGTCGGCATCGGCGAGATCGGGGCCGCCTGTGGTGATAAATGCCGCGTTAGTGCCGTCGCTGCTGCCGCTGGGGGAACTGAATGCACCGATGACGAAGACATCTCTGCCTTCGCCTCCTGCCACTACGTCTTTGCCTGCTTCGCCCCAAATAACGTCGTTGCCAGCACCGGCGTCCACGATGTCGTCGCCCTCACCGCCGAATACTATGTCATCGCCGTCGCCGGCAAAAATTGTGTCCCCGCCGGCGTTTCCGTAGAGCCAGTCGCCTCCTTCGTTGCCAAATAGCAAGTCTTCGCCGTCGCCACCGAAGAGCGAGTCGTTGCCTTGGTCGCCCCACAGAATGTCGTCACCTCGATCGCCCAAAAAGCTATCGTCGCCAGAACCGCCACGCAAGCTGTCGCTGCCTTTGCCGCCGTAAGCCGTGTCTCTGCCTTCGCCTCCGATTACCGTGTCGTTGCCGTCATTGCCATACAGCAGGTCGGGGTTATTTCCCCCGTCGAGGGAGTCGTTGTCTTTGCCTCCGTACAGGGTATCCAGTCCTGAACCGCCATCAAGAACGTCGTTGCCCTCATTGCCGAACAGCACGTCGTCATCGTCGTTGCCAAATAGTAAATCGTCGCCTCCGACTCCTTGCAAGGTGTCGTTGCCTTGCAGCCCGGAAATCACGTCGGGGCCGGGACTGCCAGCTAAGGAGTCGTTGCTTTCTGTGCCGCGGACTACGCCGCCGATGATTGCGGGCGACGTACCTTGGCCTCCGCCCAATGTGTCGTCTATGCCGCCAAAGGTGTCGTCCCCGGAGGGAGGTGGTGTTGGTGTTGGAGTCGGAGTTGGCGTCTCTGGTGTCGGCGTCTCTGGTGTCGGCGTCTCTGGTGTTGGCGTCTCTGGTTCTGGTTCTGGTGTTGGTGTAGGTTCTGGTATAATTACTAATGGCACTGCACTTGGCATTATTTTGGCTCCTTTAAACGACGATCCCGATTAACTTTAAGAACTGATTAGTATCAGTTTGTTGCCACAAATCCGGCTTAAAATTGATTAATAACCCCATCATTTCTAACATACTAAATCAAAACTGCAACTGCTATAGATATTTTTTAAGCTGGGCATCTTTTGATCCCAAAATATTAATGATTGCACGTTTTGATGCCTAGGTTGGGTATACTTTAATATCGCGCCATTTCGATAGAACCTAGAAGTCGCGCTTGGAGTCAGCCCAGTGTATTTATCCCGAATCCGAAAAAATAAAAATCTTCGCCGTCATAATTTTTTCTTCCCGAATGTCGAATGCTGAATACAGATGTGCCTCTTGCCTGCAGAAGCGAATGCCTTATGCTGACTGCTGACAAGAAACAGAGCTGTTAATTAGGGGCAGAAGCGGCCCGGTTTGTTCTTGTCCACTGACGGATAGTTCGCTGTGGCACAGGTAAAGCAGGGAACAGCGACTTAACAAATCTAGCAGAATTCGCCGCAGTCGCTGTTGGTCGGCCGCTGTTTCCTCTTCGGTTTCCCAGGGACGCCCCAGTTGCGATCGCAAAAATAAGGGAGCACCAAACAATGTCGCCGCACCGCCACTCAGCCACAGGGGCGAGCCGGCATCCAGCCAAAAGTGCCATTTGTGGGCGCGGCGGCTGCTGCGGTACTGGAAGATGTTGGCGAGGGTGACGGCTCTGGCTGCTGGGCCTTCTGGACGCACTGGAAAGGGGTTGGCGGTGACGGTTCCTTGGCGCAACAATTGGATGAACCGGGCGATCGTTTCTGAGTCGCCACCGTTTGTTGGTTCAACGCGCTGCATTCGCCCGTTGATTTCCCAGTAGTGGGTGGCGGTTTCCATTAACTCGCGCAGGGCTGCTAGCCGATCGTAGGGCAGGTATCTGTCGTTCATGAGAAATTTCTGGATTGCTCGATCGAGTAGGGCAATTGGACTCGGCAACAGCCGCTCCTGCTGTTGCGATCGCTGTTGTTCGATCCACTCGACAATGTGCTCGTAGGCCCTGGCTGCTCGGTGTCCCAGTCTGTCCCACCGGGGAAAGGCTGTAATTGGCAGCAATTGAGGTTGATCGATATCTGGACAAAAACAGTGATCTGCGATTAAACCTGCTCTCACTTGGTCGATCGATTTTTGATTGTGAATTTGAGATTTTAGATTGAATGTCGAGTTGGAATCTTCTGTTTCCAATGAAGGGTGTTTCTGGCTACCTAAAATTACCAGCATTTCGGCTGCGCCGTCTCGATCGACTAAACGGCCGAGTCCCGGATAAACTAACGCTAACAAAGTGAGTAAAGCTCGAATCTCTGGGGTAGTCGAGAGCGGCCGCTGATCGTTGAGAGATACGGCGGCAATATTATCTCGCGCCAGAATTTCCGTTAAACTGTAACGGGCGA
Organism: Microcoleus sp. T3_A4; assembly: GCF_036700465.1. Classification (NCBI taxonomy): domain Bacteria; kingdom Bacillati; phylum Cyanobacteriota; class Cyanophyceae; order Oscillatoriales; family Microcoleaceae; genus Microcoleus; species Microcoleus sp. T3_A4. Next base: position 8,149 of record NZ_JAUBOY010000030.1, on the reverse strand, counting down.
TCGCATCCATCCCAGGGGCAATTACGGCGATTTCCTGCGGTTCCACGGCTTGTGATTTCACCGCATCGACGATGATTTCGGCGGTTTCTCGCAGCAGTTGAGCCCGGGAAGTGGTTTGGAGCGATCGAACTTTACCGGGCAAACTCAAGCCTAAAGGATAAAAACCCTCAGAATTAACTGCTAAACTTACCGCTAAATCTCCAATCTCTGCAGCTAAACCCGCTTTTGCGTCCAAATTTTCCACGCTTTGACAGCGGTCTTCGAGTTGGGCTAGGTATTCCGTGTCAGCCCCCAAGCCCAAACGCACTCCTCCATCTGAATTGTAGGAGAACGCCCCCGCTGCATCTTGGTCGAGCATTCGATCGAATAAATGGCGACTTATCGCCGGATAATCGTCAACATCGTCTGCGATCACAGCTTGGTATCTAGAGGCCAAATGCTGCTGGTAACTGACATCCGGCAACAAATAGCGCCAGTAGAGTTCGCAAACAATCCCGTAAGTCAGGAGCCCCCGCGTCAAGCACCATTCCCGCCACCTTTCCAGCAACTCTCCCATGCTAGTCCACAGGTTGGTCGAGCCGCCCTCCCCAGCAAATCCCTGTTCTAGAATGCTGGGAATCTCTTCTCTCGGTGTACCGCTGACAGCAGCAAGTTGTAATAAGTCTAGTGTTCGACGCACCATTCGGTTTGGACTTACCCCTGTTTTTTGCAAAATGCCTTCGTCTAGTTCGCGACGCCAGAGTCTCGCGGCAAGTTCCAGTTCTGTTTCAGGTTGCAGTCGCAAGGGAAATTGAGCCCTCAAATCCAGCGACTGAACTAGCAGGGGCCAAAATAACAATACCTCCTGCTCAAAAAAACCGAAGGGTGTGGTGGAGTGAAAGGTATATTTTCCTTGGGTAGCGACGGCGATGCGATCGGCTAATTCTAGCCGGTTGTCTCCGTTAGCTGCTAAGACTAAAATTGCTGGGGCAGTTTGTCCAGCCCGCCGCCGCCCGGAGCTCGATCGCCCTGAAACTGTTGCAGGCAGAGGCTTGACAGTTTTGCTCCAAATGCAGAACTGCTCGACTAAGCGAGTGGTTTTGCCGCTGCGGGCAGATCCGACAATCCAAATTGAATCTTCGGTGGCCGTTCTCAATTTATGTAAATTTGTTACCATACCGTGAATACTTTAATCACTAATGTCTACAGCCAACTAACCAGCTTTAGCTATGAATACTTCTCCGTGGAACAGGATTGTAAAATATCTCTACAGCCTTCACCAATGGTATCGAGAAACCCCTGAGAGGGCTCTAGAACAGGCCTACGATGCTGCGTTAGCAATTAAGGCGATCGAAGACGAGCATTTTGGCGGTCAAGGAATCTCTGAGCGATCGGGAGATTACGGACAAAGCACCCTGTCTTACTTTAAATCCGAACTGGAAAAATACCTCAAGGTTATTCAAACCCGAATGGTTGAGTTTAATGCTAGCCGTTCTTTTTTGGAACTGCCGGAGCGAGTGGGAGCTAAACCCAAAACGGGGCACAGCGCTGATTATCACCAGCACGGATTACATCTCAACAATAAAGATAGAGAATCCCTTATATTTGAGAAGCTAGAGTTTATTGATGGAGTCATCGACAAGTATATTAATAATAGTAGATCAACGGCAATTGTTCCGGTTGTCAGTTCAGTAAATGTGCAGACAAAATCTACAAATAGCAGTTCTCCACCTGACTCCAAAAATAAAGGTTCAGCTAATTCTGTTCACATTCACGATGGTGAGGTTGACACTAACTATGAAGAAGTCAATTTATTACCGCGATCGCTTTTGGGGACTTTGAATCGAATCACTAAAGATTTAGACCCTGGAGCTGAAAAAGAAGTAGTTAAGAATTTCCGCAATTCCAAAGTCAAAACAATTATTTCTCTGAGATTTATTTTGCTTTTGATTTTAGTTCCGCTGTTGACAAATCAAATTGCCAAAAACTTTCTTGTCGGCCCGATAGTTGACCATTTTAGAGGTCAAGAAAAGGCCCCACTTTTCATAAATGTTAACCTCGAAGAAGAAGCATTCCAAGAACTGGAGAGATTTGAGCAGAACCTCAAATTTAAAAGGTTAATAGGCGCTGCTCCGTCGCTTTCTTTAGAAGAAACGGAAAAGAAGATTGCCGAGAAAGCAGTTGAGCTAGCGGAGGAATACCGCGCTGAAAGTGGTGGAGCTATTAAAAATATTTTTGCCGATTTGATTTCCTGCATGGCATTTGTCGCGATTATCGTCACTAACAAGAAAGAGATTGAGATTTTAAAGTCTTTCATGGACGATGTGATTTACGGCCTCAGCGACAGTGCGAAAGCTTTCGTAATTATTTTGTTTACGGATGTGTTTGTCGGATTCCACTCGCCTCACGGTTGGGAAGTAATTCTCGAAGGTTTATCGAGGCATTTGGGACTGCCAGAAAATAGGCAGTTCATATTTTTGTTCATTGCAACGTTTCCTGTGATCTTGGATACGGTATTTAAATATTGGATATTCCGTTATTTAAACCGGAGTTCGCCTTCGGCTGTTGCTACGTACAAGAATATGAACGAGTAATCAGAGGCGAAGGAAGTTCGGCAACGGATTCGCTTTCTTCGGATGTAGCGGATGTAAAGGATAGAAGGAAGTTCGGCAACGAGCAATGTACGGGATGTAACGGATGTAAAGGATAGAAGGAAGTTCGGCAACGAGCAATGTACGGGATGTAAAGGATAGAAGGAAGACGGAAGTTCGGCAACGAGCAATGTACGGGATGTAAAGGATAGAAGGAAGACGGAAGTTCGGCAACGAGCAATGTACGGGATGTAAAGGATAGAAGGAAGACGGAAGCAGGAAGACGGAAGAAAAAAAAAAGATGTAATAATAGCAATGGTTTCAGGCATTAATAACTTGCTGAGTAGGGCGTCCACTGCACACTGAGTGGCTTACTCATAGCGCATAAAACCATTTATTGTTTGCGTCAGGAGTGGTTTAATTAAGTTGATCTACTTAAGCTGTTGGGCCTCTAAATTTTATTTTTGGGCGGGTTTTCGCGCACACCACACAATAATTTTATCAAACTTGACAGTGATCAAGGCTCGGCTCAGGAACCGTAAAATTTAGATGCGCCTTGGCAGATGGAAAAAAAATGCGATCGCCCGCAGAATTTCTCGAAAGAAATCAAAAGGGCGATCGCATTCCCAAAACTCATTAGCCATTACCAATGACCTAATTCCAACGCTTCTTGCGCTGTCGCTGGCTGGCCACCGCCTCCACCAGCCCCAGGGCGAGAAAATTACTCAGCAGCGACGCATTCCCGTAACTTAGGAAAGGCAGCGGAATGCCCGTAACCGGAGCCAAGCCAATGTTCATCCCAATATTGACGAATACCTGAAAAATCAACATTGACAGTACGCCGATTGCCAGCAAAGAACCAAAATTATCGTTAGCAGTTTGAGCGATCGTCACCAACCGGAAACAAATTATCCAGAATACCAACAACACGCTAATACAGCCAATAAAACCCAATTCTTCGCCAATAGCTGAAAAGATAAAGTCCGTATGCTGTTCGGGAATAAAGTTAAGCTGAGTTTGCGTTCCCTGAAACAAACCCCGGCCCTTCAGTTCCCCAGCGCCAATAGCAATCCGAGATTGAATCAAGTGATATCCGCTGCCTAAAGGGTCTTTCTCGGGGTTTAAAAACCCTGTCAGACGCATTTTTTGATAATCCTTGAGCACATTCCAAAAAATATGTCCGAGGTGTCCAGAAACAACGTTCACCAACACAGCACCGAAAGTGCCTAACCAGGGCCAAGGCAGGGTTCGCCAAGCAATAATACCGGCAACAACTACCCAGGCTATCCAAATCGGTGTAGACAGGTTATTGAAGAGAACTGAGATGAGAGGAGAGAATAGCAATATTAGCCAGCCGGGATTGACATTACCCCAGTAAAACATCCCCATTGTGATTGCGCCGAAGACTAAGGAAGTACCTAAATTTGGTTCGGCAAAGATCAATCCCCAGGGTACAGCCATAATCGCCAGCATCCTCAACATATTACCCACCGTGGGGACAGTCTTGTCGTGCAGGAGAGCTGCTAAAGTGACAATCATGCCTACTTTGGCAAATTCTGAGGGTTGCAGGTAGAAGCCGCCGATGTTGATCCACCGCTGGGCACCGAGCCCTGTAGTACCGATAAACCGCACTGCGATCAGGGACAAATTGATTAATATGTAAATCAGCCATTTCCACTCAAGCAGTATTTGGTAGCGACAGCGGGAAATGATGATGGCGAGGAACAAACCGACTGCCCCAGTTACCCAGTGCCGCCACCAGTCGATCAGCCCCTGGTTGATTTCGACGCTGCGGATCATGACTCCCCCAAAGATGGTGAGGGCGATGCAAGCGCCAAACAGCCAAGGGTCTGCTTCTTCCCAGGGTTTGAAAATTGATTTCCAGCGGTTTCTGACTTGTATTCTCTGCAACATGAGGATTTTAGATTTTAGATTTTAGATTTTAGATTATCGAGCCGATTTTCGGAAGTTGTGGATATATTTCGCATTCACAGCCTGCACCTTACTTGAGAAGCCTCGGTGTGAGTACCTCAGATTATTCGGGGAGTTGTAGGGATGTTCCGGGAACGGAAGAAGGAACGCCCAACCGGGTATCTGGATATTCTATTTTTTTCTGGGCGCTTACTTAATTTAGTTCGCCCACGTGGTCAGAAACCGGGTTTTTGTCGATAAGACGCACTGCAAATCGCAGAAACCGCTAAAAACCCGGTTTCTTGGGTTTTGATCCGCAAGTCCGAGAATCGTCAGGCCGGTTCGTAAAGATATTCAAAACCGTTCCCATCTGGATCTCTGCCGTAAAAAGATGCAGTACCGTCGCGGTGTTCGTGAATGTGGGTGACGGAAACACCATCGGCTTTGAGTTGTTCGTAGGCGGATTCCATTTCGGTACGATCGTCAAATACAAAGCCAAAATGCGGCCCTGCTTGGTCGTAACTCGGACTCAACAGCGCCAATCCGTCCTCTCCTGCTTTCAAATAAGCCCAGTCTGCATCTTTCCAGACTAACTCCATACCCAAGTTGCGGTAGAATTCAGCAGACTTCTCTATGTCTTGCACGCAGACGGCTACGTGTCCCAATCGTTTTAGTTTCATATCTACAAAGTTTATGGTTGTTCTTTCATTTATTGTATCTATTTTCTGATTTGTTGCTCGATTAATTAGGTATTTTTTCTGTTTTTTTTGTTGCGGCTAACTGTACTTTTTCTACTTGTTTGCTAGCGTCCATTTCGCTGAACAGTTGAATGGCGCGCTCAAAATTTTCTTCACTTTTCTCGGTGTTACCAAGTTTTTGTTCTGTTAGTGCTAGTTGATAGCAAGCTTCGGCTCGGTCTAATTTAGCGCTGGCTCGAGCGAGTATTTCTATTGCTTCTGCATGGTGCTGCAGGGCTTGGTCAACTTCTCCCTGTTCTCGGTACAGCGCTGCTATACCGCTGAGAGCTTTGGCTTTGATGGTGCTGTACTGGTTTTGGTCGGCTTGGGCGATCGCTTGGCGGTACAAACTCAAAGCTTTCTCTGTCTCTCCCAGGTTTTGATAGGTGGCGGCGAGAAAAACTAACTTGTATCCCGTACCCACCAACTGACTGTTTTCCCGATCGGCATAAAGTTTTTCGGCGAGTTCTTCCGCCTCTTTTTTTGCTCCCACACAGGAGTTGAGGAAAGCTAACCCGACATTGATCGAATAGCTATTAATCCCGATTTCGTCCCGCGAAGTTTTCAGCTTGACAAATATCTCCATAGCTGATTCTAATTCGCCCATTTCTATTTGACAAAAACCTATATTAATTGCAGCGTTAACTTTCCAGAATTCGAGATTAGCTTGTTTGCCGTTTTCCGGGTCGCTGCTTTTCGCTAGAATTTGCAAAGATTTAGTGGCTTTTATTTCTGATATTTGATGGCATTCTATGGCTTGATTTATTTCGCCTAAGATCCGGTAACAAATGCCTAAAATACTGTATAAGCCGCTCAAATAATAATCAGAAGTCACATTGTTGACGATGCGAGTAGTGGCTGAAATTATGGGCTGCAAGAAACCTAATTTGTAGAGCGCTCTACCCAGCTTGTAATCTTTGGCAAACTGGATATTGATTTTTTTGAGGATGACGCTAGCGGCCTGGTCGAAACAGCTAATTGCCACATAATGATAGTAAGCTTCAAAAGCTTTCAGCGCATCTTCTACCGTTTCAATATTTTCAACACTCTCTGTCCAGAACTCGGCGGCTTTGCGGTTTGCAGTCTCCCAGTCTCCGGGGGAGAGCCGATCGACCGCTTCTTCGCGCATTGCTGGATGCAGCCAGTATTCGCCCTTCTGAGACTCGACTAGCGATCGGTGCAACAGCGATTTAATGATTTGTCGCCGTCCGGCTTCGGGCGCGTCCCACAGCAAACACAAAAGTCCGTCAGTAGGGACTGTCGGCACATCTTGATAGCGGTAACAGCCCAAGCGACACAGGAGTTGATAGGCTTCCGAATCGAGTTCTTGCAGGCGGTTAAACTGACTGGTAACTAAATTTTTTAAGTCTGTTTCAAGGAGCGGATCTTCACTGTTTTCTAGCCAGTAAGCTGCCATATCTCCGTCAAAATCTTCTCGGATCGTGCCGCAAATAATGCCCATTGCTTTAGCATTGCCGCCGTAAACTTTGTGCATTTCCTTGAGGGCGACATCATCTATATTGATATTGCGGGCGCTAAAAAACTGCCGCCAAACTTCAACTTCCAATCCCGGAAGCAGGTAGTGTTCTACGGTGACATCAGAATCGCACAGTCGATCGCGACTGGTAATCAGCGTTACCGACTGCACCGCTGCGTCAGCCAAAACTCGCAACAGTTCCACGTAAAGCCGGTGCGGTTCAATAAACTTACCTTGTCCGTCGAGTGCGGCTTCCAAATTGTCAATTAATACGCCGACTTTGTGAGTCTGAAGCTGCCGTTTCAACCGCCCCAAGGTGACGCCAAAGTCGGGCCCTGGTTCTTCCTGAAAGTCTTGCTTGAGCCATTCTTCGATCGCGCTTTCCAATGCTGTGATATTCTCTGTCTCTTTTGCCATCAACAGTTCAATTACGCGATCGAACCCTTGAGATTTGAGATACTCTCTGGCCAAAGTCGTTTTGCCCATACCGCCGGCACTTTGGATGACAATCACTTTAGCACCTTGGGCGACAAGAGTATTGAGATCTTCGATCGCCCCGAAGCGGCCCAAAAAGTTCGGGTTTTCGATTTCCAAATCCGCATCAAGTCCGAGAGATACTTGGGCCGGAACAGTTTGTCCCGACTGCGGTTCTAGTTTCGAGTAGCTGCGCCAATACCGTTCTACAACGGCTTGAAGGTTGTCTCTTTTGACTTTTTCGCCTTCTCCAAACAGCGCTGAAAGTCGCTTCCACAAATTAGAGGCAGCATCCTTAACAGTCCCTACTCCATACCCTTCACTATCTGCAACCTGTTGGTACGTCCTGCCTTGCACGCCTTGCCAAGCTTCGCGAAAGATCGCGCTGTCAAGGTTGTCGAGAGTTTTCAGGTTTCGAGCCACAAGTAACGAGTTGGTAAAATCCAGTGCACGATCGGCTTCCATTTAGTCACCAGGTTTAGCGTTACCCATCTGAGACAACTTTAACAGACTTTTTCCGACTCGCTTACACCCTCAAACAGTGGACTTGTATAGACTTTTACCGACTGACACGGCCGAGGTTGGCAGGGGATACTGTTGAGTGTGGAGGGGAAGTTGACAAACAAGCTTCTAACTTACACACAGATCGAGTCGAGTTTATATTCTGGAGCAAGCAGCTATGTCTATTAACGATGTTGAAACAGCGATCGTAGATGAACAAATCCGCCCTCAAGAATGCGGCCGGGTTCGTTTCCAAAACAGTTGGTGGCCGGCGAAGTGCGATCGAGACATGACTTTTGAACCCGGTGAGGTGGTTCGCGTCGTGGGAATTGAAAACATTACTTTGATCGTTGCAGCGTCGTTTGCGATCAATTCTGAAAGTTAAGGCAAATATATAATCAGCAATACTCCGGACAGTTTTTAAGCAGCCAGAGTACCATAAGACAAGACTGAAGGAAGGTTAGGGTGATTTAAAATCA
>NZ_JAUBOY010000095.1:0-9523 GCF_036700465.1 Microcoleus sp. T3_A4 | reverse complement strand
ATTTTAAATCACCCTAACCTTCCTTCAGTCTTGTCTTATGGTACTCTGGCTGCTTAAAAACTGTCCGGAGTATTGTTCTGAGGAATTTATCGATATGCCTAACGGTAGAGGGGATTCGTTCAAAACCTAGCGGATAATATACTGCAGATGGTACAAAACTAACAGCGAGTAATATCTGTATAGGAGCACCCCCTCTACTGGCAGTTAGGCAAATGTGTCAATCTATGTTATGCTGAGTCAAAATTGAGGAAGAATCATGTCAAAAGAAAGAAAAAGCAACAAAGAAGTCAAAAAGCCAAAGAAACAACCTGATGGTGTTGCTAAGCCGAAGGATGACAAAAAAAATTATGGTAGCAGCGAGGGCCGCAAGTAGAGATACCTGCCACTCTTGGAATTGCGATTAATTTTGTTTAAGTTTTATTAGTATCAATTCTGAATAAATTACAATATCCTATTTTGGGATAATCCGAAAACAGGTTTATTATACCTAGGGTATATGCAGTGTTAAACCCAAAGTATAATGAAATCTGTTTTTAGCCATGAATATGAAACCTTCGGTAGCCGATCGAATTTAAGACCGTCTATTTAGAGTTTGTTGAAAAAAAATATAGTTCGATCGCCCAAATCTATCACAGCGATATCTCAGTAACTGCAATATTACCCTCAAAACACACGTCAACATCAGTCCCCGCCGCCCGATCGCGCGAGCCATATTCTCCCGCATAATAAAAGTATTCTCCCTCCATCCGGTAAACCACTGGCAGCGGCTGCGTCGAAGGCTGGCAAAACACAATTTCCGGTTCCGCACTTCCCGGCGCTAAATGCGGCAAATTCACATTCCAGAAACACCCCGACTTTAGTTCCCGGTTGAGCAAATCCGCCAACACTCGCGATGTCCAACGAGTCGCGACATCCCAGTCTATTTCGAGCGGCCTTTTAATCCGGTGGGAAATGGCGATGCCCGGAATACCGTGCATGGCTGCTTCGCGCACAGCCGCAACCGTACCCGAAATATACACGTCAACCCCCAAATTGCCACCCGCGTTAATACCCGAAAGCACCAAATCCGGTTTCGCACAAACGTGATGAAGAGCAATACGCACGCAATCGGCCGGTGTTCCCCCTACAGCATACTCAAAGGACGATCGCCGATCGACATGAATCGGACTGTGAGCCGTCACCTGATGCCCGCAGCCCGACAATTGCCCCTGCGGAGCCACCATAATTGTTTTGCCGCTTACAGCCTGCAAAAGTGCTTGAATGCCCGGAGCATCAATGCCGTCGTCGTTGGTTAAAATTATCGTCATTAAAAATGTGTCGGTTTTATAGAACCGATTTGAGAGCGCAGAGGCTGGCAACCTTCTGGTAGCTCTAGCCCAAATTGGTTGTTGGTTGGTGGCGATCGTCAGTATGAGCATTGCCACACATTTATATCATGGCATTAATTGAACTGTTGCCCCAGAAATATGGCGCGCCAGATTTTAGCCTAGTCGCACCTTGATATGACAGCTAAAGCGACTTGTTACGCTTGATCCAGTGCAGCATTCATGACATCAGTGTCAATGCCAACATCTAATCACATAATTTTTTCCTCGGCTCTCCCCGAGGCTAGGTGTTAAAAGTAGCAGATGATACTAAGTATCTGAGACTGAACGTTGAAACTCTCGATCGTGCTAAATTATTAGCTTGCGTTATCACCATAAGTACGAGAGAGCAGATAATAAGTTAATGTCGATTCCAATTGGGCTTTGAGGCAGGGGATGGGAGAATAGATATCAAATATTTATCAAAGATAGTATCTAAGTTACAGTCCTCATTTCCCATTCATAAATCAAATACTGATCTACACTGTTACCATTATTACATTTTTATTCAGGAGAGTGATATGAACGAACCCACTAAAAGCAATACCAAAGCAGGCTGTCCCCCAGTTCCCGAATCGCTTGTCAAAGCTAAACGCGATGAACTCACCGACATCAAACTAAATATTATTAAGATGGGTGAGAAAGACTTACCAGATGACTTACAGGGTCATGTCTTTATCATTGCACCAGTCGGAACCATTGAATCAGGAGGTCTTCCCTTTACAAATGGAGACTCATTCTTAAGCGGCGACGGTATGATTTACCGATTCGACTTCCAGCAAAAGGGTGAAGTTTTATTAACTACACGGATTATCAGGCCACCAGATTACTATGCGGATGAAGCAAGCCAACCTGGTGAAAAATATGCCAAGTATAAATTCCGCAATCATGGCATCATCAGGTTTTCTTGGTGTCTTGGCTCTCGCAATGATTTAAGTATTGCCTTCCTGCCAATGAAATTTGCTGAGGACTCCCAAGAACGCCTGCTAGTTGCCTATGATGCGGGTCGTCATTACGAAATTGATACGGCAACTCTTGAAGTGGCAACTCCTGTAGGCTGGAACAAAGAGTGGCGAGGAGAAATTGAGCTAAATTTTCCATTGCAGTGCCTGAATTTTCCCTTTTCACCCGTGCTTAGCACTGCTCACCCCGTATTTGACGTTCGCAAAAGCGAAATGTTCACGGTCAATTATGGGATGTCATTAAAAACTTTTCTCGGCATCGTAACTAATACGGCAAATAAACTAAAGAAACAAGTAAAGAAAGTTTTTCCACCAGCGAGACCATATCTGGAAAAATTCAAGCTTCCAGAAGATTTCATCTATCTAATGCGCTGGGATGGTAAAGGAGAACTAGAGCGATGGCAGCTAGTCTTGCCTGATGGTTCGCCTGTCAAAATTAAGCAAAGCATTCACCAAATTGGATTCTCTCAAAATTACGTGGTAATTGTAGATACCTCTTTCAGAACAGGGATAGAGCAGATAATTAACAACCCTTTTCCGAAAAACAAAAGATTAGAAGAATGGTTGCGAAAAAAACTGGATGTCATGGAGTTAGCAACAACTCCTGTCTATCTCATACCTCGCGATCGCTTAACCAAAGGCCAAAAATCTGGAGTTAGCGATCGCAACGAAGATGTGCCAACAGTGACTGTGCAAAAAGTAGAAATTCCCCTAGAGATAACCCATTTTCTCGTAGATTACGACAATCCCGAACAACTGATTACCCTCCATGCAGCACATACTTGTGCTTGGGATGTGTCTGAATGGATACGTGCCTATGATGACTCTCCTTATTGCGATCCTAAGTTACCTCGCCCACACGGGATGGAACAGAGCGAGATGGACATCAGTCGCGTCGGACGCTACGTCATTAACGGAAAAACGGGAGAAATCGTTGAACAGAAGGTTATTCCAGAGAAATTCATCCTTGACGCCGAAGAATGCAAGTGTACTTGGGGAGTAGCACTTTATGCTTATCTTGACCGACTTCCTTCGGATCTCTATCCCACCATGCCGCCAGGTAAGCTTGATAATATCTACTGGATCTCTTTGGGACTCTGGAAGGATCTAGTCAGTAAGTTTATGGTTGATTTCTTCAAAGACTATCCGTCCAGAGAAGTGCCACTAGAGGAATTGCTCAGAATTGCCCAAGAAGAAGGCAGACCAAGTAGCTTGTTCCGTATGGATACTTCTTCAACTGAATCGATGAAGATTGCCGATTCCTATGAATTTCCTCCTGGTTGTATCGGTCTTTCGCCCCAGTTTATACCGCGCGGTGATGGTAACAGTTCAACGGATGGTTACATTACCTGTACTGTTTGGTTGAACAATACCTACGAGATCTGGATTTTCGAGGCTTGGGATCTCAACCAGGGGCCGCAGTGGAAACTGAGCGATTCCTCTCTCAATTTTGGGTTAACTTTGCACACGACGTGGTTGCCCAGTATTGGACGCCGCCAAGCTAGCTACAACGTGCCTGTGAAGAAGGATTATCAGGAATTAGTGGCTCAGAAGCGATCGCAGGAGATTCAGGATCTGTTTGATGAAAAGGTGTACCCTCACTTTGAGAAAAAATTAAAATCGAGCTGAGAGCAACGGTAATATATTTAACAAGGTTAGAGGTCAAAGCTACTTTAAACTAGGTCATCCTGACCTCTAGTCTTTTTATATTGAAACAAAAAAAGTAAAAATATGATTATTCTCCCCGGCTACACAATTGCAGAGACACTTTATGAAGGAGACAGAACAGTTGTTTGCCGAGGAATCAGAGAGCGCGATCGCCAGCCAGTTATTCTCAAGATGATTAAAGATGAATATCCGAACATTGAAGAGATTACTCGCTTTAGACAAGAATACGCCATTCCCCAAAAATTAGACGTTCCAGGAATTGTTAAGCCCTATAACCTGGTTAACTATGAGAATAGCTTTGCTTTAGTCTTAGAAGACTTTGGCGGTCAATCTGTTAGCCAATTATTGAAAAGCATAAAAATTCACTTACAAGATTTTTTAATTTTGGCAATTTCTTTAGCAGAAACCATCGGTCAACTCCATAAAGTAGGGATTATACATAAAGATATTAAACCTAGCAATATCATCATCAACCCCGAAACGAGGGAAGTCAAAATAACTGACTTTAGCATCGCGATCGCCTTACCCAAAGAACAGCAAACTATTGTCAATCCCAACTTGCTGGAAGGGACTCTCGCTTATATGTCACCCGAACAAACGGGGAGGATGAATCGAGCAATTGACTACCGCACCGACTTCTATTCTTTAGGAGTGACTTTCTATGAAATACTGACCAACCAGTTGCCATTTACTACCACCGATCCGATGGAGTTGGTTTACTGTCATATTGCCAAACAACCCGTCCCACCTAAAGAGGTAGCAGAAATTCCTCAAGCGGTTTCAGATATTGTGATGAAACTGTTAGCCAAAAATGCGGAATACCGATATCAAAGTGCGGCGGGATTAAAATTTGACCTGGAAACTTGTTTGCAGCAATTGCAGACAACTGGAAAGATTGAAAATTTTCCCATCGGTCAACGCGATCGCGGCAACCAATTACTCATTCCCCAGAAGCTTTATGGTAGAGAAACCGAAGTCCAAATTCTTCTAGATGCCTTTGGACGAGTCAGCCTCGGTGCCACCGAGATGATGTTAGTTTCCGGTTATTCCGGGATTGGTAAAACTTCAATCGTCAATGAAGTTCATAAACCAATTCTAGCAGCTAGGGGATATTTTATTGCGGGTAAGTTTGACCAGTTTAAGCGCAATATTCCCTATGCGGCGTTAATCCAAGCATTTCAAGAATTAGTTCGTCAGCTATTAACTGAAAGTTCCGAAGAGATTGCTATTTGGAAAGAAAACTTATTAAATGCGCTAGAGAATAACGGTCAAGTTATTATTGATGTTATCCCCGAAGTCGAACTAATTATCGGTAAACAGCTTGAAGTTCCTCAACTGGGGTCATCGGAATTCCAAAACAGATTTAATCGGGTATTTCAACAATTTATTCGCGTTTTTTGTCAACCCGAACACCCGCTAGTCATATTCCTAGACGATTTACAGTGGGCAGATTCGGCATCTCTAAAGTTAATCCAACTCTTAGTCACTGACCCAGATAACAAATATTTGTTAACGATTGGAGCTTATCGAGATAATGAAGTCAGTCCCGTTCATCCTTTAATTCAGACAATAGAAAAAATTCAAGAAACTGAAACGGTGGTGAATAATATCACCATTCAGGCGCTGGCTTTGGATAGCGTCAACCAATTAATCGCCGACACTCTGGATGCCAGCGTAAATTCAGACGAAATAAAAGTTTTTTCAGAGTTACTTTTTAATAAAACCCAAGGCAATCCGTTTTTCTTAACGCAGCTACTCAAAACGCTGTACTCCGAAAATCTGCTGGTTTATCAAGTAGATACAGACCGCTGGGAGTGGGATATTCAACAAATCCAAGCAATTGGTATCGCAGATTTCAATATTGTTGAACTGGTTGCTCGCAATATTCGCAAACTCCCTGAAACAACCCAGAAATCATTAAAATTAGCGGCTTGTATCGGCAACCAATTTAACTTAGAAGTTTTATCAATTGTCAATGAAGAATCAAACATAGCGACGGCTGCTCATTTGTGGGAAGCACTGCAAGCGGGTTTGATTCTGCCGCTGTCTGAAAATTACAAAATTCCTCTACTCTTTGCCCAGGAAGAGTTGGCATCTGTACGGGATATCAAAGTTGACTACAAATTTTTGCACGACCGCGTGCAGCAAGCAGCTTATTCTTTGATTCCAGAGTCAGAGAAAAAAGCGACTCACTTGAAAATTGGTCAACTGTTGCTGAATAATACAACAGAGCAAGAGCGAAAAGATAATATTTTTGCTCTGGTTAACCAACTAAATTTTGGCACAGATTTGCTAACTAATCAGTCAGAAAAAGATGAGTTGGCTGAATTAAACCTGATTGCTGGACAGAAAGCAAAGGCAGCTACTGCATATGAAGCCGCTGTTAATTATTTGAATGTAGGTCTGGAACTTCTGAGTCAAGATAGTTGGGAAAGTCGATACGATCTGACATTTACTTTCTATCTGGAAGCAGCGGAAGCCGAATATCTTAATGCTAATTTAGAACGAGCGGAAATTTTGTGCGATCGCGCTCTCCAAAAAGCCAAAACAATCCTCGAAAAAGTCAACTTATACGAGCTGAAAATTAAGCTTGAACTCGCTAAAAACCAGATTCAATCTGCTTTAGATACCGGACTGCAAGTTCTGGAAATGCTGGGAGTGACCCTGAGTCAATCACCCCCGCAAGAACTCAATATTGAGGAGTTAGCAAACCTACCTGACATGACCGATCCCTACAAGCTGGCGGCTATGCAGATTTTAACTCTCATATGGCCTCCTGCTTGTTTTGGAGATGCCAAGCTATCTCTACCAATTCTGTATACTATGATCGAGCTTTCCAGTCAATATGGAAATTCTAGACCAGCTATTTATGCCTACTGTAACTATGGTGGAATCGTAACTTGGCAAATTCCAGACATAGATTTTGGTTATCAGCTCGGTCAACTAGCCTTGAATGTATTAGATAAGCTGAATGCCAAAGAGTTTCGCTGTAAAGCATTGCTCACATATTGCATTACTATCCAACATTGGAAGCAACATACTAGGAATACTATAGAACCCTTGCGTCAGGCAATTCAAGACGGTCTAGAAGTTGGCGATATAGAATTTGCTTGTCATACGGCTGACTTCTACTGCGCCCACTTGTTTTTTGTTGGTGAACATCTTGATTTTGTGGCTGAGAGGTTGGAGCAATATATTGATTTTGTCAATATGTTTAAACAGGAATACCAGTTAAACTTGTTGAAAATATTTGGTCAAGCTGTATCTAATATTAGGGAAGGGGCTGAAAATAAATGCGAATTAATGGGCAATACTTTTAACGAAAGAGAAAGTTTGCAACTATTTATTAAAGAAAACAATGTAATATATTTGTTGTACATATATTTTTTTAAATCTCGTTTGTGCTATTTTTTTAAAGATTACTCTGGCTGTTTAGAAAATGCTGAATTAGCAGCCAAATATTCACATTTTGTTCGGAATATAATTCTGTTTACGGAACATATTTTTTACTATTCGCTTGCTTTAGTTGCTCAGTATGCAAACACGCAATATCGTGAAGATAATGAGAACAATGTTAAACAGCAACAATATCTAAAACAAGTAGAAGAAAATCAACAAAAAATGAAATATTGGGCCTTCCATTGCCCAGCTAATTACCAACATAAGTATGACTTAGTAGAAGCAGAAAAAGCCCGCGTATTGGGGCAATCTTTCTCAGCAATGGAATATTACGACCTGGCGATAGATGGAGCCAAGCAAAATGGATACGTCCAGCACGAAGCCCTCGCCAATGAACTAGCAGCAGAATTTTATTTAACTTTAGGTCGTCAGAAAGTAGCGCGTACCTACATGATAGACGCTTACTATGCTTATATTCGCTGGGGAGCCAAGGCAAAAGTTAAAGATTTAGAAGAGCGCCATGCTGAATTACTCGCACCAGTCGTCGGTAGGAAAAAGAGCCTGACGAGTGGAAGAGACGAAACGATTGTTCAGACCAGAACCACTGTCACTTCTACCAGTTCAGGTGCTGCAAACGAGCTGGATCTATCAACAATTATCAAAGCCTCCCAAGCGCTCTCAGGTAAAGTTCATCTGGATGAATTGCTCTCGAATTTGATGCAAGTCTTGCTGGAAAACGCTGGAGCAGAAAAATTTTATTTCATCATACCTGACCCAGCAGGTAAGTGGAAAATTGAAGCTCAATGTACGGGTGAACGATGTGAATTAATATCCAAGTCAGGGACTGAAAATCAAGTGATTCCTATCTCGCTGGTTAATTATGTAGAACGCACCCAAGAAACTCTTGCGATCGATGATGCAACCACTGAAACTAGGTTTGCCTCTGACCCGTATATTATTCAGCAGCGACCTAAATCTATCTTGTGTAGCCCCCTGATTAATCAAGGTAAGTTGGTAGGCATCTTATACCTAGAAAATAATTTAACAGCGGGGGCTTTTACGCGCGATCGCCTAGAAGTCCTCAACATCATTTCCGCCCAAGCTGCGATCTCCATCGAAAATGCCCGCCTCTATCAAACTTTAGAAGAAAAGGTGCAACAACGCACCGCCCAACTGGCCCAAGCAAACCAAGAAATTAGCTCCCTCAACAACAAACTTAAAGCCGAAAACATCCGCCTCAGTGCTGAGTTGGAAGTCACCAAACGACTGCAACAAATGATTTTGCCCAAACAATCAGAACTAGATAAAATTCAAGGATTAGAAATAGCTGGATATATGGAACCTGCCGATGAAGTGGGTGGCGACTACTACGACGTACTCACCCAAAATGATAAGGTGAAAATTACCATCGGCGATGTTACGGGACATGGTTTAGAAAGTGGCGTATTAATGATTATGGCGCAAACCGCCGTCCGCACTCTCCAACAAATGAACGAAACCGATCCGGTGAAGTTTCTTGATGTGTTAAACCGCACCCTTTATGCCAATATCGAGCGCATCGACTCGTCTAGAAACATGACCTTGGCTTTGTTAGATTATCAAGATAGTAACTTCAGCCTCAGCGGTCAACATGAAGAAGTTATCGTAGTCCGTACTGATGGTAACATCGAACTGATCGATACAATGGAACTTGGCTTTCCTCTGGGATTAGAGGAAGATATTGCTCATTTTGTTTCCCAAGTTGAAGTGCATCTTAATCCAGGGGATGTAGTAGTTCTTTACACAGATGGAATTACCGAAGCTGTAAATATAAATAAAGTGTATTACGGGATAGAAAGATTGTGCCAAGTCACAAAAGAAAATCGCCACAAAACCGCTAAAGAAATTCGACAAGCAGTAATTGATCATCTGGGCCAACATATTGACAAATATAAAGTTTTTGACGACATTACGTTGGTAGTCCTAAAACAGAAATAACGCAAGTTGGGAATTGGGAATTGGGAATTGGTAATTAGTAATTGGTCATATCAAGTCCGGTTGCACCGGACTTGTATATACAGCAGATTCCATGTATATATGATACAGTTTATTTAGTATATAAGCTAAAAAAATGAAACCTTATTCGATTGA
>NZ_JAUBOY010000029.1:0-99360 GCF_036700465.1 Microcoleus sp. T3_A4 | reverse complement strand
TAGTTCGAGGTTTGACAAATTTCCATTGGTGGCCCCAAGTTGCGCCTTAATTATGGTTATACTACCGGACATGATATGACTCGGACTTCGTTTGACAAGCGAATTTCTTGATAGTACAATCCCCCGAATTTATCCGTGGCGTCAATCCAAAATCTAAACTCTAAAATCTAAAATCGAATGACTCTATGCAGCGGTTTCAACCGCCGATTCATAAAGAGGGTGGCTAACTTTCAACGCCCGAGTCTGATCAAGGAGTAGTTGGCTGAATTTGCTGTGGCTGCATTTGCTGCTGCTGATTTTGGAGCAGAAGTTGCTGCTCCTGGATCTCGATTTGCCGATTCTCAAGATCTATTTGCCGCTGTCTGTCTTCGAGTTGCAGTCTTCTGTCTTCAAGTTGCAGTCTTCTATCTTCTTCTTGCCGCAGTCTGTCTTCACGTTGTAGCTCTCTGTCTAGCAGTCTGTCTTGACGTTGCTCTTGTCTGTCTTGACGTTGTTCGCGAAGCTGTCTGAGCTGATTTCGCCGCTCGAAATCTCCTCCCAAAAATAAGTTTTGAAAAGCGTTGATAGTTGCTTGAAACCCAGTAAAAACGCCGCTAACAGCGCTGATCCCATTTGCAACTCCTGTTATTGGCTGCAAAAAACTGTTGATATTGTCTCCTACCCTAGCATAGCCCGATCGCGCTACCAGAATCACATCGTCGTTGCGGAGAGTGGGGTTATTATTAGGATTCAACCCTTGAGCAAAATCCACCTCAATCGTGCGACGAGAAACAGTACCGTTGGGGTTCAAACGCAATAGTTCTACTCTGTCTTTTTTAGCCCGCAATTGATTGAAACTGCCTGCAGTCAGCAGAGCTTGGTGCAGGGATGTACTAGGCCGCACCTGCAAAGCCCCAGGCCTAATTACTTCTCCTACAATATTGATGCTAATCGCGTTCGGCGAAAAACTGCTATTTGCGACTTGAGAAACTTCAGCTAAGTCTACGGTAGCTGCTGTCGGGATAATTACGCTATCTCCTTCTTGCAGCAAAATATCTTGAGTTGCGTCGCCTTTTTGCAGCAAATCCCACAGATTTACCATGATAGTTTGTTCATTGCCACCTCTGACTCGGCGGCGGATTTGCACGCGGCGAATGTCAGCTTCTGTAGTGATACCACCAGCAATTTTCAATGCTCTAGTTATTGTTGGTAAGCCTACAACTGCTCCTTGCTGTTGGTCGATAGCTACAAAACTCAACTCTGTTTGTTGGTTGCTCGATCGCACATCCGAAGCAAATACAGTATAAGGCCCCGGCCGGTTTACTTCCCCGACAATTACCACACCAATTGGTTTAGTAATATCAGCGGAAAAATTAGCACTGGCTCTTTGACGAACTTCTTGAGTATTCAGGGCCCTTGCTGTCGGTACAAAAATTGTATCTCCATCTCGAATCGTGACATCTTGACGCAAATTTCCCGTGTCTAAAAAATCCTGCAAATCAACATTAGTAACTTGCTCCGGCCCGCCTCTGTTGGAACGACGAATTTGGACATTTCGCATATCTCCTGCTGATGTCACCCCTTGTGCAAGTTGCAGCATTTCCATCAAAGTCGGGAATTTTACTCCTCCTCCTTCTCTAGTGGGATTAATCTTGTAGGAACCCGGGCGAGTAACTTCACCCGCAAGACCTATATTTAGGGGGCGAGCGACGATCACAGTTACGGTAACAACGGGAACATTGATGAAGGGTTCGTATCGCTGGGTAATCACATTAGCGGCTTGTTGCAGCGTCAACCCTTGAATTGAGACGCTGCGAATAATTGGCAAATTGAGCGTCCCATCAACTAACACTTGATATTCTCTGCTGAATTCAGGGACGCCGAAGATATCTAAAGCAATGCGATCGCCCGGGCCTAAAGTATAAGCTGCTTCTGGTGTCAGCGAACCAGAATTGCCGATCGGCGGCAAACTCGAACCCGGAGGTGGCGGCGGTACTCTCGGTTGGTTTGGGTTCCTAGCGGGCGCAGGATTTCTGACGGCAGGTAACTGAGCTCTACTGGGCAGCGAACTCAATAGCACCAGGAGTGCTGACAAACTCAGACTTGTAGCGGTTTGAATGGTATGTTTCATCTTTCTTCCCTGGTTGCAGCCTGCCAATGAACAAGAGCAATTTAGCTAGTGGATTTTAGTTTATTTTCCCTGCTGTCCAGTGTAGCCTCGCTGTGCTGCAAAATCCACAGGTGCAAGCATAAAAATTGTGCGATCGTACTTAACTATTTTGTGCCTTGTTTGTAAAGAAAGTGTAAAGCCCGCCAACTGTTGTCAGGATTAATATCTCGTTTGAGCAAAATTATTCATACATAAGTCCGCATACAAATCAACCCGCCACAGAAAGGAGATAGGGAAAAACCACCCTGATTTGAGGTAAAATATTAGATAATTCTATCTGCAGGACAAAGACAAGTGTCACTAAAATTGGATAAAGTAATTCCCTGGGGGCGCTGCTTGGATGAATACATAGGAATGTTTAGCTTGACCTCAAGTGACCTCAAGCTAGCAATTCTTGATTGTGCGGGCGGCCCGGCGAGTTTCAATGCCGAAATGACTCGCCAAGGTAAAAAGGTAATTTCTTGCGATCCAGTTTATCAGTTTAGTGCGGTGGAAATTGGCGATCGCATCCAAGAAACATATCAAACTGTAATTGACGGTGTTAAAGCCAATTTAGACGGCTACCTGTGGAACAATTTTGAATCGCCGTACCAGCTAGGCGAAGTGCGAATGAAGGCGATGCAGGAATTTTTAGAAGATTTTCCATCAGGCTTACAGCAAGGCCGCTACATAAATGCTGAGCTGCCAGTTTTGCCTTTCGAGAACGGTCAATTCGATTTAGCTTTGTGCAGCCATTTCTTATTTGCTTATTCTCACCTGCTTTCCGAAGAATTTCATCGGTCAGCAATTTCAGAAATGTGTCGGGTTGCGAAAGAAGTCCGAGTCTTCCCTCTATTGCAGAGTTTTAGCGGGGAGGAATCAGATCACTTAAACCCGACGATGGCAGAATTGAAAAAGAGAAGTTTTAGTCTAGAAATTCAAGAGGCTCCTTATGAGTTTCAAAAAGGCGGGAATAAGATGCTGCGAATTAGCAAAAAAAGCTCAGTCTAAAAGTCAGCCTAACTTATTATGCTGTTATCGAAACCAAATAACAGCCATTGATTCGCCAACTATTATCAAACTGTTTTTCCATGAGATAAATGGCTCGGATTGGGATGCCTTCCGAGTCCAGCAACAGCACTGGCTGAGCGGGAATTCCTTCTACGGTGGCGAGGTTTTCAAATAATACCGAGCGCGGACGGTATACAGCTTCATAGGCAATTTTTACCATGTGCATAAAGTTTTCGGCTGTGCGAAACTGCTGCTGAATTCCGGGACTGGCGAAGGCAAAAGCCCCAGCAGCATCGTCTTTTTGAAAGGCTTGTAGTTGCTGTTCTACGACTGAGCGAATGGTAGCGCGATCGCTTTCACTGATGAGCATATTTTTAATAATTTGTCAAGAGATGGGAGTGTCGAATAGTTACTATTATAGCGCTCCCACTTAAAGGCGATTTTGTTGCGGGATGGCTGGGAAGCTGTCAGGGCGATCGGGGTTTATTTAAACCCTCAGCGCACTACAGACATTAGTGGTAAAATTGGTTAAAGACTGTAAGAATTGTCAAAATGCTAAGCAGCGCCACATTGAGGAAAACAGGGTCAGGGTGGGAATTTGCAAATGAAGAAGCGTTAGAGGATTTTGTCGAAGTTCACTTGCAAAGTTTGCTTGGTTTGACAGTCATCAAGCGGCAATTCACTGTCAACGAGCAAAGATGCGATATTATAGCGGTGGACGAGAATCAACGGTTAGTTGTGCTGGAGTTGAAAAACGGCGAAGATAGATATGTCGTTCAGCAGTTAACCCGTTATTACGATGCTTTGTTGGAACACAAACCTTTTGGCGATCGCGTGGATTACGCTCAACCCGTTCGCTTAATAGCAATTGCGCCCAAATTTCACAGGGATAATTTTACAGACAGGAAGTATCACGGGCTATTTTTTCAGTTTTTGCAATTTGCGAGCGTTCCTGACGGGGAAAAATTATATTTACACTTTAAAGATGTAGATACCGAACACACTTCACAAGTAGAGATTACATATCGAGAACAATCCAGCAACGAAACTCTCTCTGAACCGCCAAGGTTGCTTTTAAAATTTATCCAAGAATGTAATGAAACTGAACGCGAAGGAGTGTTGAGCGTTCGCAGACAGATTCTAGGCTGTGATAGACGCATCAAGGAACTTACTGACTCTAGTAGTATTAAGTATGGTATCGGCAAAAATAAATTGATTGCTGAATTTAGATTTGATGCTAGACGAAATAGCCCTGCAATGTTTTTATGGCTCCCACTTCCCAGAGGATACAACAATAATAAAATTCTAGCTAGAATGAGAATTTGGACGAATTGGGAAATAGTCACAGATACAGGTTATATTCGGAAGGGAATTGGCATAATGGTTAATGAGGATGAATACAAAGTAGGTAGGGTTTCTCCTTCAGCTAAGTTAATGCCTGATACCTCCTATAGGGCATTAGGTGCCAGGGAGAAATTTTTGAATAATCCAGCATACAGAGAGAATTATGTTATGAATAATTTGGCATATTATGTGAGCAAGTATGGACGAAACTACCGTCACGGTTCGCCATTAGCGATGTCCATAACATACTATTTCAAGATAATTGGAAAAAGTGACGAATCCACTTCTTTAGAAAGAATAGTTAATTTAGCTTTAGAATCAAGATTGGTAAAACTCTAAGGAAGAATTAACAAATACGATCGCACCCCATCACCCCTTACCCAATCCATCATCCATCTGCGTCTATCTGCGTGCATCTGCGGTTAAAAATATCTCATCAATAGCTTCGCAACAAATCAAATCAACAAACTTTGATATAATTTTACATCAAGAAGCCAAACTCAAACCAACTCATGCCACAAACAGTCTGGATCGCACGACACGGAAACCGCATCGACTTCGTTAACCCCGACTGGTTTCTTACCGCCGAACGCCGCTACGATCCTCACCTTTCCGAAGACGGTCACGTTCAAGCTAAACAACTAGCCAATCGCCTCAAAGGTGAAGGAATTTCTCATATTTTTGCTTCCCCTTTTCTGCGAACTGTCCAAACAGCAAATCACGCGGCAGAAGCTCTCGATTTGTCAATTAAACTAGAGTGGGGACTGTGCGAATGGCTGAATCCTGAATGGATGACAGAAATGCCGGAAACTGAGTCTGTTGAAGCTTTGTGCAGGCGTTTTCCCCGGATTGATGCTTCCTATAAAGGCGGTATTGCTAATTATCCCGAAACCGTGGAAGCTTGTTTCAAAAGGGCGGGGGAAACTGCTAAACGCCTCGTGGCTGAGTTTCCCGAAGATATGTTATTGGTAGGTCACGGTGCGTCGGTTTTAGGAACTGCGATCGGGCTGGCGGGCGGTGCGGAAACAGAAATAAACGCTTCTTTGTGCTGTTTGGTGAAAGTGGTGCGGGATGAGGGAGAATGGTTGATCGCACTTAATGGCGATACTTCTCACCTGACTGACTCTGAAACCGTGATCCGGTTTAATTAAAGTTGAGATTCGTGCCAAAAATCGCATTTTATGCTATGTGTGTAAGGTGCGCGGCAGAAGAGCACCCTACGTTAATCTGATTAGTCCGAATCTGGGTGTTATTGTTTAATCTCGATCGCACATTTTAAATCGAAAATCTTAAATCGGTATGGCAGGACACAGTAAGTGGGCGAATATTAAACGCCAAAAAGCTAGAGTTGATGCCGTTAAAGGCAAGGTTTTTGCTAGAATATCTCGCGAAATTATTGTCGCGGCCCGCAGCGGAGTTCCCGATCCCGCTGGCAATTTTCAACTGCGGACGGCTATTGAAAAAGCCAAGGCGGCGGATATTCCTAATGAAAACATAGAAAGGGCGATCGCCAAAGGTGCTGGCTTGGCCGGGGGAAGTTCGGAATTAGAAGCTATTCGCTACGAAGGTTACGGCGTTGGCGGGGTTGCTATTCTAATTGAAGCGCTGACAGACAACCGCAACCGCACAGCGGCTGACTTGCGAGAAGCTTTTACTAAAAATGGCGGCAACTTGGGCGAAACTGGTTGTGTGGGCTGGATGTTTGACAACAAAGGAGTTTGTACTGTACGCGGCCCGATTGATGAGGAACAATTGTTTGAAGCGTCGCTAGAGGCTGCTGCGGAATCTTATGATTTGATATTAATTGATGAGGATACTGAAGGTGCAGAGGTATTTACCAGCGTGGCTAATTTGGAACAACTGGCGGATGTTTTGAAACAAAAAAGTTTTGCAGTTTTGCAGTCGGAAAATCGCTGGATTCCGAGCAATACAGTGGAAATAGATAATCCTGAAAAAGCTAGATCGCTCCTAAAGTTAATGGATGCACTGGAAGATTTGGATGACGTGCAAAGCGTGACAGCTAATTTTGAAATGACAGATGAATTGATGTCTTTGAGTATGGTTTAATGCTTTAAAGATGAGGGATCTGGATCGTCCTGCTGGCACTGCAAAAGACGAAAAATCGCCAGCGGGACGATCGCGCTACACTATTACCAGGAAACGAATCCCCATCTGTAGGCGAGTGGGGAGTGTCAATCCAACGCATTGCTGAAAAAGCTGCATTGAAAAACTCAACCCACAGTAAAGCCATGCTAGATA
Organism: Microcoleus sp. T3_A4; assembly: GCF_036700465.1. Classification (NCBI taxonomy): domain Bacteria; kingdom Bacillati; phylum Cyanobacteriota; class Cyanophyceae; order Oscillatoriales; family Microcoleaceae; genus Microcoleus; species Microcoleus sp. T3_A4. Next base: position 92,618 of record NZ_JAUBOY010000029.1, on the reverse strand, counting down.
ACAACGAAAGCAAAAGAGACAGCACCCACTCAGAAGAAGTTCTGTCAGCAACCGAAGTATCAGAAACCAAGGATCGATCCGAATCAAAGGTGCAGGCTGAACCAGGGGGTAAATCCAATTGGTTCGGTTCCGTTTTCGGAGCCGTCTCTGCAACGGCGAGTGCGGTAGGGAATGCGGTAGGGAATGCCGGAAGTGCGATTGTTAATACCGCGAGTGCGGTGGGGAATGCAGCAGGCAGTGCTGGAGATGCGATTGTTGTTAATACCGCGAGTGCGGTAGGGAATGCCGGAAGTGCGATTGTTAATACCGCGAGTGCGGTGGGGAATGCAGCAGGCAGTGCAGGAGGTGCGATTGTTGTTAATACCGCGAGTGCGGTAGGGAATGCCGGAAGTGCGATTGTTAATACGGCTAGTGCGGTAGGCAATGCGGTAGGGAATGCCGGAAGTGCGATTGTTAATACGGCTAGTGCGGTAGGCAATGCAGCAAGCAGTGCTGGAGGTGAGATTGTTGTTAATACCGCGAGTGCGGTAGGGAATGCGGTAGGGAATGCCGGAAGTGCAGCACTCCAATTTCCCAATTTTTTTGGTTCAGCCCTCGGTTCGATTTCCCAGAGTCCTATCCTAAAAAAACTGACTGAAAATTTCAAAATCGACTGGTTAGTTAATGCGATCAATAAAGTTGATGTCGTGACTGCCGAGGCGCAAGTTCGAGAGTTGCAGCGCCAATATCCTCACGAGAAACCTCAAGAAATCGCACATCGCTTAATGGTGGAAAAAGCCTTGCTAGCTGCAGGAAGTGGCTTGGTTAGCAGTTTAGTTCCGGGCGCAGCTTTGGCATTGGCTGGCATGGATTTAGCGGCAATGACGGTGTTATCCGCGGAGTTAGTTTATCAAATAGCTGCCGCCTATGGAAAGGATTTGCAATCGAGCGATCGCCAAAAAGAAGTTGTCGCTATTTTCGGTTTATCCTTGGGTAGCAATTTAGCGATCGAAGCTGGAGTTACGCTTGTCAGCAATATTCCCTTGGCGGGTGCGGTAATTAATGCTAGCGCCAGTGCGACAATGATTTACGCGCTGGGATACGGTGCTTGTCGGTTTTATGAAGCCGATATCGATTCCTCGAAAATCGAAACCAAGCTCAAAGATTTACAAGAGGTATTGCAAGCGGAAAGTGACCAATATTTAGAGACAGCGATCGCACAAGAAACTGTGATGGATTGGATTTTGGTGTATGTCGTCTATACCACCCAAAAATTCACCCGATGGGATGAGTTATTACCCCAATTACAAGCGGCGAATTTAAATCCAAAGTCTTTAGCTGAGATTGAAGCTGTGAAAAATAAGTCTAAATTGCCTCCCAAGTTGGATATTTTACTCGAACAACTCGAACTCGACTTTGCCGAACCGCTTTTAAAGCGATGCACTGACATCATCGAGGCTGACGGTGAAATTAATGAACAAGAGGGGAAAATTTTGCTGACAATTCAACGGGCTGTTTTGAGCAAAAGAAAGCAAGCTCAAAAGCAAGCGTAGCCAACTTCGATCGAGGATGGGGTATCGGAAGCCACTGAAGCACAAACTGAAGTCTAAGCTAGATCGCAAACGACTCCGTGCGTTCACGCCCGGAAATGTCAAATCCAATACTCAAACTGGCTCAAGCGAATGGGGTAAAACTCTGGGACGATAACAGTTAATTGATTTAGTGATTCGAGCTAAAAAATAAGGTATCTATGAACCAATAATCCCAGTCTATGAAAGAGTGGGGAGTGTCATTTGAAACAAAAAACTTTTGCTGTTGTGCAGTCGAAAAATCGCTGGATTCCGAGCAATACAGTGGAAATAGACAGTCCGGAAAAAGCTCGATCGCTCCTTAAGTTAATGGATGCACTGGAAGATTTGGACGACGTGCAAAGCGTCACGGCGAATTTTGAAATGACAGATGAATTGATGTCTTTGAGTATGGTGTAACGCTCTAAATCACCAGATTTTGGCCATCCGCAAGACAAATCCCGGTAACTCTGGATCTGCGCTGACTGTTTCAGGATTATCTAAGATTTCAGGTTCGCCATTGGGACGGTAGATGTAGACTTTTCTATTTTTGCGATCGAGCAAAAAGCCGAGCGATACACCGTTCTCAATATATTCTTGCATCTTGTTTTGCAATCCCTTGAGAGTGTCACTAGCAGACCGCAATTCAATCACAAAGTCTGGACAAATCGGTGCGAATGAGGCTTTTTCTTCTTCAGTTAAGGCATTCCAGCGCTCTAGTTTAATCCATGAGGCATCGGGGGAGCGGGTTGCTCCATTCGGCAAGGTAAAGCCTGCACTGGAGTCAAACGTTTCACCTGTGCCATCTTGTTCTGCCCAGTTCCCCAATTGTAGGGCAATCTTACCGTTTCGATTCCCTGTATCTGAAAAGGCGGGTGACATAATGATAACTTCCCCACTGGCTGTACGCTCAATTCTCAAATCGCGATTAACTAGACAGAATTCATAAAACTGTTCAACAGTCATCGATTGGATCGCAGGGAAATTGACAGTCAGTGGGACGCTTTCGGTTTGAATTAGCAGCGTCGTCATGGTTTTTCCTCAGTTGGTGCAGGGGTGATAGAATACCTTGAGCTTAAACTATTTTAGCTTGGCGATCGCAAGTCTTAGTCGATCGGGGAATCGGAGGCTTGTATCCGTTTTGGGGCGGTGTCAATAATCTTTTTTCCCAGTTAGCAAATAAGTAACCATGTATCCCTTGCCCTTGATTTGGATGGCGCCGCGCTTCTGAAAAGTATATTTATCTTTTAATATCTCGTAGGTTTCGGCGGTGACTTGAATGCAGCCGGTAATCCCGTGGGATTCCATGCGCGAAGCAATATTTACTGTGTCGCCCCAGAGGTCGTAAATAAACTTTTTTAAGCCGATAACGCCGGCAACGACAGGGCCACTGCTAATCCCGATCCGAATGCTGAAAGGTTCCGAATGTTCTAAACTGAGGAGCCGAATTTCGTGCAACATATCGATCGCCATGTTCGCAACCGCCTCGGCGTGATCCTCTCGGGCCGTAGGCAAACCGCCGACAACCATGTAAGCGTCACCAATAGTCTTAATTTTCTCCAAACCGTGGCGATCGGCCAAGTGGTCAAAAGCCGAAAAAATATCGTTGAGCACTTCCACCACTGCCGTCGCTGAAATTCTCGACGAAAGCTCTGTAAACCCCACAATGTCGGCAAACATCACAGTCACTTCCGCAAAACTTTCGGCGATATTGTGTTCATTGTCCTTCAAACGCAAGGCGATCGCTGCGGGCAAAACGTTCAGCAGCAATTGCTCGGATTTAGCTTGTTCGAGTTCCAACTGTAGGTAAGCAGCCTGCAACTGTTCGGCTTGGCGAATTCTTTCTCCGGCTAGTTTTTCGATTTGGGCGGTGCGACTCAAAGATGTCAGCATATATGTCACCGGAATCAGAGTCCACAGCATCCCCATCGTCAGAGTTCCCCAAGAGCGCCAGTGCTTGCGAAGCCTGCGAATTTCCGGCGTTGCCGACACGTACATAGACCACTGGCGGCCACTAATTTTCAGCCGCCTTCTGCAAGCTGTATAGTTCGGGCCTGGATTGTCAAGAATCGGGCAGTTTTGCATCAGGGATCGGTCAGCAGTGGCTGATGCTGGAAGCACTTGTTGGCTCGCGGATTGGAACTGCACCGCAAATTGCTGAATTTGCCTCTCAGCAGGGAGATTTTTGAGAACCGGGTTGGCCGTTTGGGGTAATAGCGAGGGTGCTTGTTGCTTGTCTGGAGCCTCGCTAACGAGATAAATATTGAGGTAGTCGGTATTGCGTCCTTTTAAAGAGGTTTGGAAAATATCTTTGCCTCGAAATACGCCCAGAACAAATCCTTGTAGCAGTTGGCGACGGGATTCCAGGGTAGTCGGTTTACTGCTGTTTTCGTAAATCGGAACTATTGCCAAAAGACCTAGTTCCGGGGAAGTGCCCTGAGTTAAGCCGATGTAGTTGGTGACAATCATTTCTCCTGTATCGCGTCCTCGATCGAGCGCGGCGCGGATTTCTGGGTGGGAGGCGAGGTCAAAGCCTAATGCTGTCTCGTTTCCGGCTGGTGGTTCGACGTAGAAAGCCGGGAAGTATTCGGAACGCTGGAGGGCCTTGCGGAGTTCTCCTCGCGGGCCACGCTCTGTAATCTCGAAGCTGGGGTCGGTTTCGGTTCTAGCTTTGGTTTCGTAGTTGCGCCGCTCGGAATTGGGGACGCGGGGGGCCCAAGCCAAAAGTTGCAGGCTAGGGTGGACGGATAGGGGACGGGCGACAAACCGGGCAAAAGAGGAACGCTCGACGGTGCTGAAGGCTTTCATGTAGTCGCTGAGGGCGAGAACAGTATCTAAGTCGGAGTTGAGCTGGCGTTCGATGCCGATCGAAATATCGTCAATGCGGCGGTGCATTTCGTAGTCGCGGCGCTTGTCTTCCCAGTCCCAAACCAAGGCGAAAGTCAGAAGCGACAGTCCCACACCCAAACCCAGCGTCAACCCGGCTGGAATGTAGCGAGACCAGGATAAAGGTAGTTTTTTCAGCATAATTGCCTAGCGAATAAGGGCTGCAGATTAGCACACCGCTGAGTGCGATTTGTTCCGGCCTCTGAGTGCGGTTAATTCAAAACCCTGATAACTCAAGCACCGACGGCAATTGGGAATTAAAAGTTAGATATTTAAACTTTTAGATTAATGGACGATCGCTCAGCAGGGGATTTCAATCCAAAATTCCGCTCCCTGTCCGGGCGCTGAGATGCACCGCAGGCTTCCCTTATGTTTTTCTACCACAATTTGATGGCTGATGGATAATCCTAAACCAGTTCCAGAGCCTACGGGCTTGGTGGTGAAGAACGGGTCAAATAGCCGCTTGCGAACCTCTTCGCTCATTCCCGGGCCACTGTCGGCGATGCAAATTACCATGCGATCGCAATCACTGAGCTGGGTTTTACTGTGGCTTTTCAACCCAGCTTTTTTCATGAGGGTGCGAATCACGATCGTCCGAGGTTCCGGTTGGTTTTCTAGAGCATCGATCGCATTACTGATAATATTGAGAAATACCTGGTTTAACTGCCCCGCACAACAGTAAATTTTTGAGACTTTTCCGTATTCTTTAATAATTTCAATCCGGCTTTTTTTACTTGCCTGATGCAATCTGTGCTGCAAAATTAACAGTGTACTGTCAATTCCTTCATGAACGTCTACTAACTTCATTTCTGATTCATCCAGCCGCGAAAAGTTCCGCAGCGACAACACAATATTACTGATTCTTTCTACTCCTACTCTCATAGAATTTAGCATTTTTGGCAAATCTTCCTTCAGAAAATCTAACTCTAAGTCCTTAACTTTTTTAGCAATCTGAGGCCCTGGACACGGATAGCATTCCTGGTAGAGACTTAACAGTTCAATTAAATCGTGAAAATAGTTGTAAGTATGAGAAATATTGCCGTTAATAAAAGTGGCAGGATTGTTGATTTCGTGGGCAATCCCAGCCACCATCTGACCGAGACTCGACATTTTTTCGGATTGAACTAATTGGATTTGAGCGTTTTGTAGCTGTTCGTATGCTTCTTGCAATTGGGCGGCTTGTTTTCTTAATTGAGATTCGGAAGCTTGGAGTGCGGCGGCGGAAATTTTGCGATTGGTTATATTTTCAATCATCCCTAAGTTGTAAATAGGTTGTCCTTCACCGTCTCGAATCAAAGTAGCTGTCACGTTTACCCAAACGATTTTACCTGTAGCGGTAATCTGGCGGAGTTCGATTTGATAGTGAGTAATTTCTCCCCGCTTAAGAGAATCAGCAACTTGGAGATTTTTTGGAGAATCTTCGGGATGTCCAAGTTCAATAAATGTTTGGGCAAGCAATTCTGCTGCGGTATATCCCAGCATTTCGCAGTAAGTTTTATTGACTCTCACTAACTTATTATCATCTAAATTAGCTAAGTAGATAGCGATGGGTGCATCTTCAAAAATCGTGCGAAATAGTTCCTCGCTGGCCCGGACTTGAGCTGCTAGGGAAAGCCTATCGGTGATGTCTTCAAAAGTAGACAAAATGCCGACAACATTGCCGGAATTGTCGTGTAAAGGTATTTTATTTGTATCCAGACAGCACTGGGTGCCGTCGGCTTGCATTTTGGATTCTATGATGTGATATTCTGGGGTGTTGGTTGCCATGATACGGCGGTCGCAGGCTCGAAAAAATTCTGTTTCTTCCGGCTTCCAAGGCATATCGAAGTCGGTGAGACCGGCGATTTCACTGGGGTGATTGAAACCTGCGACTTTGGCAAAGTTTTTGTTGCCTCCCAAGTAAACTAAATCTCGATCTTTCCAGGCGATTAACTGAGGGATGTTATTGATTACCAACCACAGCATTTTTTGGGATGTTTCCAAGGCTTCCGTGCGTTCTAGGACGCGCTTTTCAAGTTCTTGATTGGCTTGTTGCAGGGCGATTTTTGACTCGCTGAGGGCGATTTCTGCTAGCTTGCGATCGCTGATGTCGATTGTCACCCCCTCCCACAGTATATCGCCGCCAGGCTGCATTTCGGGGCGGGCAATGCCGCGAATCCATTTCACTTTTCCCGATCCGGTTACGATCCGCCCTTCATATATCCAAGGTTTGAGAGTTTTGCCGGAAATTGCGATTGATTCTAACAGAGTTTTTAGGTCTTCTGGATGCACCGTTGCCCAAATAAAATCGGAGTTTTGTTCAACTTTTTCTGGCTCTAATTCGTAGAGTTCCCAACAGCCGGAACTCACATAAATGAATTCATTTGAACCGTCGGGATGCAGCAAGTATTGATAAATCATTCCGGGCACGTTGGCGGCCATTTTTTGGAATCTGGCTTCGCTTTTCCGCAGTGCTGATTCTGCAAGTTTGCGATCGCTAATGTCAATCAACACGCCATCCCAAATAATGTTATCTTTTTCGCCCGGTTCTGGTCGGGAAGCCCCGCTAATCCACTTAATCCGATCGCCCGGAAAAACAAATCTGCCTTCCCACCGCCAAGGCTCTAAAGTTTTAGCTGAGATAGCAACAGACTCCTGGAAGCTGGGCGCATCGTCTGGATGAATCATTGCGATCGCGGGAATAGCTGAGTTTTGGAGTACATCTGGTTCTAATTCCCAGAGCTCCCGGCAGCCGGAACTGACGTAGGGGAACGACATAGCGCCGTCTGCTGCTAACTGAAATTGATAAATCATGCCGGGAACGTTGGCGGCTAGTTTTTGAAACCTCGCTTCGCTTTGCCGTAGTGCTGTTTCTGCTTCTACGCGATCGGTAATATCGTAAAATGCCGATAAAATTGCGGCTTCGCCATTAAAATTAATTGCTCGCATCGACATTTTTACCCAAAACAAACTGCCATTTGCTTTCTTGAGGCAGATTTCTTCGCGGTCGCTAAAGCCGTTTTCTTTGACTAATTCTAGCAATTGAATGTTGTCGTTGATATTGGCATAAAATTCAATTTGTTTTCCACCAACAATTTTTTCGTAACTCAAACCTAAACTTTCACCAAGAGCAGGATTTGCATACAAAATAACGCTGTCTTCTAGGCGCGTAATTAACATGGGAACGGGAGTCGTACTGGCGATAACGCGCAATCTTTCTTCGCTTTCTTCCCTGGCTGTTTCGGCTGCTACCCTTTTGCTAATATCGTTCTGAACTCCGATAAAATGAGTTAATTTTCCCTCATTGTCTAGGATGGGGGAAACCATTAATTCGTTCCAAAAAGGAGTTTTGTCTTTGCGATAATTTTTGAGAACTACCTGAATTTCCGTTCCCGCTTCCAAGCTGCGGCGGAGTTTCTTTAATTCGGCCTGATCGGTATCGGGGCCCTGCAAAAACCGGCAGTTGCGTCCAATAACTTCTTCGGCACTGTAACCTGTCAGTTTCTCAAAAGCAGGATTGCAGTAGATAATAGGTGTGTCATGCTTGCGAGCATCCGCTATGAGGATGCTGTTGCTCGACGCTGCGATCGCCCGTTCTAGGAGAGACAGGTTGAAAGAGTCTGTTGTCATCTGTAGCAATATCCAAACTCCTTGGGAGCGGACAGAACAATAGAAAATTATAAATAGCTTGAGCCATTCTTATTCTATAATTTTATTTTTAATTTAGCTTTTTTAACAAAGTCAGCAGCCCAAAAAAGCCGACGGGGGAGACGACTAATACCATTTTCGATTTTAGATTTTAGATTGGCAATGACTGATTCCCTTATGGTTTGGGGCACGGGCATACAATTGCCTTTGTGCTTGAAAGTAAGTAGTTTAACAGAAGGCATTCGGTACTTGTCCAGAAAAAAGAAGGTGAAAATACCCAAGGCGGCAAGAAAACAGAAGGTGAAAACACTGATATGTTGAACTTTTTTTCTTCTCCTCCTTCCATCCGGTTCATCAACCCTTTTAAATTGACAAGCTAATGCAAGAACCCTGAGCAGTTTTGCTTACTTCAATTCTGGCTTGAAAAGCTTCTTTCAGGTGAGGCATATGGGTAACGGTGAGGATGCAGGCGAAGTCGGAGGCGATCGCATTAATTGCAGCAATCAGTCGATCGCACCCTTCAGCATCCTGAGTCCCGAACCCCTCATCAATAATCAACATTTGCAAAGCCGTACCCGCCCGCTGAGACAGCAGTCTCGCCAGCGCCAGCCGAATCGCAAAATTAATCCTAAAAGCTTCACCGCCAGAGTAAGTTTCGTAGGCGCGAGTACCGCGAGAATCAGCAATTAAAATGTCTAAAGTGTCAATCAATTTAGTTGCTTTTTTAGAAGCAGCAGCCCGCTGAGTAATAAATTGAACGTGCAATTGATTCGCGCTCAATCTCGACAATATCTGATTAGTTTCAGCTTCAAGTTGAGGCAAAACATTTTCAATCATTAAAGCTTGAATGCCGTTTTTACCAAAGGCTTGGCCCAACTCTTGATAAACTCGCTGCTGGCGTTTAGCAACTTGCATTTGCTCTTTTTGAGCTACTAGCTGAACTTGCAGATTTTCCAGATTTTGCTGCTGCTGCTGGAGGCGTCCGAGACTTCCCAAATGTTGGTCTAGCTGCTGCCGGCGGCGACTGATTTGCTGTTCGATCGCACTTATGCGAGCTGTGGGATCGGGATGTTCTTGCAATTGCTGGTTCATAGCGGAAGTTTGAGCGCTGACAGCTTGCAAATCTTGATCGCGTACTGCGATGGAATTTGCTATTTCATTAACCCGCTGCTGCACTTGCGGGTACTGCACAGTTGCCGATCGCAATTTTTCGGCGCGGGCGATCCAAAACTGCGATCGGCGCATTTCGCTGCGGACGTGTTCGTGCTGTTCCAAATTATAGCCAATTTCCGCAATGTATCTATCTAAAGACAGAATTTGCTGCTGTATTTCCGAGCTATTTTTTTGCTGTTCTAACTGTTGCTGTACTGTAGCTAATTGAGTTTGCAAATCCGGGCGACGGGCATTAATTTTATTCAGTTTCTGCTGAGCGTCTTTGATTTGAGCTTGCTTAATTTCCGCCCACCGCAAGCGCTTTTCATCGCTGCGGGCGAGGGAGTGGCTGCGATCGCTATAATTGAGCTGTTGCAGTTGCTGTTCGATTTGCTGGAGTTCGCCCAAATCATCGGCTGCATACTCGCCAGTGCGTAGCAACCGCTCTATTTCTGCAGCGTCTTGACGCATACTTTGCAGTCGGTTTTCATCTTGGCCCAGGCTATCTAATTGTGCTTGTAAATGACTGCGACGTTCCCGCAATTCTTGGTAGGGCGCTAATTCCTCTTCTAGTTCGCGGTATTCATGTCTGAGAACTTGAATTTCGCGCTCAGAGACGGCTAATTGTTCGCGGACAACCCACAGTTGGTTCCAGATTTCCTGCTGTTGGGTGTGGTGTTTTGTGACAACCAAATTCCAGTAGTGTTCGTCTAAAGGTCGATCGCACAAAGGACAATTGCCAAAATTTGCATCCCGCACCATTAAAGGCGAATTCGATGGCTCGTTTTCCGCAAAATTCGAGGCTTTACCTTCGCCTGCGGTTTTTTCTCCTTCATGTTTCCGCAGCAGTTGCAGTTTTTGGTCGATTTCAGCGAGTCTGGTTTGATAGTCGCGGCTTTTGGCTTGCAGGTTTCCGAGAAAGTCGTGCCTTTCTTGACCTTTTTCGCGGACTCGCTGCTGATAAACTCGCTTGTTTTCCAACTGCAAAATTTGATTGGCGATGGCCGAGATTTCCTGCTGTAATTGCGGCTGTCGCTGCTGCTGCTGAACTTGCACCTGTCGGTTAATTTCCTCTAAGCGGGCGGTTAAACCGGCGCGGGCGCGATCGAGCTTTTGTTGCTTTTGCTGCTGCTGTTGTAGCAGTGGCGAAACTTGCAGTTGCAGTTGCTCTAGTTCGTTGAGGCGCGATCGAACTGCTTGCAACTGTGCGAGTCCTTTATCAACCTCCGGCTGCTGTTTGAGAATCTCCAGAACATCTTTTTCATCTTGTTCTAAAACATCTAATTGAGCTTGCAACTGCTGAATTTTGCTTTGCAAAAAGCTCAGTTCTTGCCGCTGCTGTTCTTGCAATTGCTGGCGCTGATTTTGGGCTTGTTGGTTTGCCTTGAATTTGCCAGCCAGACTTTCTTCTGTGGCTTGCAAGCTGTGGAAATACGCGATCCCTGCTGTTATTTCATTTTCTTGTCCTAGGAGGGCTTGCAGCTCATTTTGCTGCTGTTTGGCTGCGCTGAGTTCTTGCTGCAAGCGGCGACATTCTTGAGTGATATTGTCGTGCTGTTGCTGGTGGCCTGCGAGGAGTTTTTGCCAAGTTTGGCGGTTGTGGTGCTGGAGTTGCAGTTGCTGTAACTCGGTTGTGTCGGCTTGCTGCTGCTGCTGAAGCAAATCGGTTGCTTGCTGCAATTGAGTTTGTTCTGAGGCGAGAGCGTCTTTTTGTTGCAGTTGCTCTTGTACGGTTAGCAAACTCTGTTTGAGCACTTCGACTTGAGCTTTAAATTGTTTGGAGGTATCCTTGGCTTGGTCGGATAAAGTGTCGTAGGAGTCGAGTTTGAGCAGGTTGGCTAAAACTTGTTTGCGTTCGATCGGCTTTTTGAGCATAAATTCATCAGCTCGCCCCTGCCGCAAATATGCCGAATTGATGAAAGTATCGTAATCTAGTTTGATGTGTTCGAGGATTTTTTGCTGAGTTGTTCTCAGCCCCTTGTCTGTGAGCGTGCGAAAATTAAGTTTTTCCTCACTCTCGGCAGAATTCAAGCTGACTTGAAATTCCAAACTTCCCGATTGTCCGCGTCGGCGGTTGCGAATCACCCGGTAGATTTGGCCGCCGGTGGAGAAAGTGAAATCAACGCGCACATCTGTTTCGCCGATATGGATGATATCGTCTTCCGTATCGCTGCGGCAACAGCCCCAAAGTGCCCAGGATATGGCTTCTAAGAGGGAGGATTTGCCAGCACCGTTAGGCCCGCAAATGCAAGCGGTGTGCAGGCCGCGAAAGTCTAAAGCAGCTTCGCGATAGCTGAGAAAATTTTTGAGTGTAAGTTGTATAGGAATCATTTAGGCCATCGCGCCATACAATCTATCTATAAATAACACTATTTGTACGCTGTTGCCTAGTTATTCAATCTAGATCCAGAACAATTGTCAGTGCTTCTGCAATTTCTTCCATAATTGTCTCGGACAGGGTTCCGAGTTGTCGGACAAATCTTTGTTGCGAGACGGAACGGACTTGAAAAGTATCGGCGGCGGAGAGTTTCGCCAAGCCATTTTCTGATGTCGGATCGAGCTGCACCATCCAATCAAGCGGGGAAAAAAGATCGTTCCATGATGTAATTGGAACAATTACTTTGAGGCGCAAATTTCCCACTTCATCATCGCTGACAACCACAACAGGTCTAGTTTTGCCGATTTCATCTCCCACCGTTGGATCTAGTCTGACGAGCCACACTTCGCCCTTACGCATTAGTTTCTACCCCTGCGCTCAGGTATTCTTCCTCTGAATCGAAATACGGTTCGCTGTCGGGCGACCACAAATCGTGCAGCGGCCCTCCTGGTTCATACAAAGGAACTGCTGCTTCTGCTGCGGCTCTGAGTCTCCGTTTTCTCTCAACTTTGCGCTGGGCTTTTTCTTCTATTTCTTCGCGCATCATCCGCGAAGCTGTTTCGATAATTTCTAGGCGTTCTTCTGCTGTCAGATTTTTGAGTGCTGCTAAGATTTCTGTTTTGGTCACGGTTTTTTCGGGTGGTTGGTGAGAAAGTACGATCGCACCATCATTATATCTTTCACAAAAATCAATATCGGCGCTCTGTGCTGATGAGGCAACCTACATTACCAGTCTGTGCTTATGGCGTACCCTACCTTGATCGCATAGGCAGATTTTCCATCATCAAAAAGGGTTGACTGTATTCCTACAGCCAACCCCGCACAGATTTATTTGTCCTGCGTTTGCTCAAACAGCAACACTACCTGGCAATATTCGGGAACGTATAGCCGACACCGACTAACAATCCCACTTCAGCTCCGTCTACAAAACCAACATTCAGTCCCGCTGTTGCTGTAAAATTTCTCGTCAGCGGCACATCTACACCCCCCGAAATCAGGAAGCCCAAAGTACCGTCATCCCCGGTAGAAATTATCACGCCAGCACCTGCATAAGGAGCAGCAGTAATCACAAAATCCTCGCTGACTTCGACGGTATTTTGAGATACAAAATCGAAGGTAACGGGAACTAGAAAAGCTAAGTCGTCCTGGAACAAAACAGTCGGTCTCACCGACAAATTGTTTGTCAAACCGATTTTGCTAATAATGGCAAATGAACCGTCGCCTAAAGCTGAATCTCCGCCAAAACCAAGATTGCCACCAATGCCGATGTAGCTGGGCCCAGAACGGGTAGCTCGGCCTGGTCGGATTTGAGTTCCTTGAGCCACTTTTTTAGTTGGTTCTGAGGCAGTTGTCGGTTTTTCAGCAACTTTCGGTTGGTTTGTCAAAGCTGAGGCGGAAGTGCTGACAGGATTGCTCAACAATTCTTGTGCTGTTTTGACTTCTTTTTCTTCCTTCGTTGCTGTTACTTCAAGATTATTGCTTTGAGCAACAATTGAGCTAGGTCGATCGCTCTTTTTGGCAGTCTCGACTGTTGACTGCACTTTGACACCATTATCAGCAATTTTAGCGGTTTCTTCCGACTTTTGGGTCTCAGCAGCAATGGATGTATTTGGCGCTGTTTCTGTCTCAGCAATTTCCGATGTTGCTGCTTCCGATTTTTCGGGTGCAGCAATAGATACTTGCAAGTTGGCGGCCGGTTCAGAGGCTGCTGGCTCTGCAGCTTCTGTTAGTTCGCTCCAACTGATTGAATCAATTTTTTTATTACTAGCCGTTGTTTCTGCGTCGGGTTTAACTGCTGAAGTTGCCGTCGGCTCAGAAATTTGGTCAATATTTTGAGCGGCTATTGTTGCAGTTGTAGCGACATCGGGCAAGTTGCCAGTTTCAGCTTTCGCTGACATGGTACTGCAACAAACAGCTAAAGCTGCAAGATTTATTAACGCAAAAGTAGACTTGGAAAATAGACTATTCATAGAAACTCCTCAATGAAGGGGGTGTTAAAAGTGTAAGTGTTTGAGGGCGAACATCGAGAGCTTTGCTCAAAAAAGACACAAATATGAGTTGTGTTGTTCCTAGATTGCCATTTTACTGTTGAATAGTCAACTCTCAAGCTGATTAGATTCAAGAACGGACGGCGGGTTTAGAGGCTAATTTTAATTTACAGATCGATCGGCAAAAAATCAATCCTAGGGATGATTCCATCCTTAATCCTGTTTAATTGATGGGTCGCTCGCGCGTCTCGCTTGCATTCTACAATACTGTACTTGGGGGCGCTGCACTTGCAGCCACGCCGGAAAAACCCGGTTTTTGAGGGCGCACCGAGTCGAAACCAAGAGACAACAAGCTTTCAAAACAGTCTTGGCAGCCCCGCCGTCCAAAGCAAGTGCAGTTAATACAACGCGATCTGCTGCTGCACAGTCCCTGACAATTAATGTAGAATAATACCACCGATCCGAGAAATATTTGTGGCTCGATCGTGTCAAAATTACTGAATATTATGAAAATTGTGTAAAATTTAGTCTTCTATTTGTAAAGTTTAGCCTTCGCTTTCGCTCAGGGTCTGACCATCTAACAACAGCACGCAACTAAACAAGTAAAAAAATACAAATTATCTCATCTCAACCTGACTTTATGAGCAAAGTTCTAGTGATATTAGGCGAATTGAGCGATCGCGACATCGATTGGATGCTCGCCAACGGCACCCGCACCCAAGTCCTCCCCGGCACAACCCTGATCACCGAAGGTAAGCCCTTAGACGCCCTGTACATAGTTCTGGAGGGAACTTTGAGCGTTTCTGTATCATCTTTGGGCGACAAAGAAATTGGAAAAATTATTTCCGGGGAAGTGTTAGGCGAAATGTCTTTTGTAGACGGGAGGCTTCCTTCTGCTAGCGTCACGGCAATTGAAGAGTGCCTCATCCTGTCAATTCCCCGCCGGCTGCTAACTGAAAAACTCGAGCAAGACGTGCTTTTTTCCCTGCGGTTTTATCGGGCGATTACCAAATTTCTGTCGTCGAGACTGCGGGGTACAGTCAAACGCTTCGGCGATGATAGTGATGGTTTAATATATGAAGATCCCGACGGCGAGGACGGCATCCCGCAAAATGTCGAGAATCCAGATTTGGCGGCATCGAGATTTCAATGGCTGTTGGAGCGTTTGAAGGGGAGTTGAAGGAAGAAGGAAGAAGGAAGAGGGAAGAAGGAAGAAGGAAGAGGGAAGAAGAGAAAAGAACACCTCTTTTCTATTTCCAATTTCCAATTTCCAATTTCCAATTACAATTAGAAAACATATTTTTCAGCGACGCGCCAATAGCGAGAAAAACGCTTCAAATCAATGTAACCATCGTAGCGGACAAAGGGTTCGGGTGGCAAAACTTCTACTGGGTGCGATCGCTTAATTTCCCGGCAAATATCCTGAAACCGAGGACTGGGACTTTCGGTAGTTACCACTTGATTAGCGCCGGATTCGATCGCAAAAGCGATAACTTCTGCAGCCACATCACCCCGCCGAATAACTACCGGCAACTCCAGCAAACATTCGTAAATAAACACCATTCGTTTGAGACTCAACTGCCATTCATCAATGAGCGCATCATCCCAAACCCAGATTGCCGGTGCCTCTGGGTGCGCTTGAAAAGCCGGGCCTTCAGGACTCAAACAGTCGCCGTGCAGCCAAATAATCGGATTGTTCATAAATTAGTAATTGTTAATTGTTGACTGTTGACTGTTAATTGTTAATTGTTGACTGTTGACTGTTAATTGTTAATTGTTGACTGTTGACTGTTAATTGTTAACTTATGACTACTGACTACTGACTACTGACTACTGACTACTGACTACTGACTACTGACTAATAACTTTTTAATTTCTGCGACCTTTGTTAGGGCCTTGCCAACTTTTAGAACCGCCGCTGCGATCGACCTTTTCTCCATGAGGAAACAACTGCCCTTCTAAATATTCGTAAGTTCCCTCAAAATCGCATTGCCCGTACAGAGGACAATCGCCACAATAAACCGCCTTAGTGTAACGCTCCAAATTTTCGCGATTAAAAAAATAAGGTTTGTGACTAAAAGTGCTTGCTACCCACTGCCAAGAAAGATTATTGCTCGCCGGATCTCCATCTAGCAAATGTTGCAAAAACCAGCGAGCTCCGGCTTGCCAGCGCACGTGGCGCCAGTGTACGAGATAAGCGGCAGTCCACATCCGCTGGTGATTGTGCAAATAACCAGTTTCTCGCAACTCGCGGCTGAAACTGTCGATGCAAACCAAACCAGTCGTGCCCTCGACGACATCCTGTGGCAGAGTTTCGCTGTAATCTTTAGCAGTGTAACCAGTTTTGTAGGGTTCCCGGTCTTGCCAAATGCCCTTGCCCAATTCGGCGTACAGTCGCTGCCAATAATCCCGCCAACCCAACTCGTTGACGAGTTTTACGGCCTCTTCTGGATGCCGCACCTTCTCCAGTACGGCATCCCGGACTTCCGCAAGACTCAAAACTCCGTAGCGCAAATAGGGCGACAAGCGCGTTACCGCACCGTTGAGGAAATTGCGGGTTGAGGCGTATTTGCCGGGGTCAATTTGTTGTAGGGCTGTCTCGGCTGCTTTCCGCCCGCCTGGGGTTGGGGGTACGCTGCTGTCCCGGCCGGCGGCTTCGGGGAATTGTTCACGCACGTAGGCAATTAATTCGTCGCGGCTGGCAAATTCCCGCTTCATGTCCTGACTCATTGTTTTCTCAAGCGCCTGCTATTCTTTACTCATGTTAAAGCTATTCGATCGGGCGTGCCG
Source organism: Microcoleus sp. T3_A4 (assembly GCF_036700465.1). NCBI lineage: Bacteria > Bacillati > Cyanobacteriota > Cyanophyceae > Oscillatoriales > Microcoleaceae > Microcoleus > Microcoleus sp. T3_A4. Next base: position 76,251 of record NZ_JAUBOY010000029.1, on the reverse strand, counting down.
GATCGATGCCCTAAATTGCCCTTCACTCCTGGTAACTCACATCTTGCACATCAGCAACAGGCAAGATGCCTGTTCCACAAAAGATAAATTTTCTTGTGGAACAGGCATCTTGCCTGTTCATAAAAGGCTAATTGAGAATGGTGCAATATTTCAGTGGTAACGTACAGTTTGCCCCATCAGCAATCGATCGTCGGATCGCAGCCAAAATTAGCATCAAAGTTCAGTACACTCAGGGATAGATATAATACCAAAATCCTATGGAAACTTTTCCGGCGCACGCTAAAGCGATCGCCAGCTTAACTAACGGACAGCAGCAAGATACAAAACAACGGGAAAACAGCGAAGTTCAAGAGTTCGATCGAGCCATGATGGGCCGCTGCATAGAATTGGCTCGCCGTGCTCTGGGCAAAACCGCACCCAACCCCCTTGTCGGTTCTGTAATTGTCCGAGACGGCAAGATTGTCGGCGAAGGGTTTCATCCCGGTGCCGGTCAACCTCACGCCGAAGTTTTTGCGCTCCGGGAAGCGGGGGAACTCGCCGCAGGAGCGACCGTCTACGTGAACCTGGAACCCTGCAACCACTACGGCCGGACTCCTCCCTGTTCCGAAGCTTTAGTTAATGCCAAGGTGGCAAAAGTAGTGGCTGGCATGGTCGATCCGAATCCTTTGGTAGCTGGAAGTGGGCTAGCCCGGTTGCGAGAGGCTGGCATTGAAGTGGTGGCGGGAGTGGAAGGGGAAGCTTGCCAGAAACTCAATGAGGCTTTTGTGCACCGGATTTTGTACCGCCGGCCTTTTGGAATTTTGAAATATGCAATGACTTTGGACGGTAAAATTGCTACCAGTAGCGGCCACAGCGCTTGGGTGACAGGCGAGGAGGCTCGGAGTGAGGTACACCGGGTGCGCGTCGGCTGCGATGCTGTGATTGTTGGGGGAAATACGGTGCGTCTGGACAATCCCCTACTGACGAGTCACAAGCCTGATAGGAATAATCCTTTGCGGGTGGTGATGAGCCGCACTTTGGATTTGCCGAAGTCGGCTTGGTTGTGGGAAACCTCTGTGGCGGCTACTTTGGTGCTGACTGAGCCTGGGGTTAACCCGGAATTTCAGGAATTTTTGCTCGCCAAAGGGGTGGAAGTTGTGGAGCTCTCGCCTCTGACACCGACTAATGTTATGGCTTATTTGTACGATCGATCTTTTCTTTCTGTACTCTGGGAGTGCGGTGGCACTTTAGCCGCTCAGGCAATTGCTGAGGGTGCAGTTCAAAAAATTATGGCTTTTATTGCTCCTAAAATTGTCGGTGGCAAAGGTGCTCCAACTCCTGTAGGAGATTTGGGCTTTTCCGTAATGACTGATGCTTTGACTTTAGAGGGGGTTTCTTGGCGCACAGTTGGTGCAGATTGTGTGGTAGAAGGCTATTTAAAAGTTAAAGATTGAAAGTTAAAAGCGAGTCTTTTGAGTTTTTGATTTTTAACTTTTAACTCCTTTTATGGTTGCAATTCTGATTTGGAGTTTGATGATTGGCAGTCTCGGCTTGGAGGCTGCGCTTGTGGGTCTTTTGGTGAACCACGAGCAATTGGATGCGGGGCAAAAATGCGATGAGGAGGAGGAAGTTTTGACTCGGTACGAATCTCAAGAAGATAATTTTAATGCGCCTGAAAATGCGCGATCCAATGGCAATCCCAAGTCTGAACCCAATTCTGTTGATTTGACGGTTTGGGAGTACAAGATTGTGCGGGCTAGCAACGATTTGTTCCGCAATCCTGCGATTTTTCACAAGCTATGCCAGGAAGAGGCGGAAGTTGGCTGGATTTTGCTCGAAAAGCTAGACGACAGGCGGGTGCGGTTCAAACGTCCGATCGCGCTGCGGGATGCCCCGATGCCTAATTTACCCATGTTTGACCCTTACCGCACTCATTACGGCCCGATCTCGAATGCGATGACTTGGGCTGCGACGATCGTGTTTATGAGTGCGATCGTGCTTCCTGCTATTTTGGGCTATGCTTTGGTGTCTACTACTCTCAGCAGAAGTCGCTCTAATTGGCCTCCGGCACCTGTTCAATCTTTGCCTTCTCCCAGCGGGCCAGCAACTAATAAGTGAAACCTGGGCAAATTGTCGATCGCCCTTTTTGCAGCCTGTTTTATAGCAAGTCTAAATCATTTGTGAACCAGATGTTTTTTTACGAACCGCGAAGGCGCAAAGACCGCGAAGGAAGACAGGATAAGTGAGGAGAAGTCGGGGTTTGTTTGACTGATTTAGGCTTGCTATATACGTTATTTTGATTTTATAATTGGGGCGGTATTACTGAGGGAGAGGCTAGCAATCTCAAGTCATAATTTGTATCGCCTTGAAATTGAGAAACGCGGACAAAATAACTCCCCGCAGGTAAAGGCCCATTGCTGACAATTGTTTCTGAAGCCGTGCCTAAATTGTTAGACGAAGCAATAAGATCGTCTAATCCAACTGCGCCGTTGCCGTTGAGATCTTGAATTAATTCAACATCAACATCTGCACTCAAGCCGTCAACAGTTACACTGAAAAGGCTGGGAGTATTGAGGATGAAACTGTAAATGTCGGCTGTTTCTGCATCTCCCACAAAATCGCTCGCAGTTTGAATTTCTGTGAGAATGCCCAGGCTTTTTGCTGCGTTCAAATTGTCTGCGGGATCGGGGAGAGTGCTCAACAATCCTTCTTGTTGACCGAATTGAATGTAATGGTCGATCGCACTTTTAACTGCGCCGCTTTGGACTGCGGCTGCTACCAGCGGATATTTTTCTAGATAAAAGCTGGGATCGAAGAAAACGCTGGCTTTGCGGTTTTCTAATTGACCGGCTTTGAAGTAGTGTTCAAAAGGGGTAAATTGATTTGTTTGGACTGCTGTCTGAACATCTGGGTTGCTTGCTAAATAGAAACCAACATCGAAGAAAGGGTTGGGGTTGCGTCGTTCAAATTGACCGAATCTAATAAAGTGATCGGCTGCTGAAAAGCCATTGAGTTTGGCTGATACCGCTACATCTGTATTGGTGTCTAAATAATAGCTGGCGTCGAACAGGGCATTCGGGTCGCGATTTTCAAATTTGCCAATTTTTCGGTAGTGATCGAAGGGACTCGATACCGTGCCTCTGGCAACTGCTACGGCGACATCTGGGTTGTTTTCGAGATAAAATTTGCTGTCGAACAGTGTTCTGAGGGTTAGCATTATTAAAAAAATCTCTCTGGACTTTAGTCTGGAAAGTGCACGATCGAGAATCCAGTTTACATCAAAGTTTTGTTTTGTGAGGATGTCTTAATTATGGCTAAATCTGGACTGATGGCAATGCTGCGCCGCGCTGCGAGTATTGCTCAGAAATCAAGGGAAACTGGCATTCCGGCTGATGAACTGCTGGGGATGCTGAGCGCTGGCATTCCCAATTCTGCCATATCTCGGCGCGGCTTGCTGCACGGGGGCTTAGCTGCTGCGGGGGCTGTCGCTGCTGCGACTTTTACCAGGGAGGGAGGGGGAGCTTTTGCTCAACAGGGCGGACGATCGCCGATTTTGGTTGTGGGTGCAGGGATTGCGGGTTTGACGGCGGCTTATCGCTTGCGCCAAGCGGGCGTGCGCGCCGATATAATCGAGGCAACGAATCGCGTGGGGGGGCGGATTCGCACTATTCCCAAGGTGGCTGGAACGCTGATTCCGGCGGATCTGGGGGGAGAATTTATTGACACCGGCCACACTAATTTAATCTCGCTGGCGACGGAATTGGGTTTGCGGGCGATCGACTTAGCCCAAGTGCAGAGTGGACTGGTGAAGGATACTTTTTTCTTTCAAGGGCGCCGCTTTTCTCTTGAGCAAATAATCGCGGAATTTGCGCCACTAGCGAGTAAAATTACTGCTGATTTGGAGGCGGTTGGCGATGAAATTAGCTATCAAGATTTTACAGAAGCAGCGGAAAGATTGGACAATCTTTCGATCGCTGAATATGTAGACCAAGCTGAGACTAGCACGATTGTCAGGCAGTTACTCCGCATTGCTTACACGACTGAATACGGTCGAGATCCTGAAGAACAGTCGGCGTTAAATCTGCTGTTTTTAATCGGTTCTGAACCTGGCAGTTTTGAATTGTACGGCAACAGCGATGAGCGCTATCAAATTGACGGCGGCAACAGTCAAATTATCAACCGTTTGGCGGGTCAATTGTCTGGTTCGATCGAGGCGGGGACGGTTTTGGAAGCGATTACTCTTTTGCCGGATGGCCGCTATCGGGTAAATTTGCGATCGGGACAAAGCGCCTTCGAGCGCACTTACGAGCGAGTTTTGTTAACTTTGCCGTTCAGCACTCTGCGAGACGTTAAAATTAACGTACCTTTGCCCCAACCGAAGCGTAGGGCGATCGAGCAGTTGGGTTACGGTACTAATTCTAAGTTAATTACTGGCTACCGCAGCCGAATTTGGCGGGAACCTTATCGATCGACGGCTTCTGTTTATAGCGATTTAGGATTCCAGAATACCTGGGAAGCTACGCCTTTTGCTCCTACTCCTAACGGTTTAGTTACTAATTTTACAGGAGGAAAGCAGGGTTTGTCGATCGGTGCCGGAACTCCCGAAGACCAAGCACAAAGATTTTTGAACCAATTTGAAAGAGTTTTTCCCGGAGTGAGAAATTTGCGATCGGGCAAAGCTGTGCGAGCTTATTGGCCGGGAGAACGCTTTTCTAAAGGTTCTTATTCCTGCTATTTAGTCGGACAGTGGACGCAAATGTACGGCGTTGAAGGCGAACGAGTTGGCAATTTATATTTTGCCGGGGAACACACTTCGCTAGAAAATCAAGGTTACATGGAAGGCGGTTGCGAAACTGGACAAAGGGCGGCTGGTGAAATTTTGCAAGACTTGGGTTTGATACCTTCTGCTGATGCTTTGAATGCTCGATCTGCTAGCAGTTTGAACAGTCGCCGTCCCAGCCGGAAAATTCCCGGAGCGCGGAATCTTGGCAATAGAAAGCCGAGTATTAGATAATCTCGTAAGGTGTACATCTAATTCTTGTTGGCCGTTGCTCCTAGCCCGTGCATCTAATTCTTGTGGGCTGGCTTCTAGCCCGCCCAAAAATACAATTTAGATGCCCAACAGCTTAAAGCCATTTTACTGATTGTGAACTACCCACACTAAATCGAAACGATTATAGTGTCGGCTTCTAACATCACGGAGGAATGCCTCAGAACAGACTTGCGTCCAATCTTTGGTCTTACTTCCCCTCCGTTAGCAAAAACGGCTGTTCCATCCGTCTGTAGTATCCTGATGCCTTCCGCTCTAATGTTTATTGCAGCATTACCATCACGGTCATGACGAGTACCGCAATTAGGACAAGTCCACTTCCTAATATCAAGCGGTAGCTTATCAATCTGGTAATAGCAATTAGAGCAGAGCTTGGAGCTGGGGAACCAACGGTCAATTTCAACCAACTTACCACCTTTTTTCTCTAGCTTGTAAGCTAGGAAATTGACAAATATTCCCCATCCCGCATCAGATATGGCTTTAGCTAAATTGTGATTGCATACCATGCCTTTGACATTAAGATTCTCTACTACGACAACTTGGTTTTCATTGACGAGCTTTCTCGAAAGCTTATGTAGAAAATCCTGACGGGATTTAGTTACCCGTTCGTACACTTTAGCTACAGTCTTTTTGGCTTTGTTCCTTGAATTACTTCCTTTCTGTTTTTTAGCTAGCTTTTGTTGCTTGCGTTTGAGGTTTTTCTCGTGTTTGGCTAGATGCTTGGGGCGATCATACTTGGAGACTTTGCAGCCATTGCTCGTAATAGCAAAGTGAGTCAATCCCAAGTCAATTCCAATTACTTTGCCTGCCGTTGAAACAGTCGGATTGTCGCCTTCACTCTCCGTCAATATTGAGGCAAAGTATTTCCCAGAAGGATCTAAGCTAACCGTTACGGTTTTGATTGTTCCTTCTATGTTCCTGTGCAACTTGGCTTTAACTTTGCCGACTTTGCCCGGAAACTGAACAAACCCATCAAGTACCTTGACATTTTGAGGATACTGAATCGATTGCTTATCATGCTTTGACTTGTAGCGCGGGAACCTAGCACGACCTGCAAAAAAGTTTTTATAGGCAGTTGTGAGGTTGAGCGTTGTTGCTTGCAAAACTTGGCTATAGCATTCAGACAACCAAAGTGTTTCTTCGGCTTTCTTGAGTTTGGGTAAAAAGGCATTGAGTGCTGACTGACCAAGGCTTTTACCCGTTTCTTTGTAAGTCTCAATTGACTTGTTTAGAGCATAGTTCCACCACCATCTGGCACAGCCAAAGTGCTGAGACAGTAGGGCTTGTTGCTCTAATGTTGGATCAAGTCGAACCTTGATGGCAGTATGCAGCATCTCATTACCTCCTTACTGTATTATACACATTCCAGTAAAACAGCGACATCGATAAAGATTTGGAGATTTCCGTACCTACAATCTCCCTGCCTTTCATCCCACCGCTAAACTGGGTACAGTTATAGCGGGGGACAACAGGAGCGAGGAGTTAAATCGGAACTTACCCCCTGCGGGGGTAGTTCTGGGGGCTGTATTCTTTTTCCCGTCTCGGTTTTAGCGACTTGACTGCCGACAAACCGTAGTCATGTATTTAAGATTTTCTCAATATTTAGGGCGAGAGTATTGTTCGAGGATGAATTTAAGCAAAAACCCAGCCACATAAGGGTTGTAAGAGATTGTATTTATGTAAAAGACTTGGAGGCTCCGGGCAAGTCTCACCTCGCAATGGTTTCAGACGGAACTTACCCCGTGTGCCGGGTAAGTTGCATTAACTCAGTAAAATTACTGATATTTAAAATCTGTCATCTACCTTAAGATATAAATTCTGAAGTTATCCGAGCATCATTAGGGAAGTACCACGGGAGCATCACCCATACCAGGTGTCGCTGATGGACAAGAACGATGAGAATTGCCCCATCCGCTACAGGTAGTTTCCACCAAAGCACAATTTTTCCTACCCATAAGAAAAGATGAATCAATTGAAGCAGTCGGTAAAGCAGTTTTGGTCGATCGCAAACCCCTACTTCTTTTCCAGAGAAAAATGGGGAGCTAGGGGGTTGTTCGCCCTCGTAATGTTATTAATGCTAGGTTTCAATGCTGTGAGCATAGTCCAGAGCTATATTATGCGGGACTTGATGAATGCAGTCACGGGAAAGAATGTTTCAGACTTCTATAAGATGTGGCTGATGCTATTGGGTCTGTTTGCCATATTCACGCCCATTATGGTTTTCTTCTTCTATTCGCAAAATGTACTGCAACTCTACTGGCGAAAGTGGCTAACGAATCACTTACTGAAGAAATATTTTAGCAATCAAGGTTTCTACAAAATTAAGTTCAATGATAAGGTTGATAATCCCGATCAGCGTTTAGCTGAAGACGTTAATTTGTTTGTTAAGCAAAATATTGATATTTGGGGATTATTATTCAACCAAGTTGTCACAATAATTTCTTTTCTCGGCGTTCTCTTTACAATTGACAAGGCACTGACTTTAGTTGTATTTATACTGGCTGGTTTTAAAACTGTTTTCACTATCTTTATAGGGAAGAGATTAAGTAGATTAAAGTTCAATCAGTTACAACGAGAAGCAAATTTTCGCTATAGTTTGGTTCATCTTCGAGACAATAGTGAATCCATCGCATTTTACCGAGGTGAAGAGCGTGAATATAGTGCAGTATCACAGCGATTTAATGAAGTTTTGAATAATTTTAATAACCTGATTGTCTTGCAGCGTAACCTTGGTTTATTTACCCAAGGAACCGGGATGATATTTACAAATTTACCTATAGTTTTTTTAGCTCCTCGATACTTTGCGGGTCAGATAGATTTTGGGCAGGTAACGCAAGCTTCTGGAGCGTTTGTGTCTATTTTAAGTGCCCTGGGCTTTATTGCCGAGAATTTTGATATGATAACTAACTTTACCACTCAGATTAATCGTTTAGGAACATTTGATCGGGTTCTGTCCGAGCAAATGGCAGCACCTCGAGCCGGCATGGCAACGATTGATGTTGTGGAACAGCACTATCTAGCCCTCGAACGGGTTACCTTAGAGACGCCTAACTATGAGCGAATCTTAGTTAGAGATTTATCTTTCAAGGTGGGACACGGTGAAAGCGTCTTGATTGTTGGACCTTCTGGCGCTGGCAAGAGTTCGTTAATGCGAGCGATCGCAGGATTGTGGAATGCGGGTACGGGTTGCATTGTCCGTCCTAAACCGGAGGAAACGCTGTTTTTGCCCCAACGGCCTTATATGCTGCTAGGGGACTTACGCAGCCAATTGCTATATCCCAACACCAGCGGTCAAGTTACTGATGAACAACTGCACGAAATACTCGCACAAGTCAATCTTTCCCATTTGCCAGAACGGGTAGGTGGATTTGATGTGGAATTGGAATGGGCTGATGTTTTGTCACTAGGAGAACAACAACGGTTAGCATTTGCACGCCTACTGCTGACTAAACCTCGCTACGCTATTTTGGATGAATCAACGAGTGCATTGGATGTGGCTAACGAGAGACGGCTCTATCAGTTGCTCAAAGAAACAGGAACTGCCTTTATCAGTGTCGGTCACCGTCCGACTTTGGTACAGTATCACGAGCAGGTCTTAAGGCTAGTTGGTAATACCAATTGGCATCTGATATCGGCTAAAGATTACAGCCCCGATCTCGCCGAGTTTACTTGAAAAATGCAATTGCCCCACTGCAAGTAATGGTCTTTACCGTATCCGCCTCAAAATTCCAGGCGTGCGATCGGGTAGAACAGAATAACTTTTGACCGTACCCGTCCATCACTTCCCTTTTAGGAGTTTTTCAATAGCGTGTTGCCATAGCATTGACATCACTTGAAAGCAGTTGATGAAGACTCCAACGCAGTATAGCAATCCTAAATCAATCAGATAAATTTGTAGGGGTAGTGCTAAGAGTGCCTACCCCCTATCTATCGGGGCAACCACGGGGGGATTGCCCCTACAATAATTACGCAAATCATTTAGGATTGCTATATACTGATAGCGATGGCCCTGTTGTAAAAGATGTAGTGGAGAAAGCAGTTATAGTTCTGCTGCCCTAGTCCTAAACCAGCAGATGCAACCCGCTACTATCAGCAGGGTTCGCGTGAAGATAGCGACCCGTCGTCTCAATTTAGCTGTGTCCCAATGTTGCTTGCACCAAGTGGATGGGCACGCCCCTATTCAATGCTTGACTGGCGGGAGAATGCCTTAGCCAGTGCGGCGAAACTTTCCCCTCAACCTCGGCCCGCTTGCCGGCAGTCGCTACAATTTTGAGAACGTGGGATGAGGTCAAGTGCTCTCCTTTCCTGCTCAAGAACACCACAATCAGTTCTAACATTTTTTGTCGTGGGTTATCTTGAGTAACGACAATGACTTTACTTTACTTTCTAAAGTTTGATGTCTTATCATAGCACTATGCAGCGTGAGTGCGACGACCCCTAAATATAGATATGCTAGCCTAAATTTTAGCTGTATTGTATTGTAGCAATTAATTTCCTAACTTGCCTAAAAAAGCATGATTTATTTACATTTAACAGTAGCTTTCTCTAGTTTACTAATGTCCCCGATATCAGCTAGCCCTTTGATAGCATACGCTACAAATACAATTGCCCAAAACTCCGAAATTGATGAGCCGTTTTGCTACATGAAAACCCCCGACGGCCAAACAGTAGACTTAGGCAAGTTATGCGAGAAACAGCCCTCTTTAGGAAATTCCCAAACTTGCATTCCCGGTTCCAACATTGCTGCGAAAGTGTCTATTGCGGCGACTAATTATGACGGCAACTTTTTCAGCGGTCAAGTCCTTAATCAAGGCTGCAAAATAATCAAGAATGTCAAAGTCAATTATGAAGTTTTGGACGAGTCAGGCAATTTAATTGACAACGGATTTATCTACGCTGAACCAGTTACTCTTGCACCCGGACAGTCAGCCGCCTTTCGGGGCGAAGTTGTCGCGGGGGCTAAAGTACAGGCTACTCATGCCGACGGTCAAGAATGATTTTAGATTTTAGATTTTAGATTTTAGATTGAAGAATTGGACAGTTAACCCACGGATGAATCCGGGGGCTTTGTATCCCGGATGCTTTCGGTGAAGAATGATTGTTGAGATTTGTCCGATCGCTGTTATCATGTTTTGGCTCAGATATCTCTATGACTTACGCAGAGATCCCCCTAAATCCCCCTTCAAAAGGGGGACTTTGAATAATAATCTTGTCCCCCCCTTATGAAGGGGGGTTAGGGAGGATCGAAGTTTGAATATTCTTGCAGAGATCCCCAAAAACAGAATTTGCGAGGGCAAAATATCTTGAAAACTCGATCGACATACTGGCAAATCTTACCCTACCTCCGTCCCCAAAAACAAACCATCGGTAAAGCATTAGCTTGTACCGTAGTATTTACCATATTTTGGCCGATTATAGCGTGGCTAGTTGGCGAAACAGCAAAATTTATAGGCAAAGGAGATTTACAAGGGTTCGCTCAAATTGCTGCACTCAGCGCCATTATCTTTCTAATTCGCGGTACAGCCCAGTACGGTCAAGATACGCTGATGGCAAAAGCTGCTTTGACTATTGCTTTAGAAATCCGCAAAAAAGTCTACTCCCACCTGCAAAAACTCAATATCGGCTACTTTGAAACTGCCAAAACCGGAGACTTATCCTACCGCCTCACCGAAGATATTGACCGCATTGGCGAAGTCGTAAATAAATTTTTTCATCAGTTTATTCCTTGTGTTTTGCAGCTAATTGCGGTTCTGGGATATATGATTTATCTCAACTGGCAATTAACTTTAGGTGCATTAATTATTGCACCGCTGATGGCTATCTTAATTGGCTGGTTTGGCGAAAGACTGCTGAGTTACTCGCGCCAAAGTCAAAATCGCATTTCTGATTTATCCGCTTTGCTGACAGAAGTATTCAGTGGCATTCGTTTAATCAAAGCATTTGTGGCTGAAGACTACGAAATTGCGCGCTTTGCAGAAGAAGCAGAACAAAACCGCCGCGCTAAGTATTTGTCAGAAAGAATAAAAGCACTTCAGTTCGTTGTAGTTGGCTTTCTGGAAGCGATGAGCGTGATTTTGCTCTTTTTCCTGGGAGGTTGGCAAATTTCTCAAGGAAACCTCACAGGTACTCAATTTATCAGTTATATCGCAGGGGTGGCACTTTTAATTGACCCCATCGCTATTACAACTGCTAATTACGGGGATTTTAAGCAGGGAGAAGCTTCTAGCGATCGCATTTTTGAACTATTAGCAATTGAACCCGCTGTAGTCGAAAAATCGGGTGCAATTGAACTGCCCCACGTTACCGGAAAAGTCGAATACCGCAATATTAATTTTGCCTATAACTCAGAGACACCAATTCTGCAAAACATGAGTTTGTTGGTGCTTCCCGGAGAAATGATTGCTCTCGTGGGTGCATCCGGTGCGGGTAAAACTACTTTAGTAAACTTGTTACCGAGATTTTACGATCCGCAAGCGGGACAAATTTTAATTGATGGGATTGATATTCAAGATGTGACCTTAAATACGCTGCGTCGGCAAATCGGCATTGTGCCACAAGAAACTATTTTATTTTCGGGTACAATTGCTCAAAATATTGCTTTTGGGCGATCTTATTATGAACTGAAAGATGTGCAAAAAGCTGCGGAGATTGCTAATGCTCATCAATTCATTAGTGAGTTTCCCGACGGTTATCAAACTTGGGTAGGAGAAAGGGGTGTAAATTTATCTGGGGGACAAAAACAAAGAATTGCGATCGCCCGTGCAGTTTTGCTTGATCCGAGAATATTGATTTTGGATGAAGCGACATCGGCGCTGGATTCGGAATCCGAAGGTTTAGTGCAGGAGGCGCTGGAAAGATTGATGCGCGATCGCACTGTGTTTATTATCGCTCACCGCTTGGCTACTGTGCGGAGAGCCGATCGCATTTTAGTTTTGGAAAAAGGCAGAATTGTGGAATCTGGGACGCACGAGGAGTTGCTGGAAAAGGGATCTCGCTATGCTGGCTACTACGCTCAACAGTTTAGTCAGTAGGCTACCTTAGAAACCGGGTTTTTGGCCGCCTCTGCTGGCCTCAACGAAGTATTCTCGTAAAAAACCCGGTTTCTGACCACCCGTTGGTAAGTCCTATCAGAAATCGTATTTTGTCATCTGCCTTCCCCGAACTCAACCTGACAGTTGAACAGGTTTTCAGATATATCCAAAGGGAAGAATAGCATTCTTTTGGGAATGCGATCGCCTATGATTATGATGCCAAAACATCACTCAGGATGACAACAGATAGATTTGGAACATTACGAAATCCATTGTCATTGGTGAGAAACAGCGTACAGCCTTCAGTGATGGCTGTCGCAGCATGAATAGCATCAGGGGTTTTGAGATTGGTGTTAGCCCTTAAATTAGCTGCTGTTCTCAGTACAGATTGAGTGATGGGAACTAGCTGTATATCTGAGGACAATAAAAGTTGTTCGTAGTCACTGACTAAGATAGTGTTAGCATTTTTTAGAGGGAAAACTAAGGTTTCCAGCAACGTCAATTCACTGGTCATCAGTTCAATTTCACCTGCTTGAAACTTCAGCCACAAGGGTAGAAGAACCGAATAGTAATTCTGGTTGGCTTCAACGGTGTAAATAATGACTTGTGTATCCAAGTAAATTGTAGCAGAGGATGGTAGGTTTAGTTGTCCCATGAGTTTCTTTCTTCTTCTAGTTCCCGGTCAATTTCTTCAACAGTTCTGGAGACATGACGGCTGCGGATTTCTGTAAGCAATTCCAACACTTTACGCCGCCCGCCTTGAGCCTTTTCTGGTATGATCACAAAAACTTCAACCTCTTCGCCAACAGAACCAGGTGGCACTTGAATTTCAAGTTTATTTCCTGCAAGAACTTTGGTTGTAATCCGTATTGCTGATTGCATATTTCCTCCTTGGCGATGATTAATTTTCAACAGCCCCTAAAGCTTTGAGCGTGGCTTTTTCAACTTCCGTTAAACCCGTAACACCCTTGATATTCATGTGTTCATACGGTCTGTCACTTTTCAGTATTTTGAGGCACTCACCCGTCTCAACATCCCAAAGTATAATTGTGCCATCCCGACTGCAAGCAGCAATAATTTTCCCATCTGAACTGGAGGCAACTGAGTTAATTCTACTGGTATGACATTGCAAAATTTTTAGACATTCACCAGTACGGATATCCCATAATCTTACCGTTAGATCGACACTTCCACTAACAACTATTTCACCAGAATAACTAAAGGCAACTGAACGTATCCAATCAGTATGCCCCTGCAAGATTTGGAGACATTCACCAGTATGGATATCCCATAGTCTTATTGTTCGATCGACACTTCCACTGGCAAGTATTTCACCGTTTTGGCTAAAGGCGATCGCGCGAACCCAACCCGTATGCCCATGTAAGATTTGGAGGCATTCACCAGTATGGATATCGCACAACCTCACCGTTCCGTCAAAACTTGCACTGGCAAATATCTCGCCCAAAGGACTGAAAGCAGCCGAGTGTACAGAATTGTTATGCCCGTGCAACGTTTTGAGGCATTCGCCAGTACCGATATCCCACAACCTCACCGTTTGTTTATAACCTGCACTCGCAAGTATTTCACCCGAAGGACTGAAGGCGATTGAGCGTACTTCTTTTCCACTCTCTAGCAAAATATGGAGGCATTCACCACTGCGGATATCCCACAGCCTCAGCGTTTGGTCATAACTTCCGCTAGCAAGTATTTCACCGTTTGGATGGAAGGCAACTAAATGTACCCGATCGAGATGTCCGTGCAAGATTTGGAGGCACTTACCGCTGCTGACATCCCACAGCTTGACTGTTTTTTCGTCATCGCCGCTGGCAAACATTTCACCGTTTGGACTGAAGGCGATCGACCTTACTTGATTGCTATGCCCTTGCAGCGTATTCAAGCATTCACCGCTGTTGATATCCCACAGCCTCAGCGTTTTATCATAACTACCACTAACAAGTATTTCACCGTTTGGACTGAAGGCGACTGACCCTACTCGATCGTTATGCCCTTGCAAAGTATTCAAGCATTCACCGCTGTTGATATCCCACAGTTTTGCTGTGCGATCGAAACTTCCACTTGCGAGTATTTCCCCGGAAGAACTAAAGGCGATAGACCGTACTTGATCCAAATGTCCCTCCAAAGTTTTAAGACATTCACCGCTACCGATATTCCACAGCCTCACTGTTTTGTCGGCGCTGCCACTAGCCAGCATCTCACCAGCAGAATTGAAAGCCACTGAAAACACATTTTTAGTATGACCTTGCAAAGTTTTGAGACATTCACCAGTACCGATATTCCATAGCCTCACTGTTTTGTCGCCGCTGCCACTGGCAAGCATCTCACCAGCAGGATGGAAAGCAATTGAAAATACAACTTTAGTATGGTCTTGCAAAATTTTGCAGCATTCACCCGTGCGGATATCCCATAACCTTACCGTGCGATCGAAACTCCCACTAGCAAGTATATTTCCATCAGGATTGAAGGTGACAAACATTACTGATTCGGTATGTCCCTGCAACACTTTTAAACATTCACCCGTCTGGACATCCCATAACTTGATTATTTTGTCATAACTCGCGCTAGCGAGTATCTCACCGTCAGGACTGAAGGCCACTGACTCCACCACGTTGGTATGTCCTTTACAGGTCAATATTTCTCTGCCACTGCTAGCTTCCCACAAGCGAACTACGCCATCGCTATCACCTGTAGCTAACAGTTTGCCATCAGGACTAAATATTACTGACCGAACACTAGCGAACATTTTAGTAAAAGCTGAATTAGCCAAATTCGCTTCAGCAAAATTGACACGACGCAAGCTAGCATTTGTCAAATCAGCACCTAAAATAACTGCACGAGAAAGGTCTTTTGTTTCTAACGCAGTGCGATCGATTTTCACCAACAGCGTCGCCGCATTCCCTCCCACATAACCTACCTCACTTTCAGTTTTTCCCCGCGTTGCTTCCAGAATTTCCAATAATTCCTCCGTAGCTGCCGCTACATCGAGGCAGGGCCGGCACGAGGACACCGCCCCTACCATTGGTAACAACAAATCCATCACTGCTTTTGTCAGCGGCGCGTGTCCGAAACTCTGACGGAGTTGTCCTAAATCTTCCGCCGCAAATCCTTTCAAAGGCGCAATAAGCTCACCATTATTTCTCTTCTGGGCTTGCAGCCGACAATAATTAGACCAAGTGTACGATCGAGGTTCTGCATCAGGATTTACACAAGACTGTTCAGGCGCCACTAATTCGGTAAAATCTGCGGCCAAAACTCCCAATTCCGCTGCAAATTTATAAGCGACAAAAAACTCTAATAACGAACGGTGCGCCGGAGTATAATCCCCATCAGCATTGCGGATGAGCATCGTTTGACCCATCATGTCGTAGTGCCAGTGGTCTAAGTCTTTTTCCTCTTGCACCACTGAACCAAACAAGCTGCGAATGCGATCGGGAAAACCGCGATAATTCAGGCTCATTTGGTTGGTTGACAGCATTTCCCACGATAACTCGCACAAAAAGTAAAGCTTATCTGCCAAAGAAGTAAAAGTCCGTTCTGCTTTGATATCTCTCTCTATTTTCCGCCGCACCGCATACAGATAGATTCGCGACATATCCACGGGTTTTCCAGCTTCAATATCGGGCAATGCTTCCAAAATTAACTCGGTCATCACCGGGCGACGCGCTAAATCCAATAACTGCGGGTTTCCCATCACTTTTTCGACAGTCGCCGCTTCTGTTTGAAATGACAGCGCTTGCCCAATTTGCTCGTCGTTAAATTTCTCTAATTCTAAGACTTCAAATTGGGGAGTTTCGCCTGTTAGAATGGTTGTTGATGCTTGCAGTTCTGCATTGAACAATGCCCGTCCTTCCTTGCCTTCAGGAAAGTGTTCGGTACGGCAAGTGAGGATGACTTTTGCGCCAGGAACCACGGCTTTTGCTAGTTCCCAGAAGTTGTTGATGGTTTCTTGCCGATCGCACTTAGCGGCCATTTCATCAAAACCATCGAAAATCAACAGAAACTTGCCCATGCGATTGAGTTGTTCAAAGGCAGAATAACCCGCCAAAGGTATCTCGTGCTTCCGAAAGAAAAACTCGGAAAATAGCGACTCGACACTCACTGCTTTGGCGTAATCTCGCAAAGGAATTACTAACGGCAAACGCGGACGTTCTAAGCCGCGCTTTTGAGCATCTCGGTAGCGTTGTAGCGCCATCCAAGCATAGTGCATCGCAAACCAAGTTTTCCCGGTTCCAAATTCTCCTAAAACTGAAATATGTTCTTTTACTGGGTCTTCTAACCACAGGTCAATATAACCTTCGATCCAGCCATCTCGCCCGTCATAATGACTCACGCCTATCTTGCGGTGAGTATCGGGATCAATTTCTTCTTTCGTACAGGCTAGCGGCACATATTTGGTATCAATTTCTCGGCTGGTTATTTCTTTTTCTAGCCAATCCAGATAAGCGGTAAAATCGGCATCTTGGTCGAGCAATTCATCGAAAGTATAACAAGCTAAATTACGATTTTCGGCTTTCTCTATCTCATCCCGCGCGGCGCGACTGATGCGGCGGGCTGTGACTAACCACCCTTCATCGGTGCGCTGTCTTTCTACCGACTCGCGCAAAGCTGAGATATCCCTGAGTCCCGCTTCTCCGGCAATTCCGCGCACTAAAATGCGATCGTACCGATTGCGTCTGACGGGGACATTGATAATCCATTCAAAATAGTTATCTTCCGAGATTTGATAGGTTTCAAACTTATAACTTAATGTTTCAAACCACCCGCGAACTTGTTGTGATAAAATAAAAGCTTGAGACTTTTGAATATTAGTTGATGCTGCGGCGGGAAGTGCGGGATAATCTTCAGCTTCCAGTCGTGCAAACTCGGTGCGAATTCCTTCGATAGTGGGGAGGCGTTCGATGCGATCCATTACCATAGATAGGCGTTTTTGCAAAGAGGCGATCGAATTTCCCATCATCACATCTCCCAGCGTCCGCGTCCGCTTTGCTACTTCCATAAACACGGCGGCAAATGCCATGAATTCCCGTCTGGGGTCAATGCCTAAATCTCGAATTTCTTTGCCTAAAGCACTCTTATTCAGATATTCATCGCCTGCTTGAATTAAAATGGCTGGGCTATCGGACTCGAAAGCTTTGCGAAATGCTGATTCAATCTCTTTTTGGCGAAACAGTTCTAAAATCTGCTTGGGTTTGCCAGCGCCGTACTCTACTAAAGTATAAACATAAACTCCGCTAAAATCTGCGGGCGGAGCATCGGGGTCGAGGTTAAATCTTTTTAAGATTTTGATGACACTTTCATTGCGCTGAAACTTGTCTTTGATGGTGCCGAAGGGAATTGTCGTCAGGAGGCTGATAACTAAGTCGAGACTAATTAGCATGATTTAGGCTTTCCTGTTTTTCCGTGGAAGTAATGCTCAAATCTAGAATCGGTAGGCTGTGTCCCTGAAATGCGCTGCGTATCGCAAACTGCTCTAATTTTATGTTAACAGGATTTACGCGCTCCGACCAAAGAAACCGGTTTTTTACCGAATCTGCTGGTAGGAGCGAAGTATTTTCGTAAAAAACCCGGTTTCTGACCCACGGCTTGTAAGTTATATCCAGTTAATTAAGTTAGCATTTTTTAGTAAAATTGACAACGATTAAATATAGAAAATACCGACACATATTGTAGTGTAAATAGCTCGGATATTAGTTGTTATATCATAGTGCAAAAGTTAAAATATAGATAACTAACAAATAAAAGTTGCTATCTATGAAAATACAATCTTCTGTCTTAGTCCACCTGGGGTTTGGCAAATATGTACGCTCCGATCGAGTAACAGCAGTAATACCAATTGAAGAAGAACGGGGGCCTGGTCGGCGCACTTTCGTACACGTAGACGGCGAAGCAGACCCGATCGTTGCTTCACGCGCCGAAGATACAATTGTTCGTGATTTGGTGCAGGAACCACGCGAAATAACTCAAGCTCGGCAGCAACAAGAAATCCTCCAAGATTTGCTGGCAGATTTGAGCAATGTTAACGTCACCGTGCGCCGCATCAGCCGCGATGAAGGCGGACTCGATCTCGAACGTTTGGAGCGTCGCATTCGCCAAATTTTAGACGCCTAAAAAAGAAAGACCGCCCGCGCGGTCTTTCTTTTTGTTTGTGTAGCTAAAAATTTTAAGTTACGGGTTTCAATGTAATTTCGATGTCCGCTAAACCAGTGAGTTTTTCTACCACTGGCTCTTCTTCAATTCGCGGTACAAAAATAGTTAAACCTCCCGGAACGCACTCAAAAGAAACCGGAGTCATGCCGATGATTTCCCCGTCTACAACCACTTTTTGAGGCGGATCGGCACTAATTGTTACTTTTTTTGCCCGCAAATAACCGATGTCGTCGCGATCCGTAGGATTGCCGCTCAAAGCTGTTTGCAATAGGTGATAAGAAGCTGCGATCGCCCCTGCTTTATTCTGAGGCGCAACCAGCGTCACGTCCAGCAAGCCGTCATCAAAAACAATCCCCGCCGGGCCTTGAGCTAAAATCGAAGTAGGCGGCGCTGCATTTGCCACGGTGACGGCCACAGCAGTAAGGCTGATTATTCTATCTTCGGTTTCGATTTCCGCTTCAAATCTTTCTAAATTGTTTAACTGTTTAATTCCTGAAAGAATGTAAGCCAGCATTCCCCAGCGATTCTTCATTTCGCGATCTGCTAATTCGACGGTTTCTGCCTCAAAACCCACTCCAGCTAACAAAACCATCGGCATTTCCCCGTTGCAAATCGCCGCATCCACCACCCGTGTCAACCCTCCAAAAATAGTGGCGCAAGCGGTTTCAATTGTATTGGGAATATCTAAAGCATTAGCAAAAGCATTAGCCGTTCCCCGCGAAATAATTCCTAAAGGAATATTTGTGCCGACAACCGCCCCAGCAACTGCTGATAATGTGCCGTCGCCCCCGCAAGCAATAATTTCCTCAACTCCTCTATCAACTGCTTCGCGGGCGATTTGGTCGGCGTCTAATTCGGGGGTTGTCAGCCGAATGTCTAAGTCAATAAAAGGCTCTAAAAGTTCCCGAATTCTAGCTAAGTCTTGGTCGGGGTCGCTGTTACCGGCGACGGGATTGAAAATTAGGCAAGCTGAACGTTTCATAGTTGATAATAGGTAATAGGTAATGGGTAATGGCTGAACTGAAACTCTAGATTTTTTCGTTTCGTTTGTATCCAAGTTTCGATCGCCATCGCATCCCCCTTAATAAGACCCATTTTGACTGTTCTTATCCCCCCCTTATTAAGGGGAGTTAAGGGGGAGCAAGACTCAACTATAACCCTGATTTAGACATGGTTTTAACATTAAGTTAACACAAATGCCATGCCCGCTAAACTTCGATAACAATCCTCACCTATTTTTCAAAGGTTTAGTTAAGACTTGACAAAAGTCCACTCTAAGACTTCGCGGGGAGCTTTGTGCAACGCTTCCTTGATTTCCTTGTTGCTGTCGAACTTGACTTTATCCAAAAGACACGCTTCGACGTTCACCGTAAACTTATCTTCTTCAAAAGGCCAAGGAGTTACAGTCACGAGTTCGTTGCTGTGCTGTACAATATCGTAGCGCTTACCGTCCGGGCCGACACTAATTTCTAAAGCTCGCTCTCCGGCGGGTAACTCGCGGCTGCAAAGAATTAATGATAGCCGATCGCACCACTGGAAAAAAGCATAAGCTGCCTTAGCATCTTCCTCAGAAATATTCAACTCTTTTTGCCATTTTTTTTGATTTTCCAGTTGTTCGTCCAAAAATTCGTCGAGTTCCTTCGACTCTCCCCGCTTTCCTTCATTGAGATAGCTCATGTGCATAGAAATCAGCATTGCTACCCACCTACCGCGATATAGGGAATTCTCGGTCATGGCTTTAATTTTCGGCAGAGAAGTTTCCGTCTGCAAGGTAAAATCAAAGGGCGCGCCCGCTTCAGTTAAAATATTTTCTTCCCACTCTTTCTCCAAATCATCGTGATGCGAAATAGCCGCTATGGTTTCGTACAAGCGAAGCGGAGATTTCGAGCGCTTCCACTGTCCGCCAAGTTGGGCGGCGAGCAAAGCATGGGCGCGGTGGTAAATAATTTCCCAGCCCGTTGCGGTTAAGTTAGCAATCATTGAATTTTTCTCCTGAATTAAATTGATACAAGTATTTTGTGCGAGCATTCCGCTCTCGATCCCCCCTAGCCTTAAAAAAGGGGGAACCGGAATCGGTCAAAGTCCACCTTTTTAAGGGCGATCAAGACTTACAGAAAAACGAAAGTTAAATCACAAAAGGTTCGATCGAGATCTCCTGCCATTTCCCCTCAAATCGTTCGACAACCATAGGTCGGATGCGGAACTTGGGGGGACACCCGTCGAGAACATCAATCCGCAAACACGAATAAGGACGGCGTTTGTGGGAACCTTGACCGCTGCGGCCGACAAATAGCAAAGATTCCGCTATCCGCCGATCGGCTTTTTGCGATCGCCCGCCGTCACGCGCCAAGCGATCGGCTTCTGGACTCAATGGTTCCTGCAACATAGGCCCTTCCGGGCGCTGGCGGCGGAGACTGTGGCCGCTTCCCCCGCAGATAATCCAATTAATCCCAGAGTCGCCGTGTCCGGTATTCCCAGTCCGCAGGTATTCCAAACAGTGAGCGTGGCCAGTCAGCACCAAATCTACTAGCGGACGACCCCGCGCCACATCCCCAACAGCATCGGCCACCCCGTCGAGCACCTCGCGCAATCGCAACCGAACCGCCAAAGTTTGAGCTTGATTCCACTTTGTCGCCTCAGTCACGTAGGGGGGATGGTGCAGGTAAATTACCCGCCCCCGCACCTCGGAATCGCGCCAAGAGTTAATCAGCCTTTTTTTCAGCCATTCGAGCTGTTCAACGTCCGTGGCGGCTGTTTGGTGGGGCGACAGTTGTTTGTCAATATCCATCAACATTTCGTCAACTTGCTCTAACTTGGCGCCCAAGTCGTCTAGCTGTTCGGCTTCCTCGGGAATTTCGGGGTTGAGCCGATCGCACATTTCGAGCATTGCCGATTTTTCTTGCTCCAATCTCTGGCGATCTAGTTCCAAATTCTGGCGGCGAATGTCGCCCTGTTTGGTTTTCGGGATCGGTAAGGGCTCGTTGAAGGTGTTGGAGTCGAGGGCGAAGAAGTCGATGCCGCCGCTGCGGAAGGTGTAGTAGCGGTTGGGTAAGCGGGTAAAGCGTCCGGGTTGGTAGCGGATGCAGCGGCCTGTGCTGGTGCTGGCGGTGTAGTGGGCGTCTAGGTGGCGATCGAGCTCTCCCGGCATTTTGTGAGCTTTGAGGTAGTCGAGAAAGGCTTTGGCGTAGGTATTTCCGCGATCGGAACCGTGCCAGCCGACATCGAGATCCAACTTGGAACCCAACAGCCGGCGCAGCGGCAAAGCTGTCGCCGACAGAATGCCGTAGACTATGGGCAAGTCGTAATAGTCGTGGTTTCCCGGTACGGGCAAAAACGGAAAGTTAAACACCATGCGATCGTAAGCAATCCGAGATGGCTCCTCCCCCCCGACTATAAATTCTCGGTAGGGGCGAATAAAGTTTTGCAAGTAATATTCGCTGGAACCTACGAGATAAACTACATCGCCGGTGTGGAGGACGAAACGGCAGGTTTCGCGCTCCGAGAGCATTTGTTCGGCAATCTGCCGCTGGGGATTGTGGCCGCGGTGATTGCCCGTGCCGCTGTCGCCTACGACTAAAAACGAAAACTCTGGAGAGTCGGTGGTTGGAGATTCCAAAACCATCCGAGTTTGGTCGATTCCCCGATCGACGATCGACTGTTCTTGCCACCGCACCCGCTCGTTCATTTTGCGGATTTTGACTTTTATTTGCGGGTCGGAAACGAATTTCAATTCACCTCTTCTCCAAAATTGCTGAGTTCCTAGTTAATTGTGTAGCGATCGGGCGAGTTTTTACATCTCTCTAAAAGCTGAAAATCGAGGCGCGGGTACTCAGAAACCGGGTTTTTAGGAGAATACTGCCTGACAACTGACATATTGCACCATTCTCAATAAGCCTTTGATGGGCGGGTTCTGGGGCCCACCCCACAAGAAAATTCACTCGTGGAACAGGTCGTCGGGCCTGTTAAGCGAGAATGGTGCAATATGTGAGACGATCGCACTCTCCGACTCCAAGGGCGATCGAGTCCTACACCCTGCCCCAAGTGGGCAACATCAGATAGAACGCAGTAAACAAATATAAAATGGAAGCAATACAACTGTCTTTGTTCTCAAACGAGGAAGAATTAATTCCTGCCAAAAAGCAGAAGAAAGCAAAATTAGGGCGTTACGAACGCATCCAACGCGAACTAGAAGCAAATGACTGCGACCCCTACAAGATATTCATTGATATTGAATCTCAGTCACTCCCAAAATCAGACTATACATTTGTAGATCTTTTTTGCGGTGCGGGCGGCATGACCCAAGGTTTATTGCAAGCAGGTTTTCGACCAGTAGCAAGTGTTGAAATTAATGCGATCGCCTCGGCAACTCATACAAAAAACTTTCCCGATTGCCATCACTTGTGCGACGATATAAAAAACTTAAATCCCCAAAAGTTGCTCGCTGAAATTGGTTCGCCAGAAGTTCATGTTGTTGTAGGCGGGCCGCCGTGTCAAGGCTTCTCAGTTGCAGGAAAACGCGACCCCAACGACCCTCGAAATCGCTTATTTAGAGAGTTTGTCCGCGTTGTCTCTGAAATACGTCCTTGGTATGTTGTCATGGAAAACGTACCCGGAATATTGACTATACAAAAAGGAGCTGTTAAGCAAGCCATTTGCGAGGCTTTTCAGGAAATTGGCTATCCCCATATGTCCGTTGCTGTTCTGGAATCAGCCGCCTATGGAGTCCCGCAAATCCGCCCGCGAGCCATTTTTATTGCCAATAGATTCGGGATGCCAAATCCCTATCCGAAGCCGCAATTGTTACCCGAACAATACAAAGCGATTGAGTCAGCAATTGATGATTTACCAGAGTATACTCGCCTACCGGAAATTAACCACGAATGGACTCGTCATTCTGTTGAGTACATGGAAAGACTTGCTCAAGTTCCACCAGGCGGTTCTTTGTATGAAAGCTACGCCGATGCTTTCAAGCGACAGTATCCGGGAAAACCGAGTATGACTGTTAAAGAAAATCACGGCGGCACTCATATTCATCCTTATCTCAACCGCGTTATTTCAGCTCGTGAAATGGCTAGATTGCAAACTTTCCCGGATTCCTTTATTTTTGAAGGTTCAATGAAAAAGGCTATGTGGCAAATTGGAAATGCCGTGCCGCCCCGTTTAGCAGAGTGTATCGGCTTTGCACTTATTCCATATTTGGCTGATATTGCACTTAACAAACCTAGCTTAGTTACTGTTAAACCTCTCGAACAGATTCAGCTAGTTTTTGATTGAGAGCATTTCTCCAAGTTTCAAAATCATACCAGCCACATCCTGTGCAGCCTTCCTCAGCCTCAGCGCCGCGCTGATGTATGGAAAGCCAGTCTTCGCCTCTTTCATACCAAAACTTGATTCCGAAAGGTGTGCCTCTTTTCCCTGTTTTGATGCAGCGTTCGCAACTTCGAGATTTTAGAAGATTGTGATTGCCTGAAGCATCTTTTTTGAGCAACTGAAACTTTGCCTTGATTTCAGATTCGCTCATAGATGCCAGGTGTGGTGGCTCATTATCTCCCCAACGCTCCATTGGGAATCTATGGTCAATTACTAACTCATGAGCTGCTCGTTTTCTCTGTTCGATTACATCTGTATAAAAGTAAACTTCGAGAATTTTTTTTACCAGAGAAGCGGGTATGTTAGCAGCAGAATTTGCTGATTTAATTTCTCCTGTCCACAAATCGCCCAAACGTGTTGCCTGACAAGTTTGACAGTATCTCTTTTCTGTTACAATAACCAGACCGGGGCGCTTCCTTGTTCCGCGCTGCAATCCCTGAATTCCGCCACCGCCAGCATATTGAGCTGAGGCTATCTGTTTGCCTTCGCACTCCCGACAGTGCCATTTTTGGTCTGAGAGGAGATTAAAGACTCTGAATTGAGTTGAGTCTTGTTTTAATTGAGCTTTAATTGTTCCTGCTAAATCTTGATTGCTCACTCTATATTTTCCGCTTCTATTTCTAGATTTTCGAGAAGATTGGAAACTGTTGTGCCCAAGCCGCTAGCTAGACTTGCAATTGCAGTGATGGACGGATTTCTGACTCCGCGTTCGACTCCAGATATATAGGTGCGGTCTAAATTAGCCCGCATTCCAAGCTCCTCTTGCGAAATTCCCAAGGCTGTCCTGCGTTGCTTTACCAGATGACCTAAAGCACGCAGAATCTTCTGTTTCGATCGACTCATCTGCCAATTTTCAGTCTCTGCGGACTATCAGTCTACGGACGATGTGTCACATATCTGGAAAGTTCGATCGCCCGAAATTCCCCATCCCGACTCAAGACGGAGGCCTCGCAGAGGTACAATAGGACGATCGCATTCCCCAACTCCCACCGTGATAGAGCGCTACACTTTGCCCGAAATGGGCAACATCTGGACTGAAACTGCCAAACTCAAAAGCTGGCTGCAAGTAGAAATCGCTGTCTGCGAAGCTCAAGCCGAACTCGGCTACATCCCCGCCGCCGCAGTCGAAGAAATCAAAGCTAAGGCTAATTTTGACCCCAAACGAGTCCTCGAAATTGAAGCCGAAGTCCGCCACGACATGATCGCCTTCTTGACAAATGTCAACGAATATGTAGGCGATGCCGGACGCTACATCCACCTCGGTTTAACCAGTTCCGATGTGCTCGATACTGCTTTGGCGCTGCAATTAGTCGCCAGCGTCAATATCTTGTTAGAACGTGTCGAAGAATTGAGTCAAGCTATTCGCTATCAGGCTCAACAGCATCGCAATACCGTCATGGTTGGCCGATCGCACGGAATTCACGCCGAACCCATCACCTTTGGCTTTAAACTAGCAGGATGGCTGGCAGAAGTCTTTCGCAGTCGTGAAAGATTGGTGCATTTGCGATCGTCGATTGCAGTCGGCAAAATCTCCGGCGCAGTCGGAACCTATGCTAATATTGACCCGCGAATTGAAGCGATCGCCTGTCAAAACCTCGGACTCGAACCGGATACCGCATCGACTCAAGTCATTTCGCGCGATCGACACGCCGAATACGTCCAAACCTTAGCACTGTTAGCAGCATCGATCGAGCGTTTTGCAGTAGAAATCCGCAACCTGCAACGCACCGACGTTCTCGAAGTCGAAGAATTCTTTTCCAAAGGGCAAAAAGGCTCATCCGCCATGCCCCACAAACGCAACCCGATTCGATCGGAAAGACTCACAGGAATGGCGAGAATCGTCCGCGCCAACGCCGTCGCAGCCTTAGAAAACGTTGCACTTTGGCACGAACGAGACATCTCTCACAGTTCCGTAGAACGGATGATTTTGCCCGACAGTTCTACAGTAACTCACTTCATGTTAGTAGAAACCACAGACTTAGTAAAACACCTGCTAGTCTATCCCGAAAACATGAAGCGAAACATGAACCTTTACGGCGGAGTCATTTTCAGCCAGCGCGTGATGTTAGCCTTAGTAGAAAAAGGCACGAGTCGCGAAGACGCATACAAAATTGTGCAATCTTGTGCTCACGAAGCTTGGAACAAACCGGGCGGCAATTTCTACAATTTAATTGCTAAGGACGATCGGGTAACAGCTAAGATGACGACCAAAGAAATTGATGATTGTTTCGATCCGCAGTATCAATTGAGGCACTTAGATTTAGTGTATCAGCGCTTGGGAATTTGAGGACAATTAACAATTAAAAATGACTCAGAGAGAAAAGAGAGCGAGCGTTCTCGCGCTTGTCCCACAGTCCGCCGGGGGTTTAAACCCCCGTCTCATAGCTAAAGTCGGTTAAAACCGACTGAAAGACTCATAAAATAAAAGTTTTAGAGAAATATTTCAGTCCTCTTCAGAGGACTTTAGCTATGAGACAGGGGTTTCAACCCCTGTCGGTCTGGCGGGCTAGCAGACAACACGAAAAGCGCGAAAATTCCCCAAGATCTGAAATGTAAAAACTCTATTAAATATCCACTTAACAGAGCTATGAAATTAAACCGATTTACAAAATATCTACTTGTATTCGCTCTAATATTACTATCTACAACCACACTGAATTATACAACGTCGATTCGCGCCCAGGAGCCGCCACAAGTGCAAATTACCCAAGCCGAACCAAACTCAGTAGTACCTGAAAGTATTTTCATGAGTCAACTTCCCCCTTCGGCACGACTGGTTGACATCCGCACCGTAAATCCCAACATTCGCCTCGATATCCGATACGCCACTACTAACAATTTCTTGAAACGAAAACTTTACCCTATATCGAAATGCGCCTTGAGAAGTTCTGTTGCTCAACAGTTAGGGCTAGTTCAAACAGATTTGGAAAAAATTGGATTGGGTTTGAAAGTTTACGATTGCTACAGGCCTTTCTCTGTGACTAAGCAAATGTGGCAAGCTTGGCCCGATCCGCGCTATGTTGCTAATCCTGCTAGAGGTTCGCGGCACAATCGCGGCGCTGCTATTGATTTGACTTTAGTCGATCGCACTGGCAAAGAATTAGAAATGCCTACACCTTACGATGATTTTACCGAAAAAGCTCATGGAGATTATCAAGGCGGCAGCGCGGAATCTCGGAAAAATCGTCAATTACTTAAGGATGCGATGAAAAAACACGGATTTATCGGTATCACAACTGAATGGTGGCACTTTGATTCGGAAGATTGGCAGAAATTTGCGATTCTTGATATCTCGCTGGGAACGATTCCTTAATTATACTATTGATTAAAAGTCGCAGATCCGGGTAGGGGCAGGGCAGTGCCTGTTCCCACAGATGTCAAGTAAATTAGCGCAATTTAACCGAAAATTCGTATTCGTATCCCCGGAAATTAGAGTCTAATTGTAATGTGTAATTGCCTGTTACTGGGACTTTTCCAGTCCACTCTGTTTCATTGCCTTGATAAGGATCTCCAGCTAAAAGTTTGCCACGAGGAGTTATAATTTGCGGGAAAACTTCTTGGCGATTCGTAACAGTCATTGTTTGACCTTTTCGGGCGCGAATCCGGTAAGAGTGGCTGCCGCCGCCGATAATTCGCCCTTTAACAATCGCCTCATCTCCTCCCGGCAGAAAATTAATCTGCTGGGTGACATTAGAACAACTGCTTTCGGTGCGGTTTTTGGCAATCCAACCGGGCGGATCGGTAATTCGCAGCCAACCGTTTTGTTCTTCGGCAACTGAAACAAAGGTATTATTTTTAAGTTTTCCTACTACGTTGCTGCCCCTTACTTGCGGGATAGATCGCACATTTAGCGGTGGATTCGGATCGCTGACTACAGCCATACTGATTTTGCAACCCGAATCTGGGGGTGTGACAACTACTGGCTCAACTTTTCGTGGAGGGACTCCTGCAACTAGCGAGGATTGAACAGCCGGGGTTTTTGCCGGTTGGCGTGGGGATTTCGGAGATTCTGCAGCCGGGGTTTGTGCTTGCAGAGGTTCTGGTTGCCGAGATTCAGGGTTGTTCGTCGGCCCTGCAATCTCGTTTCTGGTGGATGCCGGGGATTCTGCAAGGGGAAGATCGGATTGTTTCATCGCACCCGACTGTATAGTTGCAACAGCCACTCCCACCGCTGTTGCCACTCCTGCTAAGCTTACTGTGATGATTTGAGCCTTCGTAAATGACATAAAAAACCCTCTCTGTATCTGTACTAATAATTTTTGTTTGGGAGTTGGGGCGATCGCCAGTTAATTTACAGTGGAAATACCTAGTGCTGCCCACAGGGTCAGGATTTTTAGATAAAATTTCAGAGCCATAATTGTCGCAATAATTTGAGTAAATATATACTGGACGCCTATACTGATGGTAATCTTGCTCTGGGTTATTTGCGCGCCAATTTGCGAAGGTAAGCGTTCAGCGCGAGGTACATAAAATGTCAAAATTGATTCCTCTAAGATTACAACCGCCTCGCGATCGATTGTTGGAGAAGGTGAAGCAGGAAGTCCAAGCAGGGCTCGCGCAGTCTTTGCACGCCGCTGTACTGGCTAACCTCAGTCAAGACTCGTCGCCAACGGGTGTTAACCGCTGTTGGGATGTGGAAGTGAAAGCGGGCAACCGTCCGAGTTTTCGGCTTCCTCCCAAAGCAAGCATGGCTAAAGTGTTCGATCGCGCCGGCGGCAAATTGGTAATTTTGGGAGCCACGGGTGCAGGCAAAACTACGACGCTGCTAGAATTAGCTCGCGTGTTAATTTCCCGCGCCCAAAAAGATGCTAGTTTGCCTGTACCAGTGCTGTTTGAACTCGGATCGTGGAAAGCAGAATCTGGGGCGATCGCCGATTGGTTAATTGCTCAACTTCAGTTCAAATACGGCATCTCTCCTGCTGTCGGCAAAAAATGGCTGACCGAACAACAATTGCTGCCTCTCCTCGACGGCTTGGACGAAGTAGAAACCCACCGCCAAAATAGCTGCATTCAAGCAATCAATCAGTTTGTGGAAAGCGAATTTAAACCCAAACATTTAGTAGCTTGCAGCAGTTTTGAAGCTTACAAAAACTGCGAAACTAGATTTCGCCTGCAAGCAGCAGTTTTGTTGAAACCTTTAAGAGAAACTCAAATTCAAAATTATCTGCTAGAAGCCAGAAGCCGCGAACTTTGGTACAGCATTGAACACGAGCCGGAGTTGTTGAAATTGGCAAAAGTTCCCTTGCTTTTGAGCATGATGGCTCTGGCTTACGACGATATTTTAATCGAAGCTTGGAAGCGCATAACTTCTCCAGAAGAACAGCGCAAATATCTGTTAACTGCCTATATTCGCCACCAAATGACCGGGCAAGTCAAACAGTATCCCAGAGGTAAAGAACTGCGGCCGGAACAAATTCGCCACTGGCTAGGATGGTTGGCCAGAAGGATGGAACAGCAAGGAATTCAAGAATTTTACCTCGATCGCATACCGTCTAGCTGGCTGCACACAGCCGATGAACGGCGCAAGTATCAGTTTGGAGTTAAGCTGGTTGGCGGGCTGATTTGGGTGATTTTAGGATTAATTGCCAGCCTAGTCTCCGGGTCAATTTGGGGATTAATTACGGGTGCTGTTGCTGCGGTAATTAGTGCTTTTTTGCCGGGAATTCCGGGGATTGAAAGTTTGATATTGCGCCTGGTGCTGTGGTCGAACGGCTACATTCCTTGGGATTATAGGCGTTTTCTCGATGCTGCGACCGATCGCCTGCTACTGCAAAAAACGGGCGATCGGCGCTATCGATTTATTCACGATTTATTGCAAAAACATTTTGCTGAAATTAGTCATTAGACAAGATAAGAAAACTCGCCCTCCCTCTTAAAATCATCTGCGTTAATCTGCGTTAATCTGCGCTTTTTTGACAATAAAACATTTATGCAATAAGCCTATTAGTTAAAAGTTTGGCGGTATTTTTGCCATCTGAAATAGCTGTTGCGCTGTAAATTCTAATCCATCAAAAAGTGTATCTATTAATAGCGTATCTCCCATATAAGTCTGCGGTGGTGCATCGGGGTAAAAAACTGTAATGCTTCTCGCCTTGCTATCTACTACCCAAACCCGCAATAGCTTAGCATCTAAATAATCTCTCGCTTTAGCAGCTAACTGACCGAAAGTTTGTTCTGGGGAAATAATTTCTATGACTAATTCAGGGACTACAGGACAGGCTTCATCTTGATTCCAGTCAGGAGATAAGCGTTGGTAAGAAACATATAAAAGATCGGGTACTGGCACCCAGTCTCGCCCGTGGCGGGTTAATTTTACCGCCCATTCTACACCAATTTCTCCCCGTTCCTCACCCCACTGTTCTAGGAGTTTTATTAGGCTTCTGGTGAGGCGAGAATGAAATTTTTTAGGTGACATTTTCGGTACTGCTTGCTCGTCAATAAGTTCGTAGGTAATATCGCCTTCTCCTTCGGGAAGAGAGAGAAACTCTTCCAGAGTGAGTTGAGTTTTTGTCTGGAGCATAATATTCCTCTGCTGTGGGCAGGCAAGTTAGTATTATTTTAACTTAAATATTCGTTGACATAATACAAATGTTATGATAAAGATTGGCCAAGTCTCAGGTTTTAACTGTCAAATTTGCGATCGACTCCTAGATCGACACCCCCAAAAGGTTAATATTCTAGTCTGACCCTCCTGCAATCATTGCTTAACCTCCTATGGCAGAAACCTTATTGTTCAACGCCCTCCGCGAGGCGTTAGACGAAGAAATGGCCCGCGACTCCGCCGTATTCGTACTCGGCGAAGACGTAGGTCAATACGGCGGTTCCTACAAAGTCACCAAAGACCTCTACAACAAATACGGCGAACTTAGAGTGCTCGACACCCCGATCGCCGAAAATAGCTTTACAGGCCTAGCAGTAGGCGCAGCAATGACGGGACTCCGGCCGGTCATCGAAGGCATGAACATGGGCTTTTTGCTGCTGGCCTTCAACCAAATTTCCAATAATGCCGGAATGCTGCGCTACACATCCGGCGGCAACTTCAAAATGCCGATGGTAATTCGTGGGCCTGGCGGCGTGGGCCGGCAACTCGGCGCGGAACACTCCCAGCGGTTAGAAGCATATTTCCAAGCTGTACCGGGTTTGAAAATAGTCGCCTGTTCGACTCCCTACAACGCCAAAGGACTCTTAAAATCAGCCATCCGCGACGATAACCCCGTTCTGTTTTTCGAGCACGTTCTTCTTTACAACCTCAAAGAAAATTTGCCAGAAACAGAATATTTAGTGCCGCTGGACAAAGCAGAAATTGTGCGATCGGGCAAAGATGTCACAATCGTGACTTATTCCCGGATGCGGCACCACGTCATGCAAGCCGTGCCCGCCCTGGTAAAAGAAGGTTACGATCCAGAAGTAATCGACCTAATTTCTCTCAAACCCCTGGACATGGAGACAATTGGCGAATCCATTCGCAAAACTCACAAAGTAATCATTGTAGAGGAGTGCATGAAAACAGGAGGCATTGGTGCCGAACTCATTGCTTCGATTAGCGATCGATTTTTTGACGAACTCGACGCACCGGTTTTGCGCCTGTCTTCACAAGATATTCCCACACCTTACAACGGCAATTTGGAAAGACTGACCATTGTCCAGCCCACTCAAATTGTCGAAGCCGTCCAAAAAATGGTAGCTTTGCGAGTATAAATAGTGATTAGTCAGTAGTCATTGGTTGACTGTTGACTGTTGACTGTTGACTGATGACTGTTGACTGATGACTGATGACTGATGACTAAAATCTGCCAACCGCCAACTGCCAACTGACAACTGCCAACTGACCAATGACTAATAATTAAATATGCAAAAACAACGTTCCCTATTAGCCCTAATTTTTGTTTTAATCATCGCCGCTATTACTGTAATAGTAACAATTCCGACGCGGCTGGGATTAGACTTGCAAGGAGGGTCGCAACTCACAATTCAAGTAAAAACTACCCCCACAATTCCCAAAATTGACCAGGGAATGTTAGAAGCAGTGCGGCGAATTGTCGAAAACCGCGTCAACGGTTTGGGTGTTTCCGAAGCATTAGTCCAAACAGTAGGAGAAGACCAAATTCTCGTGCAGTTGCCCGGAGTAAATGACCCACAGCAAGCAGAACGAGTTTTGGGCGGCACGGCAAAGCTAGAATTTCTGGAACAACTGCCCGGAACAGAAGCACAATTAGGCATTGAAAGGCAGTTGCAGCAGGAATTGCTGGTCAAACAAGCAGAATTGAAAATTAGCCCGAATGAGGCGACTATTAAAGAAAATCAGGCTGCTTTGAAAAGAAGCAATGAGGCGATCGCCAAACTCTTCAAAAGCAGCGGCCTCGGCGGCGAAAACCTCAAAGACGCTCAACCTCAACCCTTGGCCTCTGGGAACAACTGGAACGTTGCTCTTGTTTTCGATACCAAAGGAGGCGAACTCTTTGCCCAACTCACTAAAAATTTAGCAGGCACCGGACGGAGTATCGGTATTTTCCTAGACGAAAGAATGATCAGTTCTCCAGTCGTCGGCGTTGAATTTGCCCAAACAGGAATTACTGGTGGGAGTGCCGTAATTCAAGGCAACTTTACAACGCAAGAAGCCAACGATTTAGCAGTGCAATTGCGGGGTGGCGCTTTGCCCGTGCCGGTCGAAATTGTAGAAAACCGCACGATCGGCGCTAGCTTGGGTAGAGACAGCATTCAAAGCAGTATTAACGCAGGTATCGGCGGCTTAGTTTTAGTCTTGATTTTCATGGTTGCCTACTATCGGCTCCCCGGCGTAATTGCCAATATTGCGCTGTTAATTTATGCTCTGTTAACTTGGGCAGCTTTCGTGCTTTTGGGAGTGACATTAACGCTGCCGGGAATAGCTGGTTTTGTGCTCAGCATCGGGATGGCCGTGGATGCTAACGTGCTGATTTTTGAGCGTACGCGGGAAGAGTTGCGGGCAGGGAAATCACTTTATCGATCGGTCGAATCGGGTTTTTACCGCGCTTTTTCCAGCATTTTAGACGGTAACGTCACAACAGTTATTGCTTGTGCTGCTTTGTTCTGGTTGGGCGCTGGTTTAGTTAAAGGGTTTGCTGTAACTCTGGCATTGGGAGTATTAGTGAGTATGTTTACTGCGCTCACTTGCAGCCGCACTCTGCTGTTCGTAGTATTAAGCTTTCCAGCATTGCGGAAACCTCAGTTGTTCTGTCCCGGTTTGTCGAAAACTGCTAATAGTTAACTGTTGACTGTTGACTGTTGACTGTTGACTGTTGACTGTTAACAGACTACGTAAGGTACGCACTCGGTAAGGTACGCATTGCCCACCCTACATGGAGAAGTTTTTCTTCCCTCTTCCTTCTTCCCTCTTCCTTCTTCCCTCTTCCTTCTTCCCTCTTCCTTCTTCCCTCTTCCTTCTTCCCTCTTCCTTCAAATTATGAAATTCAGTGTAATCAAATATCGATCGCTCTGGTGGAGTATTTCCGCCGCTATAATCCTCGCAGGTATAGTGTCGATGGCGATTTCTTGGACTCGTCCCGACATCCGCGCACCACTGCGCCCCAGTTTAGATTTTATCGGCGGCACTCGGCTGCAATTTGAACTCGACTGCACGAAACCGGAAAATTGTAAACCCATCGATCTTGCTGCTGTCCGCCAAGTCCTGGATACCCAAGGTTTAGCTGGCAGCAGCATTCAAGTTATCGGCCAAGAACAGCAGGGTTTGTCGCTGCGAACAAAAACTTTGGATGTCGAACAGCGGACTAATTTGCAAACAGCTTTGAGCGAAAAGATAGGCGCTTTTGCTCCTCAATCTACTCAAATTGATACGGTTGGGCCTACCCTCGGCAAACAGTTGTTTACTTCGGGTTTGCTGGCTTTGTTGCTTTCTTTTGCTGGAATTACTGCTTATCTGACATTCCGATTTCAGTTGGATTATGCCTTTTTTGCTTTTGTGGCTGTGTTTCACGACGTGTTGGTCACGCTTGGTGTTTTCTCATTTTTGGGTTTAGTTCAAGGAGTGGAAGTTGACAGTTTATTTGTGGTCGCCCTCTTGACACTTATCGGTTTTTCTGTTAACGATACAGTGGTAATTTACGATCGCGTGCGCGAAGTAATCAAGCTAAATCCGGGACAGTCGATCGATCAAATTGTCGATGATGCTGTCATGCAGACGCTGGGAAGGTCAATTAACACAACGTTTACCACGCTGCTGACATTGTTTTCAATCTTTTTGTTTGGTGGCGAAACCCTCAAATACTTTGCTTTAGCTTTGATTGTCGGTTTTATTGCTGGTTCGTATTCGAGTATTTTCGTTGCCAGTACGCTACTAGCTTGGTGGCGCAGCCGCACCGGCCACTCCATCCCCGTCCCCGCAGAAGGAATCAACCAGTCAGAGGAAGTTTAATTGACTGTTGACGGTTAACTGTTAACGGTTAACTGTTGACGGTTAACTGTTGACTGACTAATAATAAATCATCAATAACCAATAACCAATGACAAATGACCAATAACAAATAACAAATGACTACTGACCCAACTTTTCAAATTGAAGTCCAAAGGCTTCACAAACTAACAGTTTACGGCCGCTGGTTAACTGTGATATTGCTGTGGATTAGCGTCGGTTCTTTGAGCATTTGGGGTTTGCGCCGCGAAATAGCTTTGTGGTTAGAACACTTCACTTGGGCGGCGGTGCGCTACGGTTTATCTTTTCATCGCTGGCCCACTCTCGGTTTGGGTTTGTGCTTGGGAATGACTTTAGCAGTGCTAACTTGGCAAAGTCGCAATATAGTCCGAGGATTGCCCCAGCGGGAAAAACAGGGTTTGGAACAACAAGTTCGCCGCATTCGCCAACAGGGGCCGAGTCATCCTTTGTGGAAGTGGGTTTGCAAAAATTCGCGGTAGCTGACTGGCTTTATTCTTTAGTCTCAAGCAAAAGGGACGAAAGTTTGACTCTTAAGCGGTTTCAACGGCCGAGTCCCTAACTTTTATTGCTTCTTCCTTCTTCCTGACATCCGTTACATCCGTTACATCTGAAATCTTGCACCCTTCTCAATAAGCTTTTTATGAACAGGCTTTCCGGCCTGTTCCACAAAGAGTGAATTTTCTTGTGGAACAGGCCGGAAAGCCTGTTCTGAAGAATCGTACAATATCTCAGTTAAATCCGTTACATCCGTCGAGCGAATCCGTTGCCGAACTTCCTTCTGCTATATCACGCAAAGCGAGGCAAAATCTGTGCTAGGGAAGACTGTTGAAGCGGAATTTCGATCGCAAATTCTGCTCCTTTTCCTGGTTCCGAAAAGCACTTCAATGCGCCGCGGTGTTGGTTGACAACAATTTCATAGCTAATCGACAGTCCCAAACCCGTTCCTTGGCCGACCGGCTTAGTAGTAAAGAAAGGGTCAAACAACCGCTTCCGAACATCTTCTGTCATCCCAGGGCCGTTGTCATAAATTTTAATTAGTACCTTTTTTTTCTCAATTAACTCGGTGCGAATCCGAATCGTAGGAACGAGGCGGGTAGACTGAGAAAGTGATAATTGAGTTTTTGTACAAGACTGCTTTTCTTCGCCGGATTGCGACTTTTTCGCGTTTTTTTTATCAACATTTTCGTGTTTATTAGACTCAACCAGAGCGTAAATTGCATTAAGTAAAATATTCATAAATACCTGATTGAGCTGTCCGGGATAGCACTGCACCAGCGGCAAGTCGCTGTATTCTTTGTGAATTTCGATCGCCTCCTGCCCCGGTTTCCCTTTAAGCTGGCTTTGCAAAAGCATAATCGTGTTGTTGATACCGTCGTGAATGTTGACCTGCTTCATTTCAGCTTCGTCTAATCTGCAAAAATTCCGCAGCGACAAAACGATGTCGCGCACTCTTTCTGCACCTTGCTGCATAGAATTTAAGACTTTAGGCAAGTCTTCTAGCAAATAATCGAGTTCGATTTTTTCTGCTTCCGCTTCAATTGCTGCGATGGGTTCGGGACAGTGCTGTCGGTAGATGTCGAGCATCCGCATTAAACATTGCGTGTACTCTTTAGCGTGGTGCAAATTGCTATAAATAAAGCCGATCGGATTGTTGATTTCGTGAGCTACTCCTGCTACTAACTGCCCCAAAGAAGACATTTTTTCTGTTTGAATTAGTTGAGTTTGAGTGCGCTGAAGTTCCAGCAGGGCAAGTTCGAGCTGTTGGGCTTGATGTCTCAATTGTGCTTGCGACTCGCGCATCGCCACGGTTGATAACTCGTGAATTTGCAACTGAGAAAGAAGCAGTTGGTGTACGTCTAAAAGTTTGTAACTTTCTGGTTCTACTTGTACTACAATTGGTTCGTGGATTAGTTCGGCCGATCGCTCCAAAGACTGCCGCACTGCCGTCATAATTGAGGTTTCGCGATCGAGAACCAACATATCAGTTTTAGTAAAGCGGTAGAGTATGAACAAAGGCTGTTGAGAAAATAACTCCAAGCTGTAGGGGCGGCTCATGTGTTCAAAATAACGCCGCCGCGAAATCATCCCGATAAACTTTCCTTGCTGAGTGATGATGATGCCGGGAACTAAAGGGTTTGCTTGAAAAATTTTAGCAACTTCGGCCCCCGGACACTCAGATTCTAAGAGAAAGTCGTACAGGGTTAATTCCTGTAGAGTCGATCGCAAACCAAGCGGCGATTTTAGGGGACTCAACCCGTCAGTTTCATACACTGCTCCCTCCTTTGGTAATTGGCAGTTGCGGTTGGCTGCTGGAGTCTTGCCTACTATTGAGAAGGTTTTTTCAACTCTTTTTATAGCTTAGTCATCAACTTCTCTCTGCTCCCTCGAATCCAGTTAATTCAGCAGGATTTTTTTTCCTTAAATCGTGCTGGTGTCCCCCGAAACGATATTGCAGGTTAGATTGATTTAACAGCAGACACCCCTTTGAAACCTGACTATGTAGTAAATTTTATATATCCAAGATTTTACTAATCCGAATATAACAGTCATAACTATTTTTAATGTTTGATGACATTAATTTGGTTCAGATGGATAAACATCTGCGACCTGTGGCAGTACATTTCGTATTACCCCTTGCGTAAAATTATATTACAATAAGACAAGAATAGCGACAAATCGGCTGCCGATCGCGCGATTTTAAAATTCAGGCAAAACAGGTTTCCGGCAATTGCTAATAAATCTCAATTGTCAGTTTTTTGCACAAATTGCCGATCGCACTCAACCTGGGGATTGTATTGTAGGTTGTCTCCGAGCCAGGGACAGCCGATGGCGAGCAATTTGTCAAGTTGGGCAGCTTATAGTTTAGCCGCATCGATGCTCCAAAGCTTCACCGACGAAATTTTTCCCGGCAGATGCTTAAGTTGTGCGATCGCAACTAAAACTCATGCTCCACACATCCGCTTGATGTTCCTTAAAAATTTGCAGAAAAGTACCGTCTGGCTGCCAACTTGATATTTAAATTCTCTCGCTGGAAAATCCGAGACGGAGAATCAAGAGGAAGCAGAAGGAAATAATTGTATCTTACCCGACTTTTCTCCAACCTCCACTTCACTTTGAGGAAGTTGGTTTGGTTGCGATAATCTTTCGATCATTATTACTTCTCCTCCCCCTTGATTTTAGGCAATTCTCATTAGAAACTCTAAGATGTTGATTTGAGGAACCTCCGGGGGTGGGGTTTGGTTGGGCGATCGCACTGAGCTAAATTGAAATGACATTTGAGGAAAGTAAGCGACGGTTTCCATGTGCGGTTTCCCGAATTAGAGGTGGTAATTGTATACACGGCGGCACGATCGTACTTTCAGTACAATGTCACTATTTCAACCGGTACACCTGTTGAGTCTGAGTCTGTGAGAGTGTGAAAGTCGCTCTCATCCTTTGGCTATCTGAATTGGAGGTTTTTCAAGGGTGGGGCGACGCGAGGACCAGAAGCAGACAGTTAACTAAACTGCACAAGGAGAGAGGGACAGATGGGATAAGCCCAGAAGCGAGAGAGTGAGAGAATTTTCATCATCATACCTTCATAAAATCACGACAGCAGCACCAAGATCACCCAAAAGAATGATTGATTCAAAAAAAGTTGCGTGTTATATTTAAATATAATTCTATACAAAAATACTTTTACCTAAAAGGAGAACAAAAAATGGACACACCTACAGATCGCGAACAAGAACCTGTCGGGACAAGAGAACTCGAATCAATACCTGTATCTGAAAAAGTTTCTGCCCAAAAAGTTACTGAGGTTAATTTTGAAACGACTCCTTTAGAAACCCCTGCTTATACTCAGCAAAAAGTTAGCGTCGAGGAGGTGAAAATTAACGGCGACGATTTGGTTGCTAAAGTTAAAGAACTGATTCACGAAGGAAATATCCGACGCATAATTATCAAAAATGAAGAGGGGCGGATCTTGGTAGAAGTTCCTCTGACAGTGGGAGTAGTCGGTGGAGTGATTGGTGCCGCCTTATTTCCAGTCATTGCAGCAGTGGGAGCGATAGGTGCATTAGTCGCTCACATGACCATCATCATTGAAAGAACAGAATAAAAAAAATTCAGTTGTTAGTAAGGCTCCTGTCCGGTTAATTTCCCGTAATCAAGCTTCTTGGTAGTGAGTACGACTATCCTCTCTTGATAGATGAGAAAAAACTTGTCTTTATTACTAAAAACTTAATTGTGGTTATCTAACCGGACTTAAACACATTTCAAGCACAAACTGGCTTTATAAATATAGCAATCATTGCAGGAGTCGTAATTTTTTTTACGACTCCTGCAATGATTGCTATCTGCTTGCACAGTAAGCATTATAAATAACTCATTTAGCCGATATTCTTTGTTGAAGTATGGCTAATTCTATGCCTTTGGGGACTTGGGAATCACTCTAAGGGTAGAGCCTGGTTAATACCTTAACGAGTTACATTGGATACATATGAAGGAAAAACCAAAAGTTCTCTAAACTCCCTAAGCTAAAAGCTGTTAAGCATTTAAACTCATGAACCCAACACCCAACGCTTACACCTGAATCTTGACAGTAAATCAAAATAAGTGATTTAAATGCTCAACAGCTTAGCTCAAGTTTTCCAACCAGAGCATCTCCTACAGACAAATATTTTTTGAATAGTTGTGGCGAAGATAATTATGAAACCTAACGAAGAAAATAGTTCGAGCCGTGAAATTCATGAAGAAGTTCACACCGATGCAACTAACGGTCACGTCAGTACAACGCGAACCACTACAAATGTTCCGAGTACAACTGCGAAGGCTTCTAAAGAAGCAGCTCATCATCAAGGTTATGTACAGGGTGAAATGGCGGAAAACCACCGCCAACTTGGAGTCCAAGAAGTCCGCGATAACGAGAATGCTGGTCGCGGGTTACTGTTAGGAATTCTTCTTGCTTCTTTGGTAGGCTTAGTTCTCGGCAGTGTATATTACTTCAATCGGGGTGAGGAGGCTCCTACTCCTACCGCTGCTCCTGTGATTGTTGTACCGAAAGCGAATCAGCCTTCAGCAACACCAGCTCCGACTCGGACTATAGAGAGAGAAAAAACGATCATTGAAAGGGTTGTTCCGGTTCAACCATCTCCAGTTCAAAAGGCTACGCCTGCTCCTCAACCAAGTCCAGCTCAAAACGCAACTCCGACTTCTCAACCAAGTCCGGCTCCCAATATCAATATTACAATTCCAAATTCACAGCAGCAAGATGCACCCGCTCAACAAGCAGCGCCGTCTCCATCTTCGCCGTCAAATAATACCAATACTACGGTTCCGAATTCGCAGACGGAGCCAGATTCCACTCCACCAACTCCAGCACCTGAGAGTTCAGCTACTCCATCTCCAACTCAAGATGATGGTGCTTCTGGA
Organism: Microcoleus sp. T3_A4; assembly: GCF_036700465.1. Taxonomy (NCBI): domain Bacteria; kingdom Bacillati; phylum Cyanobacteriota; class Cyanophyceae; order Oscillatoriales; family Microcoleaceae; genus Microcoleus; species Microcoleus sp. T3_A4. The sequence continues at coordinate 36,815 of NZ_JAUBOY010000029.1, read as the reverse complement.
GCAGGTACCGGCGGCGAAACTAATACCGAAAGCCAGAGCGATTCTAATCCTAGAGATACGGCGGTACCTGATAGCAACTCCGGCGCAGAGGGTACGGCTGGTTCACCGCAATAAAAATTTGATGGCGAATTAGTCCGCCAGGGGTTCAAACCCCTGACTCATAGCTAAAGTCCTTTAAAGCTGATATCTGGCACCATTCTCAAGAACAGGCTTTCCGGCCTGTTCCACAAAGAGTAGATTTTCTTGTGGAACAGGGGGGAAAGCCTGTTCATAAAAGGCTAATTCAGAATAGTGCAATATCTCAGTTAAAGAGGACTTTTTTAGGGTTTAAACTGAGATATTGCACCATTCTTAATAATCTTTTTTTTTGCGGGTTCTCCTACCCAACCCCTACTCCCCACAAGAAAACTCATTCTTTGTGGAACGGGCCCCATATCCCGTTATTGAGAATGGTGCAACATCTCAGACTAACCGGACATTGTGGCTGAGATCAAGAAACCTGGTTTATGCGATGGAAAACGTTTTAAGATTATGCCAACCTATCCTAAGAAACTGTTTGGTGAACTAATTTAACTTTCCCTAAAGCCGTCTTTCTGCTATCAAAGAGTTTCATCACGCCGGAGGAGATGGTCTCGATGACATCAGGAGCGCAGTAAGAGAGAAACTCTTCCGAGGAAGTAGGATCTGCAAAAAACTCTTGAGCTTTCTTCAAAAAGTTTTCTGTTTCAGCAAAGCCGATAGATTTGATAATAAACGTAGAAACGGGGGAGTTTTTAATATCATAGCGCGATTCTTGATTGCGTCCTATTTCTAGCAGGTCTAACACTTCTCTTTGCAACTGACTGTCTAAGGGGTAGGCGCTCTGTCTGTTGGGCAAGTAATCCTCCAAAACCGAGGTTTTAAATCCTGGTGTACGCAATTCTCCCATCATAGTTGAAAGCGGAATATCGCGGCCCAAACGGTAGGAAAGAGCTTCTAAAATGGCGATAGTAATTAGCTTTACCCCCAGATAAAGTTTAGCAACTTCGATATTTTTGCGAGTTCGGGCAACCAGGTTAGCGTAGGTTTCATCGTCGGGCTCTTGCATAAACTGCTGGAAAACCAGTTCGGGTTTGAGGAAGTTCAAAAATCCTTCCATTTTTTGCAGAGACCTGCGATATCCGGCAACAGTATAGGAATTAACATTTGTCAATTCGTGGTTGGTTTCTGGCATCAAATTCCAGGTATTGTCTAAGAAATTAGAGGAATTTCGAGAGGCAAAATTCTCGACATCTCTATTTGCTAACCTGACAGCACGCTTGACAAGTTCTACAATTTCTGCAGGGTTCCATCCCAAGTTAAAATCGCCATTTATACTTACCAAACGCTCGTGCAAAAGTTCGATCGCGCTCAAACCGCTGGGCGCAACCGGACGAAAAGGAATAGTAGCTTCGATGCAAGCTGTTATCTCAGCGATCGTACTAGCTGGCAAAAAAGGCTCCAAAGATTTGGCAGCAATAACGGCACTCAAAAATTCGTTTTGGCCGCCAAACGGAGAGAGAGTCTTGCCGGGAATAAACCCAAATACTGAGGCCACTAGCTGATACATGGCATCGTCGGGCAGTTCGGTTTCATCTCTAATAACTAACTGCGATCGCACCTCTTTGACAAAAGGACAAAGGGCACTGCTAATATTGAAACTAACGCCCTGATCGACTTGCACGTACACGAGGTCGTGAAACAGCGCAGCCAGCACCTCGATCGGATCGACTGACCCCCCGACCTCAAAAATGTGTTCCGACGTGTGAAAGTAGCGCCAAGGCCCTCTCATCGTTTGAATAATTAGCTCAGCTATCTGCTCCAGCTTTGGAATGTCTACTCTGCCTCCCAATTGCTCGATCGAGCTTACCAAGCAATCCAAGCACCGTTTTTGTTCTGCCAAAAGCTCCATTTACACACCTCCAGTGCATTCCCTGATTGTCTTGCGCTTGATTGAATGGTATCAAAACGCGCTGCGATCGTGCCATAATTCGTCACTCAAAAATTTCAAATTTTATGGTGAAACAGGGAGAGGGGGCGAAGGAAAGAGAAAGAGGGAGGAAGAGCGAGGGAGAGCGAGGGAAAGCGAGAGCGGGAAATTAAATATTAAAAATTCGGCCGTTGTGGAGATTCGGGCAACTTGGGCGATCGGTATCATAAATTACAGTAAAAATGATAAAAAGTGGGTAAAAACTTGATGAATTTTTGATGAAATTATGAGGGATTTTTGACAAAAGCTGTGGGTGGGTGTCCTTGACACCAGCATCAAACTGCGGTGGTATAAATACTGCGTCCGGCCTCAGAATAAGATTCCTAGACTTGCTGATAAACCTCTTGATATTTGCGCTGATACACTTGAGTTGATTAGCCTTCGGGCAGTTGGCCTAAAGCTTCCTCGATCGCCACTTTAACTGCTGCCTTGGTTTGCTGTCGCATCCCCAATCTAACACTAACAGAACTTACACAACTGTCACAAGTTATCCTGACACCATGCACCAAAAAATCAGACAATAAACATGGGAATATTGGGGCGTTTCAGTTGCTCAATTAAATACTTGGACAACATCAATCGAGCTTCAATACCCCCTTAATCCCTTCGTCCCCCTCTGCTGCGACTTCGTATGTTTAGAAGCAATTTAAATCGCCGAATCAACTGTTAGATCCCCAACTTTTTTAAGAAGTCGGGGATCGGGGGATTGTGTCTTTTGAGCCGCTGTTTACTGCATTCGATCGATCGTCCGATACTGCACCGCCTCCGCCACATGATTCGTTTTCAAGCTTTCATCCCCCGACAAATCAGCAATAGTTCTAGCAACCTTCAAAATGCGATCGCTAGCCCTCGCTGAAAGCCCCAACTTCCGAATCGCCATCTCCAATAAATTCCGAGAAGCATCATCCAACTGACACCATTGGTTAATATGGCTGCTTTGCATTTCCGCATTACAGCGCAAACTAGATTCCGACTGAAAACGGCGAGTTGCGAGTTCTCGCGCCCGCTGCACCCTCACCCGCACCGGTTCCGACTCTTCCCCCGTCGGCTGTCGCGTAATTTCCTCGGGTTTCAAACGATTAACCGCCACTTGTAAATCGATCCGATCCATCAAAGGCCCCGACAGTTTTGCCCAATATTGCTCCCTCTTTTGCGGCGAACAAGTACACTGTTGAATAGAATCCCCGTAATAACCGCAAGCGCAAGGATTCGTACTTGCAACTAAAGTGAATTGAGCCGGAAACATCACCGATTGTCTAGTTCGAGAAATCGTCACATAACCATCTTCCAGCGGTTGTCGCAAAAACTCCAAAACATCTCTTTTAAACTCAGTTAATTCATCCAGAAAAAGAATGCCGCGATGTGCTAAAGAAATTTCACCCGGACGCGGGAAACTGCCGCCACCTACCAAAGAAGGGCCGGATGCTGAATGGTGAGGACTGCGAAAAGGTCGATCGCCCACCAAGCTTCCCTTATCCTTCAACAACCCCGCCACCGAATGAATCTGAGTTACATCCAAAGCTTCATCAAAAGTCAGCGGCGGCAAAATACCCGGCAAACGCCTCGCCAACATCGTCTTACCGCTCCCTGGCGGCCCCACAAAAATTAAATTGTGTCCCCCCGCCGCCGCAATTTCCAAAGCCCGCCGCGCGTGAATTTGCCCCTTTACATCCTTTAAATCTAGACCCGGAAACCGCGTTTTTGCTAACTCTTCTCGACCGTTTACTTCTACAGGCGAATAAACTTGAGGATTGTTCAAAAAATCAGTAACTGCAAAAATATTCTCAAAACCATAAACAGATATTCCGTGCACCAAAGCCGCTTCCTGCGCGTTACCAGCCGGTACAACTAATCCTGAAATACCCATTTTTTGAGCAGCAGCGGCGATCGGCAAAACCCCAGCCACAGGCCGCAAACTCCCATCTAAAGAAAGTTCCCCTAAAAACAAATAATCTCCCAAAAGTTCAGCGCTGACTTGTTCCGATGCTGCTAAAATGCCAATGGCGATCGGCAAATCAAAACTCGGCCCTTCCTTCCGCAAATCTGCCGGTGTCAAATTAATCACAATACTCCGCATCGGAAAACCATATCCCGAATTTTTTAGCGTAGCCTTAACCCTTTCTTTAGCTTCTTGCACCGCAGAATCGGGCAATCCCACAACCACAATTTTCGGTAGCCCCCCTGACACATCAGCCTCAACACCCACCTTTACCGCGTCAATTCCAACGATCGATGCACTCCAAACCCTAGCAAGCATTTTTCTTTATCCTTAATTTGCCTGTCCTTGATTCATCATCTATTATGATTAACAATGACTAATGAATATCGGGAGAGGCAAGAAAAACTTTTCCTTGCCTCTTCTTTTTCTCCTCTTCCCTCTCTCCTGCTGAGTCTTCCCTCTTCCCTCTTCCCGACATCCGTTACATCCGTTACACAATCCGTTGCCGAACTTCGTTAACACCCATGACAACTCAAGAAACGCTTTTCAGCAAAATCATCCGCAAAGAGATTCCCGCAGACATCGTTTATGAAGACGACTTGGCCCTCGCGTTCCGAGATATCCATCCGCAAGCACCCGTCCACATCCTCGTCATTCCCAAACAGCCTATTGCCAAATTAGCCGATGCCGAGTCAGAAGATCATGCTCTCATGGGGCACTTGCTGCTGACTGTCAAGCGGGTAGCAGAACAACTCGGACTTAGCAACGGCTATCGCGTCGTCATTAATAGCGGCAGCGACGGCGGCCAAACTGTAGACCACCTGCACCTTCACATTCTCGGCGGTCGGCAGATGAACTGGCCCCCAGGCTAAATCCTAATTTTTACCCCGAACTTGCGGACTCATCCTCAGAAACCCGGTTGATTTCTATTGCCAAGCGCCTCAGAAACCGGGTTTCTTTTTTCGTCAATAAACCCGGTTGATTGGAGATTATTGAGAAGGCAGCCCGCACTAGAAACCCGGTTTTCACTATTCTCCAGATAAAAATTTTCCCTCGCAGAATCCACAGGGTATATGTGAATAAATATTAAAAATTCTCTACCCCAGACGTAATTAAGAGATATTTAAACAGAAAGAGAATCGACCTGAACAAAAATAACTTGCTAAAACTGCTGAACCCATCTACAGCTAATAGATGCAGTTCTTCAGGTCGCTATATTTAACCTGTTATGTGGGTAATATTGCTTTGTAAAAAACTACAAATATTTACCAATAATCCAGTTTTTGTAAAAGTTTGTAAAATGTTTAAATTGTCAGCAGAAATCCCTTGGCAAACTTTAGTGAATGGTGTTACTAATATAAGCGTGGGGCATCCCCACAACGAACTTTGAAAATTCAATTAAGCCATCATAAACCAAATGACAACAACCGTACAGCGTCGCGAAAGCGGCAACGTTTGGGAACGCTTTTGTGAATGGGTCACAAGCACTGAAAACCGGATTTACATCGGTTGGTTCGGCGTCTTGATGATTCCCACCTTGCTCAGCGCCACCATCTGCTACATCATCGCCTTCATCGCTGCTCCTCCAGTGGACATCGACGGCATCCGCGAACCAGTTGCAGGTTCCTTGATGTACGGCAACAACATCATTACTGGTGCTGTTGTTCCTTCATCGAATGCGATCGGGCTTCACTTCTATCCCATCTGGGAAGCAGCTTCCCTCGATGAATGGTTGTACAACGGCGGCCCCTACCAATTGGTAGTATTTCACTTCCTGATTGGCATTTTCTGCTACATGGGTCGTGAATGGGAACTGTCCTACCGCTTAGGTATGCGTCCTTGGATCTGCGTCGCTTACTCTGCACCAGTTGCAGCAGCAACCGCAGTATTCTTGATTTACCCGATCGGACAAGGCAGCTTTTCTGACGGTATGCCCTTGGGTATCTCCGGCACATTCAACTTCATGATCGTGTTCCAAGCTGAGCACAACATCCTGATGCACCCCTTCCATATGTTGGGAGTAGCTGGTGTCTTCGGCGGTGCTCTGTTCTCCGCCATGCACGGTTCATTGGTAACATCTTCTTTGGTTCGCGAAACAACCGAAACTGAATCTTTGAACTACGGTTACAAATTCGGTCAAGAAGAAGAAACCTACAACATCGTGGCAGCCCACGGCTACTTCGGTCGTTTGATTTTCCAATACGCTAGCTTTAACAACAGCCGTTCTTTGCACTTCTTGTTAGGTGCATGGCCAGTTGTCGGTATCTGGTTTACCGCTTTGGGTATCTCCACGATGGCTTTCAACTTGAACGGTTTCAACTTCAACCAATCGATTATCGACTCTCAAGGTCGCGTCATCAACACTTGGGCTGATGTCATCAACCGCGCTAACCTGGGTATGGAAGTAATGCACGAGCGCAACGCTCACAACTTCCCCCTCGACTTGGCCGCCGGTGAAACAACTCCCGTAGCTTTGGTTGCTCCTTCCATCAACGGCTAAATTTAGCTTTTGATTAACAAAAAGCGCTCCTAGAAATAGGGGCGCTTTTTGTTTTGGCAACTAGAATTTGAGAGATTTCCTTCTGTTAAATTCGTTAGATCCGTTAAATCTCATACACTGCGCCTTGCCGAACTTCCCGATCGATCTGATATATTGATTAAGAATTATTATTTTTGGCAATCATCAAAGTGGCGATATTTAACAGGCACAAATTTGAAAAACTCGTGGTTCATAAATCCAAAACATTAGCCTGGGCGATCGCATTTTTTAGCGGCATTTTGATGGCATTGACAACCGCACCAGTAAATGCTTGGCTATTGGCTTGGGTAGCATTAGCTCCCCTGTGGGTTTTGGTTGCCAGTTATCAAAAGCCAAAAATAGAACAACAAAAACACAAATTCTTCCTTCTTCCTTCTTCCTTCTTCCTTCTTCCTTCACTCTGGGGAATTGGCTATCACGGATTAGCTTTATCTTGGATTATGGGAATTCACCCGATGACTTGGTTGGGAGTTCCTTGGTGGCCGAGTTTGGCGATCGCACTTTTTTGCTGGGCCTTCATCACCCTGTGGGGAGCCGCATTAGTCTCCGTTTGGGCGTGGCTATTTGTAATTCTCAACTCCCTCACTTTACCAGGCAAAAATCCTATTGTTCTTCTTAACTCCCCGCCTTTACAAGGGGGGGCTGGGGGCGGTAGCTCCGATCTTATTATTCTTAACTCCCCCCCTTTACAAAGGGGGGCTGGGGGGGGTAAAGCTCAAGTTTCAGCATTAACTCGCGTTTTAATTGGCACAGCTTTGTGGTGTGCCTTAGAAAGTATTTGGAGTACAGGTTCGCTGTGGTGGACATCACTATCTTACACGCAAAGCCCCCACAATTTAGCAATATTGCACCTCGGTCAACTCTCCGGACCCAGCGCAGTAACAGCCGCTATTGTAGCAGTAAATGGCTTAATCGCCGAAGCTTTTATTGAAGGCAGAAGGCAGAAGGCAGAAGGCAGAAGGCAGAATTGGATTGCTTATATTTTGCCTGTAAGTTTGTGTTTAATTTTGCATATTGCAGGCTGGAGTTTGTACAACCGCCCTTTGAATGAAGAAGCTGCAACCGCTTTAAAAATTGGCATTATTCAAGGCAATATTCCTAACGAGATTAAGTTTGATTCAGGGGGTTGGCAGCGCGCTTTGGAAGGTTACACCACTGGATACAAACAGTTAGCAGACAGAAAAGTCGATGCTGTGTTAATTCCAGAGACAGCTTTGCCTTTTATCTGGACAAACGAGTATCAGCGTTCTACTCTTTCTTTTTACCAAGCTATTCTCGAACGCGGCGTTGTGGCTTGGGTGGGAGGCTTCGCCCAGCAAGACAATAGTATCACTAACAGCTTATTGGCGATCGATCACACTGGAGAAATTGTCGGCCGCTACGATAAACTAAAGCTCGTACCTTTAGGCGAATATATCCCTTTTTACGAAATCTTAGGCGGGATTATTAATCGTCTTTCTCCCTTAGATGCTCATTTAGTACCCGGTAATTCTAAACAATTGTTTGATACGCCGTTTGGCCGCGCCATTGTCGGAATTTGTTACGATTCAGCCTTTGCTGAAATCTTCCGATATCAGGCGGCGATGGGAGGCGAATTTATGATTACCGCTTCCAACAATGCCCATTACAAAGCGCCGATGTTAGCTCAACATCACGCTTTAGATGTGATGCGGGCAATTGAGACGGATAGATGGGCAGTTATCGCAACTAATACAGGTTACTCTGCTTTTGTTAATCCTCACGGTGAGACAATTTGGAAGTCGGGAATTAATACTTATGAAGTCCGAGATGTTACTATTTATCGGCGGCGAACTCGGACTTTGTACGTGCGGTGGGGAGATTGGCTGACGCCTGTATTGTTAGTATGGGCTGGGTTAATGCTGTTTATTGTTAAAAAAAATTAATCCGAAGCTTTTAGATTTTAGATTTTATGTACCAATCTAAAATCTAAAATCTAAAATCGAATGACTCTACTTATCTTTCACGTGTTCGTGAACGCTAGGAGATAAAGAAATTAAATCGTCGATATTGCGCTGCATGGCAGCACAAATATTGTCTAAAGGCAAATCATTGGCATCGTGTCCAAAGGGATTTTCTATTTCAATGCCGATTTCTTCAATCCCGAACAAAGTAAAACTAATTAAAGCCACAACAGGGCCAGTTCCCCAATTCACATCGTTTACCATTTGAAAGGGCAGTGCCAAACAGTAAAGCAACAATAGTTGTTTCAAGTGAATCGCGTAAGCCAAAGGGATAGGGGTCTTTAAAATTCGCTCGCAGCCACCTAATACATCTATCATAGAGTTGATTAACTCCTTCATACCAGTTAGCTGATAGACATCAACGCAATTGCCCTCGTACTGTTCGTGCAAGTAATCCTCAATCCAAAAGGCAATCTCTAGGGGCGGATTGTTCATCGACTTGAGCTTTTGGTACTGCGATGGGGACATCAAATGCTCCAATTCTGAATTTACTAATTCTTGGCGCAAGTGCAGTTTCAGGGCTACTGCAAAGGCAGGTAAGAGGCGCAGGACTGACTTTTTGATTACGATATCCTGCAGGTCTTTTTCCTCGATTGCTACCCAGATTTGGCGCGCCAAATTGCGGACGTTGTTGACTAAAGTTCCCCACATTTTTCGACCGTCCCAAAATCTTTCGTAGGCTGTATTTGTCCGAAAAACTAACAGTAGACCCAGGACAATACTGGGTACAATACTAGACAAAATTGGTAAGGAAACCGGCCACTTTAAAAAGTGCAGCAGGGAAATAAGAACTCCAAAGCCGCCACACAGCAAAACGCGGGGCAAAATTGAGGGAATGACAGACCCCCGAACCTGTAATGCAATTTTAAACCAAGGTGGTCGATCGACACTCATGCAAGTCTCCTCATTAAATTAAATTAGCCCCGTCCTAGCACGGGCGGCACAACTGCCTGCTACACTTATTTCTTCGGCTCCCACCAGTCGATTTGAGATTCGAGATTTTAGATTGACTCCACAGATAAATCTGAGGCGTTTGAACTTTGGTCTAAAATTTTTTGGTCTCCACGACTGCTGTCAGGGGCTTGTATCCCTATTTGGGTGCGGTGAGAGCTTCCGAAAAAAGCTTTCCTACAAACAACCTTTGGATTTTACCCAAAAAACTCATCAATCTAAAATCTAAAATCTAAAATTGATGGATGGATGCACTTAATTAGGTAAGATTAACTATGTATATTTAAACCTCAGCTTCCGTGCAAGAGCTACCGACATCTGTACCCCCGCATTTTCACCGATTGCCAAACCAACGGTGGCAAATTTATTCGCCTCAAACACAGCAAGCCGAACAGTTTGCCACTGAAATCGGTTTGTCGCCCTTGCTGGCACAGGTACTGATTAACCGGGGCATCGATTCTCTGAAAGAAGTGCAAGGGTTTATCGAACCGGAATCTCTGGTTTTGCCCGCGCCAACCGATGAGTTTCCCGATTTGGCGGCGAGTGTCAAATTGTTGCGGGAGGCGATTTCGGGAGGGCAAAAAATTGCGATTTGTGGAGACTACGATGCTGACGGGATGACGAGCACGGCTTTGTTGTTACGCGCTCTGAGGCTGCTGGGGGCGAATGTGGATTATGCTATTCCCAGCCGGATGCGAGAAGGTTATGGGATTAACGATCGCATTGTAGAAGAATTTCACTCGGAAGGTGTCGCTCTCATTCTCACGGTTGACAACGGAATTGCAGCCTACGGCCCGGTTGCCAGAGCGCGAGAACTCGGTGTCAAAGTTATTATTACAGACCACCACGATTTACCCCCAAAACTGCCGCCGGCTGATGCTATTCTCAACCCGAAATTAATCGCTGAATCTTCGCCATATCGCGGTTTGGCTGGCGTAGGCGTTGCTTATGTTTTGGCTATTACTTTGGCTCAGGATATGAAAAAAGTTGGGGGGTTGGTGAATCCCTTGCTGGAGTTATTTACGTTGGGAACTATTGCGGATTTAGCGCCTTTGACTGGCGTTAATCGGCGCTGGGTGAAGCGGGGTTTGCGGCTGTTGCCTCACTCGCAATTGGCGGGTATTCAGGCTTTGATTCAGGTGGCTGGAGTGCAGCCGGGAAGTGCGGAAAGTTTGCCTCTTCTGAATTCAAAAAGCCAAGCTAGCAATACGTTAAAGCCTGAAGATATTGGTTTTAGGCTTGGGCCCCGGATTAATGCTGTGGGGCGGCTGGCTGACCCTCAAATTGTGATAGAGTTGCTGACTACGGACGATCGCGAATTGGCTCTCAAAAACGCGATGCAGTGCGAACAAATTAATCAGCGCCGGCAGGAGTTGTGCCAGGAAATTGAGCAGGAAGCCATCGCTTGGTGCGAGGAAAGTGATCTCGACTTGCAGCAAGAACGAGTTTTAGTTGTCGTGCAACCCGGTTGGCACCACGGGGTGATCGGGATTGTGGCTTCTCGGTTAGTGGAACGCTACGGCGTACCTGTGTTTATTGGTACTTTTGAGGATGAGGCTGTAGGGGCGGTTGCCCATAAAATTATCAGGGGTTCGGCGAGGGGAATTCCTGAGTTTAATGTATTTGACGGGCTGAATTTTTGCGCCGATTTATTAACTAAATTTGGCGGACACAAAGCGGCGGGCGGTTTTTCGATGCCGGCTGATAATCTCGAACAATTCCGCAATCAACTGTCAATTTTTGCCAATCAATGCTTGCAGCCGGAACACCTAAAACCGCTGGTTTCAGTTGACGTGCAAGCGGATTTAGGTGACATTAATCTTGACCTTTACCGACAAATTGATGCTCTGGAACCTTGCGGGATTGAAAATAAGGCTCCTGTATTTTGGACGCCTAATGTTTGCATAACAGAACAGAAAATTGTGGGTAAAGGAGGCCACGTTAAACTAACTGCAACTCAAGATGGAAATGTATCGGCTAGTGTGAAGGCGATTGCTTGGCGTTGGGGGGAATATTTTCCTTTGCCTCGGCGGGTTGATATTGCTTACCGATTGCGGGAAAATAGTTTTAATGGCAAGACATCGGTTGAATTAGAATTGTTGGGCGTTCGGCTACCGGCAAATGCTGCTACTTCCAGGCCACCGAAGTTCGGAAAAGTGGAGTTTGATTATTGCGATCGCACTTATTCTTGCAGTCTATCTCCTGCAGGCTCGATCGAGGAATTGAGAATTCGCAACTCTCAAGGGCAAGTTTTGGCTGTTGCACCCGGACAAAACATCGGTTTGTTAGGCAACTCCCGCAAAGATGCTAGAGAAGTCGATGTATCTCTACCTTTTTTTGAGAATTTGATTCAAACTGCTAAACACGCCCTCGGTATTTGATAACTCGGTATTTGATCAGAAATCTCGTGCAGCAGGGAAATTTGGCGATCGAGCCTTGTGAATTTTGCATCATTTAAAACTCAAAACTCCCAACTCTCGATCGCCCCGGAGCGTGCTATAATTACAGGTCGCCGCCTTTAGCAGCCAAGAGAAAAATCACGATCGGGCCAGAAAGCACGACGGCGGCGAGTAAAGCTACCTGAACAATGAGTTGGTAGTCTACACCACCCATACCACTGAAAAGATCGGTTATAAAGTCCATTTGTCCTCCTGACTGTAGTGATTAAGTCTAGATTGTTGAATTAGAAAATCCGCTTCTGATTTTACCGGGCGATCGACCATATTTTTTAAGGAACTTTACAAAATTCAACAAAATGTAAACTACGATCGACCTCCCAGTCACAGGAAACCAGAGACTTGATGCCCCTTCCCGGAAAGTGCCCCCAATCTAAAATCTAAAATCTAAAATCGAACCGCCCCTTCGGAATCTCCGTCTCCGGCGCTGGCAATTGATATACTTTAAGAGCCCCAATCTCCTAAAGTTTGGCATTTTCCACATAATGCTCCGAATCTAAAATCTAAAATCTAAAATCTAAAATCTAAAATCAAACTATGGCTACTTGGCGTTGCGTAAAGCAGTGCGGTGCTTGTTGTTACCTCGACCCAACAGAGCGCCCAGACTTAGACGAGTATTTATCTGAAGACGAATTAGCGCTCTATTTGAGCTTAGTCGGAGAGGACGGTTGGTGTATCAATTTTGACAGAGCTACGCGAGAATGCGGAATTTACGCCGATCGACCGCGCTTTTGTCGGGTAGACTCAGAGGTGTTTCAGGAAATGTACGGCGTTGAGCCGGCCCAATTGAACGATTTCGCGATCGAGTGCTGCTTGGAGCACATTGAAGATCTTTATGGCGATCGATCTTTGGAAATGATCCGCTTTAACTCTGAAGTCGGAATTCTCGCCTTACCTGACGGTGTTTCATAATTGCGGGATAATTTTGATTTTTTTGGGGGATGGGCCCCTGATCCCGAAGGCGTGTATTTTCACAGCAGGCGGGACACCCCACAACCATCCTCCTCAAATGGGGCAACGCCTACTACCTCACCACTAACAATCTCCCAGTTTCTCACCGGTAGAGTGTCAAAATAAACAAATCAAGGAAATATCGCGCAGTTGAGTTGAGCTATGAGTAATCGAGAGGGTTTTACAGGGGGATTTATTGCCGGAGCTGCCGTTGGCGGCTTGGTGGGTGCAGTTTTGGGTGCGGTGCTGTCGCGGCGCGCTGCTGAAGCTTTGCTGAATGAACCTTCAGACGCAAAAACCAGAAAAATCCGCCAGAGGAAAGCCAGCCAACTCGAAGCCGACAGCATGGAAGTAGCAAGGCTGAGTTTAGAAGATAAAATTGCCCAGCTTAATCAGGCAATAGATGACGTGCGGCTGCAACTCGGCGACGTAAACGGCAACGCGCCGGCGCCGGGCAGCGAGGGTTCGATCCCTCAAGACTCCTAACTCCTTTTTAAGATTTTAGATTAGTCGGGCAGATCAATGCGCGCTACTGACATCTTGCACCATTCTCGCTTCACAGGCCTTTCAGGCCTGTGAAGCCAAGAGTGAATTTTATTGTGGGCCGTTACTCTTCTAGCCCGCCCGTAAACAGCCTCATGCTCCCCCTCTCCCCTACCTATGCTAAACTTTAAGTTAAAGTGTCTGTAAACTTTACTCAAACTTCAACGAGAATATATGAGTTATTCCATAGGCCTTTTGGCAACCACGCTGTCCACATTTCTGCAAATCTATGTAGCCCTAATGATTTTTCGGGTGCTATTAAGCTGGTTCCCGAATATCAATTGGTACGACCCCCCGTTTTCGATTTTGAGTCAGTTAACAGATCCTTACCTGAATCTATTCCGATCGATTATCCCCCCCTTGGGAGGGATTGACTTTTCGCCACTGATTGCTTTTTTTGTACTTCAGTTCGGCTCGGAATTCTTGATCAATCTTTTGACCAGCTTGCAAACATCCTTGTAGTTTGAAAAGCTTAAGTTTTTAAGCATCGAGCGTAAATTGTTTGGCAGACGTAGCTGCAGGCAACTAAATTTTAGATTTGAGATTTTTAGATGAACTCCCCGGTTGAAAAGCTGGGGAGTTCATCGTACATGAGAAATGAGAAATTGCCAGCCACTCAACAATCTCAAATCTAAAATCTACAATCCAAAACTGCCTCGCGGTTTCACGGGCAGCCAACCCAGAATCTCAAATCAGCAATCTAAACTCTCAAAGAGTTTCGTTAGCGGCGAACCACGCCAGTAAAACCTGTAGCTTTAAATTGCTTGAGCTTCAAAGGTGTTCGTTGATTGGCGGCAACCGAAATTCTGAGCTGAAAATCGCTAACTCCGGGAGGAACTTCTTCTATAGAACCCAAGCGAGTCCGGTTTTGCATCACCGGATTGTCGTCAGCATCATAAATGCGGCCGAAAATATCGGCATTGACAACTGGTTTGCCGGTGCTATTTTCAGCTTTCCCAGTAATCAAAAAGCAGGTAGCTTCCATAGAACTGCCACTGGTGACTGTTCCTTCTCCCATTTCGGCAGGACATTCGCGATAAGAAAGGTCGGAAAGTTTAATCTGCGTCAGAGCCCAAGCAGGTGGAGTGTATACCAAACTAAAAATTCCGATTAGGCAAGTAGCAAAAAAAAGGCTGATAGCTCGAAATTTCATAAATGGCGGGGCAAGTATATTTTAATTCTCAGCTTAGCGCGAATTCAGCCTCAAATTCCTACTTATAGGAATTCTGAAAACTACAGCTACTTTTTTAAGAAATGGCATTAATCTAGACCTAAATGCTGTCGCAAGGCTTGGCGCATCACATCAACTGGGACGGATTCTTTATCCAGCCAAATTTTTAAGGCGGCTGCTCCTTGTTGAACTAGCATTTCGAGTCCGTCAATAGCTCGCGCTCCCCGAAGCTTCGCATCTTTGAGAAACTGGGTAGGGTTCGGGTTGTAAATTAAATCATAGACGATCGCACCTGCTGAAATTCGATCGAGCGCACCAGCCGCAACCGGCGACTTTTCCCGCTGCGGATACATCCCCACAGGCGTCGTGTTCACCAGCAAATCTGCCTGCGAGATTAACCTTGACAAATTATCCCAAGTATGCACCTGCAAATTATGCACGGGCATCGGAGAATTGACCCAACTCTGCTGAAATTCCGCTAAATTTTGTTCGCTGCGGCCGACAACGTGAATCTCTGCACATCCCAATTGAGCGCATCCAGCCACAACAGCTCTCGCCGCCCCGCCATTCCCCAAAATTACCGCTACTTTCTGACTCCAATCGGAACCCCCCCTAGCCCCCCCTTGGTAAGGGGGGGGACAGGATTCAAGAGCCGTATTGCCCCTTTCTAACGGAGAAATCGCGTCTTTAGCCCCCCCTTGGTAAGGGGGGGTTGGGGGGGTGTGCAGCGGCGCGAGAAAGCCTTCAACGTCAGTATTTGTGCCGCACCAACCTTTGTCAGTCAGGTATACGGTATTGACTGCGCCGATCGATCGGGCGATCGGGGAAACTTCCGACAGTAGCGGTAAGATTGCTTGTTTGTGCGGAATCGTGATGCTAAATCCGCGAACGCCGATCGCCGCAAATCCTGCAAGAGCAGCTTTTAAATCCCCTGGTTTTACCGGAAACGGCAAGTAAACAAAATCGACTCCCAAGTGGGAAATAGCAGCATTGTGCATTGCCGGCGACAGAGAATGTTCGACAGGATGGCCAATTACTCCCAGCAGTTTAGTAGTGCCTTTAATCATTTTTGTTAGTTGAGTGTTGAGAGTTGACTGTTAACGGTTTAGTTTTGTTATTTCATACCAGATCCTGCTACAGTTGGGCCCTTATTCTTTCGTCGGCTAGCAGTGAACTTCGTGGGTTCAAAAGCGATTTTCCTCGCCGAGTGACTGTAAACCGTCAACTGTTAACTGTCAACTCTCAACTCTCAACTGTTTGCCGAAACTCTTTGGCATCAGCCAAAATCGGATTGACATCAAACCAGTAATCCTCGCCGTAACGGTATTCAAACACCCAGAGACTCCGCAGCAATATTTGGTATTTAGTTTCCCCGTTCACAGTTTTGGTAGCGGATACTTGGCGCAGCAATTTCCACTCATCGGGTTCGATCGCCAAAGTAAGCTGGTGGCGGCGCTGGACGATCACATTTTCCAAAGTTTCCCGCGACAGAGGAGGGTCTTGTTTCTGCAGACAGCTATACAGCAGTTGCAGCAAATTGCGGACATGACCGCCGCTGACTCGACACAGGCGATCGAGAGTTTCCGCAGAGTCGAACACTTTGCCTACCAAAGCATAGCGCTGCGAAGGATGCACCGTTGGAAAGGCCCGCGCCAGAACCATCTGTCGCAGCAATTCCACACCCTCAGAGCACTCAGAACCGTCGCTCAACTGCACCGGCACCATCGGCAAAACCTTCGGATCTACCCCAAATCGATTGGTCAATTGGCCCAAATCGTTAGAGAAAATCAGCACCAAGGGAATTGTATACACGACGTGGCAATTTAGTCTTGCCAACTGTTCGCCGCGATCGACAAACAGGTATTCCGGCTGAAGCCGCCCCGTCGGTTTCGCGCACAGGTGTATGCGATCGAGATTGTCGATAATTACTACAAGTCCTTGTTTCCCTTGGCGTTTGAGTTCTTGATTAGCCGGCTCCAGCAACTCCTTATTCAGCGCATCTAAAATTACGTTAGTTCGCGGCTCCAAATATTGCCTCAACTCCGATCGCAGATTCGGAGCATCTTTCGCCTTAGCAGTAATTTTGCCAATTCCCAACGCCAGAGAAAATTCTCCCTCCGTGCTGGCATTTATTTCCCCAAAACCCGGAACATTAGCTTCCGCGCTCAAGTCTATTTGAGTTTGAAAAACATCAGCAATCCCTTTGAGCAAAGCTTTAAAACCCGTCGGTTGCAGCTTAATTTTCATTTTCTCGATGCTTTCGCTCACCTGACGAGCAACGCTCAACAAAATGTCAGTGATATCTACATCTGCCATGTCTAAGTCTTTACTCGACTCAAAATAAACAACATGAAATCCTTGTTGCTGCAATTGAGCTTGCAGCCGCAGCAATTCTGTTGATTTACCAGAGCCGATGTGACCGGTGAATAATTGACAGGTAGGTGCATCGGGGGACAGACGGCTGATGGTGCGCTCCAATTGTTCTACGATTGTGCCGCCCCGCACTGAAGAGAAATCGATATAGTATTGTCGGTCTTGTTGATTTGCTACTGCCAGGGTGTAGCTGGGATTGCAGGCGCTATAAAATTTCTGTAAATTTAGTTCCATACCCTGTTCCATCTTTCACAACATTATGCCCTAATACCTTATTCGTTTTGCTATGGTAATAATCAGCACAAGTGGCCCGTTTATTCTGCTGTTTTATTTTGCGGTCAATATCTTGATTTAGCTCATAAAATTTTAGATTTTAAATTTGAGATTGTAGATTTTAGATGGTAATGACTCATCACTCTCAGGGTTGAGTTCTTCCCTCCCTGGCTATTCTTTTTTTAAACTTTTATCATCATACGCACTCACCAATTATACCTAATTTTTGCCTACACAGAATGAAGGGAAATCACTAATACCCGATAACTAAGCAATCGCTCTGTCTGTGCCACAATTTTGTATATTGAATGAAATCAACGACGAAGAGTGGGCGGTAATGTTCTCGCGTCAAAGTGGGTATTTGAGTACGGTTAACCGAATATATAAAGGGCGGGAACTTGCATCCGGCCCGATGCGGTTATCAAGTCAACATAGGCTCAAATCTCAAACCTAAAATCTAATTGCTTCAGCCAATCCCGTGGCAGATTTAACACTGTTAGCTGCACCGATTCGGCAGATTGGATCTTGCCCCAAAACGGATGCTAGAATCGTACCAGTTTAATGAAACTAAGACTTCCCCACGCTTTCTTCAGAAACCAGGTTTCTTCCTATATTTCTCCTTACTAAATCTCTTATTGTAGTAGAAAATGGCTTTCTTAGCACACTCTCTCTTCCCTAACTCTGAGATTTTTGCGTCCTCTGCGGTTATTTAAAAAAGTCTTTATCCCAACTAAAATAAGACTTTTATATCCTCTTTATCTGCGGTTAAAAATCCCCCAATTATACAAAAAAAAGGCTGGCAATTACACCAGCCCTTCAATTAATTTGAGATGTTAAATTAATGTTAATTTAATATCTCAAACCTCAAATCAATCTAGCTTCTGTCAGTAGCAGCTACTGGCTCAAAGCTTGGAACCACCAACTCATCATTCTGCTTAGTGAGTAGATTGTACAGCCTTTCAGTATTCGGGAAATTCGCAGCAGGCAGAGTCGGGAAGCGACGGTAAGGAACAGTATCCTCGCCAAACGCCTCGGCATATTCAACGCTGTTCAACATCGCGTTGATAAAGCCCTTAATCCCTTTACTTGCCAAGATTTGGTTGTACGTCCGAATCTCCGCTTGATTGCGGGGAGCGCGGCCCAAGAAGTGCTTGGTTCCCAACTCAATCACCTTAGTATTCGGATAAGGTGCGTAGAACTGTTTGATGTACAGCGACGAGCAGCCCAAAGCCTCAATGAACTCCTTGAGATTGATTTCATTGTTGCCCAGTTTGCTTTCCAGCGCCGTGAATTCATTCTTCACAACATACGGGTTGATGTCGCGCTCAAAAATTTGACGGTAAGTAGCTTGAATTAAAGTTTTCAAAGCTACTTTGTCCGAAGTAGTCGTCAGCTTGAACACCTTAGTTTGTTCGCGCCGCTTGCTGACACCTTGAGCGAGGCTATTTTGTAACTCGAAATCGCCCCGATCGAGCGCAGTGCCGAGTTCGATAAACCGAGGAGTTTCGGGCGTCTTAGCTTGGACATTTTGCTCAGCGACGGAACCCGATCGCATCGTCCGCATCGACAAACCACCGGGAGTTACATAGCGCTCGTAGGGCACTGTATCTTCCCCAAAAGCTTCGTTGTACTCCGTGCTGTCCAGAATGCTATCGACCAGCGCGTAGAAACCCTTCTTGGCGCAAATGTCAAAGTAAGTGTTCATTTCCTGACGGCCGTAGGTAGGGCGTCCCAGGAGTCGGCGGTGAATGTACTCGATCGCCTTACAAACGTAGAGCTTGCTCCAGTACATATTGCGGAACACGTCCGACTTCGCCAACATCCGAATAAACTCGCGCATCGGAATCTCGCCGTTTTCCAGCTTAATTTCCGCCACCTTTTGGCGCTGGCCGTCGAACACGTCGCGACCGAACACTTGCAGGTAAGCTGCCCGAATCACAGCTTGGGTGGAACTTTCGGTATATTTGACACTGGAAGCATTGCTGTAGCTGCTGGAGACACCGCGGGCAGTTTTCTTGGAAGCAACATAGTTGCTCGGTAACTGGTCTAATTTAAAGACCTTGGGGCCCAGAGAACCAGGAGCAGCACCGCGAGCCGCCGGATTGCTCAACTGATTGTCAATCCCCGCACCTTGACGGATCAGGATACGGCGAGTGTCTTTGCCGAAGGGAGCCGGACGGCTCTTGGGGTTGCGAGTTTCTTTCGGGAAAATCGCGCCGAACTGAATTTCTAAGGGGTCATTACCAACACCGTAAACGTGCTGGTCTGGCAGAGGCTGGTTGTAGCCGGCAAACAAGGTGATGAACTGAGGAACCTTGCGGAACGGAGCGCTGAAATTGAACAAATCAATTTGCGGGCCCCAGTTGCGACACTCCTGAGCTTCTTGGCCCAAACCGCGTAGGTAAGGCACTGTTTCTTCGCCGAAGTAATCGGAATATTCCTGGGAATAGACCATCGCGTCTACAAGGGCTGGCAGGCCGCCTTTGCTGACGATCGCAAAATACTTGCTAAATTCCTCCCGCGAGCTCAAACCGCGGCCTAGGAAGTGGCGGGCGGCCAATTCTACAGCACGGCTGTTGACAAACGGCTCGTAGAATTGCTGGCGGTACAGAGGAGATTTACCAAGGCGGCGAATAAACTCTTTCATCGAGATTTCGCCATTTTTGACCTTGGATTCCAAGTCAGAAATGCTTTGGCTGTATGCGCGGCTAATGTCGCGCTCGAATACTTGGCGGTAAGCTGCTTTGATTACTTCTAGCTTTTCGGCCGAAGACAGACCGGTTTTCATGACGAATTTCGATCGCCGCTCGGCTGCGTTGAAGTAGATTTGAGGCAGTTGCAGCCCTTGCTGGTCGTTGCTTTCGCGCTGCCGCACCTTGTCTGAAGGTGTGGGAGCTTTGAATTCGGTAATAGCTACGTCGAAATACTGTCCGACGATCGCACTAGCCTCTGCATTGTTTCTGAAATATCCCAAAGATGCTGCCTTCATTTCCTGCATTGCCACAATTGTGGCCGCCGAAGAGCAAGCATTTTCGATGATTTCCCGCAATCCGCGCACGTTCACCGAAATAATGTTCGGGTCGCCAGCTACGATCGCGTAGGTGATATAGCGCAAAAACCAGCTCAAGTCGCGCAGAGATTTGGTCATGTTGCCCGGGCCGTAGCGCGAGACATTGATCGGCTGAAATCCTGCTGGGATTGGGCCGCTGTAGCCGCCACCGTTGCCAGAAAATAGATTTCCTAGCCCCAAGAATCCGCCGCCGCCACCGCCGTTGCCGCCAGCGCGGCTTTCTACGTAGGTGACATTTCCCAGCTTCATGCCTTCAGAGACATTCGCCGAGCCGCCTCGAGCCGCGCCTGCTACAGCCATCGCAGGTTCTTGTGGTCTTTCCAAAAATGCCAGCGGGGAACCGCCGGTAAAAATCCGGTTGGCTGCGCGGGATACTATCAGTTCCGAGTTTTGGGTCAGCGTCGCAGAGATATCGATCCGAAGAGCCCCGGAACTGAAATAACTTGCCAGTTCGCTGAGTTCGCCCCGCTGTAGAAAGCGGTCTTGCTGTTCTGCTTGCGAAATTGTTGCGACCGGTACAGTTTGATATAGTTGCGGACGCGCAACCGAGCTTCCACCACTTGCTTTTACAGTCATTAGACTCCTTAGCTCCCTATCCAAATAGTTGCAGCATTTAACCAGACTAACCTTGCCTTCTGATGCAGGTCAAAGTAGGTATTTTTGCTTTGTTTACTTTTTGCCTTTACCTGTCACGAGGTTCGGGCGCGCTTACTTTCTTAGATTAAAATGTTTTGGTTTCATCTTTCTGCCTGCGGGGAAATGTCCGATCCGAAGGCAGGCACGGGGTACTCCCTCCGCTGCACTCCGCCGGCATACCCGTGGAAAAAAAGACTCGGCAGGAGAGTTGCCTTTGGGCGATCGCAGCCAGTGCCTTGAATTAAAGGAAAAGAAAATCAAAAATTTTCTTCTGCCTGTTTCGGGGCTTTTGACTTTCTGCTGAAAGACGCCTCCGCTTTACCCGACAGTTCAGCGGTGGGTTATTGACAGTCCTGGTTTGTTAAAAAGCCTGTCGAGATTTATTGTATAGATTTAAGAGAGCTTATATGAGAAAAAATGATAAGTTTTATTACGCAGAAGCTGTCAGGGCTTGGCTACCAGGGGTTAGTCGATCGCCCGATCCCTCTGTTTCAGGCTTGCCCAACTATCGCGAAGCAACACTTTGGTTGCTAGTAACGCAGCAACACAAGTGCATGGCGTAGCGCTGTTACCCCGTAGCTACTGACAACCAATCCCCAAACTCACGCACAATTGCCTCACCTATGGATACTACGCCTGATATCAGTGCTGCCGTACGGCGGCTTTACGATACTTTCCCTTTCCCGCCCGATCCTTTGTCAGATGAACCGCCCCCTGGCTACAACTGGCGTTGGAGTTGGCCTGATGCTTACAATTTTTGCACCGGCCAAAAGCCGCCAAAACTTGATGTTCGGATTTTAGACGCTGGCTGCGGCACTGGTTCGAGCACTGATTATCTGATTCACCTCAATCCTGAAGCTTCGGTGACGGCGATCGACCTGAGTGAAGGTGCTTTGAAGGTAGCACAAGAACGCTGTCGCCGATCGGGAGCGCGCGAAGCTGATTTTCGCCACCTCAGCCTGTACGATGCCGCCGAGTTAGAGGGCGAGTTTGATTTGATCAACTGCGTGGGCGTGCTGCACCACTTACCCGATCCGATCCGGGGCATTCAATCGCTGGCTGCGAAGTTGGCGGCGGGGGGTTTGATGCACATTTTTGTGTATGCTGAGCTCGGACGCTGGGAAATTCAACTGATGCAAAGGGCGATCGCACTTCTCCAAGGCCCGAAAAAAGGTGACTATCCCGATGGTGTGAAAGTCGGTCGTCAAATCTTTGCTTCTTTACCAGAAAACAACCGTCTTGTCAAGTACGAAAAACAGCGTTGGGCAGGAGAAAATCAGCGAGACGAATGTTTTGCTGATATGTACGTTCACCCGCAGGAAATTGACTACAATATTGAGACTTTGTTCGAGTTAATTGACGCTTCGGGATTGGAATTTATCGGTTTCTCAAATCCGGGATATTGGCAGTTAGAAAGACTTTTGGGGAAAGCGCCGGAATTGATAGAAAGAGCTCAGGGTTTGACGGAAAGGGAGCTTTATCGATTAATTGAATTGTTGGATACGGAAATCACTCATTACGAGTTTTTCTTGGGCAAAAAGCCTGTTAATAAAATTGATTGGTCGGACGATCAGGCACTTTTGGCGGCCATTCCAGAGTTGAGTGGTTGTATGCACGGTTGGCCTAGTCAACAAGTGTTTGATTGCAATTACCAATTGGTCAATTTGTCAAGTGCTGAATTTGAGTTTTTGCAAGGTTGCAATACCAGAACTGTGGGAGATATTTTGGCGGATGTGGAGATGGGATTGGATGAAGTGCGATCGATCTTATCAAAACAGCTAATTTTGCTAACACCCGGTAAAATCTAAGGGCGGGCAAGATGCTTAACTCCTACTCCCCACAATCAAATTAGCTTTTTGTGGAACAGGCATCTTGCCTGTTCTTTGCTCGGAGTATAATTTCTGTTAAATCCCCAATTAATCAAGGCTTTACAGTTGGAGGATTAACAGCCGTAATTTGTGAATAACGAGCGAAATCAGCAATGTTAAAAGTTAGGATATGGGTGAAAGCATATTTAACCTCTGTCTCCATAAATGCTCTCTCTGCTAATAGCTTCATCTGAAAGAGTGGGGAGATTTAGGGTACGATGACTGTCAACCCATTCTTGAAATGCTATTGACCATTCTGTTGGGGTAGCTGTTTCATAAAATGGAGGTTGTTGAGGTTCAATTAGCTGTTTGAGCATCGCATCTAGTAATGGTTTAATCTGATCCGCCGTGCGGTTGGTGATTTTTCCCAAAACTTGAGTAATCGTCTGTATCTCTTCTTGGTGAGATTGCTGAAGATTGTGCAGCATAGTTATCCTTGAGTGCAATTTTTTGGGTTGACGATAACAAAATCAAGCGCACTTTTTAAATTGATTTTAATATTATAACTCTAGCGCAAAGCCTAGGAAGTAGGCGATTGCTCGTTCCCAGGCTAGAGCCTGGGAACCAGTTAATCCTGGATGCACGTACTAGGATTTTCTGTCATTGCGAACGTAGTGAAGCAATCTCAAAGCTGACGCACCTTTCCCAAATCCCAAATCCCAAATGGATTGACACAGGCCCCCCTCTGCGGCTACGCTTTGAAGTTAGAGGTTGCTTTGCTTGTAGAGGAAGTAGCCCGTGTCGCCCAAAAATCTAGTTGCACTGCCCAAAGCTGTTGCGAGCAGCAATGGACAGCATAACCGCCAAACTGATATCAGCAGTCTGGAGGCTAACGGAGTATGATAACACTCTCTGTAGCCGCCCTGCTATGTGTTGAAAAGCGGGGCGGCTGGGTTTTTGGGTTTTTCTAGAAAACCTAAAACCAGGAGAACATAATTATGTCACAGGAATTCTTGCCTGACGACAACAAATTTGCACGGCCAAATGACGGATCAGCAGCAGAATCGGAACAGGATGTGGTGTGTGTAACGGTGACAGGTTCGCAATCGGGTGTCAGGGAAACCATACTCACTTTGTACCGCCTGGGATTTGCCGAAGTGGGCGATTGGAGTCCCGTACAACGTGCAGCTAATCCGAAGCAAGTGATGAGTGTGCTGATTCGCCGTCGGAAGCGCAAAGCGTAGGTGTTTGCTCGTTCCCAGGCTAGAGCCTGGGAACACATTCCATGAGCATCTGCCTCCTGTTTTTATTTTTATTTTTATCCGCTAGCGAGGCAGAGCCTCTGGATCTCGGTTCTCAGGCTAGAGCCTGGGAACCAGTTAAGAAGACCAACAAATATCAGGCACGTTACTTTACTAAATCAGGAAAGAGTAATTTTCTGAGGTAGAGACTAAAACCTCTAAAAATGCGTGTCTGTAAAAAGGATGAACAGAAGTCTCCCGCAAGGTTCGTTCAGTCAATTTGACCGATGCTGCTTGACAGTCGTTAGCGATTGAGTTAAAACTTAAACCTGTATAAATCCAAAATGCTGATTTAAAGCAACCATTTCTACATACAAACCAAAGAGGACTAAACATGGTAATTAGAGTTGATTTCTTGATAAAACATATTTGTCTTACTGGCATGGATGCTTGGGAATCTATATGTAACCCTCGCGATTCGCAATCACTAGCTGCTTGGTATTCACAAAACGGTCTTACAAATGTACAAATTGAAAAATGTTTAGATGATTGGGCTAAAATTGCACAACTAGATATTAATCATCCTCAGAATATTAAAAAATTTATTAGTGTGGCTCAAAACCTTTCTGACAGTCGGGAAAAAGAGCTAGGTAATCGCTTTAAATACTCTACTATGTTGTTTTTGAATGATCGTCTGTACAGAGAACTGAATGAAGAAACTACAATAATTGCAGATATTTTATTCAGTGACTTTGGTAAAGCAAATTCACAAATAATACCTGGTAAAAATAAAGATTGTAGAGAGTTTGATTATAAACCGTCTGAACCTATCCCTTTAGCAATAAATATCAGCAGAAAACCAGGTATACCACCGGAAGTATTTCGTAATGTTATGGGAGTAACTGTTGGAGTTGATTCTAAAGGTAATTGTATTCATTTTGGTAAATTAACTGGTGGAGTTGCTGTTTAAAATGCGGGTAATGATAACTATGCTAACCATAGAAGTGTTAACACTCTAACCGTGCAAGCACTCCGACTATCGAAACCGTGTCTATGGTGCAATTATGCTATGTCATCCGAGTCTAGTAGGGTGTGCAATTTTATTTCTTTATAAATGACTGATTTTTAATTTTTTTATAGGTGAATTCGACATCAAATAACGTTTTTTCAGCGATTTAGACTTTCCTACTAATTCAAGTAATGATTCCTTATAAATACTATCTATATCTTCAGGATTTACGTTCACTTCTACGGTTAACCCATCGCCTATAAAGGCTCTAAAAATAAACAATAACTTAACAAAATGTGGAGGATAAATTGATATGCGAGCATCGTTATTGAAAGAGCCTTTAAAAAACCATATATTAAGCCATTTACTAAAAAACTCAGATAAATTCTCACTCAAAATATGTTCTTGGGGAGTAATAATAATACTTTTAGGTTGAGCGATAATAGTCTGACTTACAAAATACTCAGGTAAAGGCTTCCATTTAATAGTCCTATCTCTCGTTAAATAAAAAATTGCTACAATTGACATATTGTGGAGTATATTCAAATATTCACCCTCTTTATTTTCATGCCAACTAATGCTGATTTTTTCGGGAGGTCTTCTTGGTATTGGTTTGTAAACTATATGACCCCATTTGCCTTGTTCTTTAGAACGGCACAAATAATACTCTAACTCTACTTTTTCTAAAACTTCTGTTTCATAACTTCCGCCAAAAAAACTGTCGTAAGGACTACGAATTGTTACCATTTTAGGCTTAACAGTTTCTCTTTCTAAGTTAGTTTCTTCTGGTAGTAGATCCTCTGTGATATTATCGTCATTAAAACCCCTTAAAAAATTTTCCCCTTGTCGATATTCATTTTCTAAATTAATATGACTTATTAATTCAAGAACGTGAGAAAAAGCTTCATCTAAATCATTTTTAATGAAAATCTCTTTATTAAAAATAAATACATAGTAAAGGATTTTTTTTAAGATATGTTCATTAGCAGGAAGGCACAAATAACGAACTATATTTGAAAAAAACATACACTGACTTTCAGATGATTTATTATGATAAAAAGTCAATGCCAATTTTTTAATTTTTTCTCTATTTTTGTAAAATCTACTTAGCCATAAGTTAATATCTATATTATATTCACTTACCAAGTGTTCACCTCTTTTTATATGATATTCAAGCTCTGGATAAGTTATACTTTCAGAATAAGTTATCCCTTCGTTAATGATATCTTGAATTTTCTTATGAAACTTTTCTAAACTTTGCTTTTTACCCTCTGAATCAGTATATGCTGAAGAGGTGTTAATCTCTGTTCTCTCAGGACAAGGATTTTTACCACTATCTTTATAATGTGAGAAATGTGGTGATTTTATTATGCCGGACTTATTTAAATCACTTCCCTTCTTGAAAAATACACTTTCTTTACACACGCAACAAGTTAAATATAAATTATCGTATGATTGATAATTTATTACTTCGTTATTGGCTGTAAATATTTGATTTAAGGACATCGAAAAAGCATTTTTCATAAAACAGTTATTCCTTATTGATTTATAAAGTTTTTATATCCTCAACGTCAAGTCACTATAATAACACATCTATAATGGTGCGATTGTGGCAGCCGTAGCAGTGCCAGACGTGCAATCACCCCAAAACCCCACAACCGCGCGTCTATGCTGCATTTTTGGAGTCGTGCCAGACGTGCCAGCCGTCCGTGATGTCGAGCCGATCGCCCCGTGTCGATCGGACAGTGCTACCCAGCTTGTTAATTCAATGAAAATCACTGCGACCGCCGCTTCCCTCGGATGTGTAAGTATTTTAATAACAATAGCAATCCTGGAAGGTAAAAGATGACACAAGCCCACAAACAGAAACTTACCTTTGAAGAGTACCTCACCTATGAGGACGACACCGACAACCGCTACGAATTAATTGATGGAGAGTTAGTAAGATTGCCACCAGAATCGGGCCCCAACAATTTCATTGCTAACTATCTACTATTCACTCTGGCTAGTAGCGGGTTCATCCCACTGAGGCTGATCAGAACACATATCTGCGAAATCCAAGTTCCGATCGTGCGGGAGGGCGACGCAGCTAACCGCTACCCAGATTTGGTGGTTTTGCGCCCCGAACACATCTTGCTGACAGCAACCAGGCTAACCATCACCCAAACTATGCCACCTCCTCAGTTGGTTGTCGAGGTTGTTAGTCCAGGTAGAGTTGGGCGCGATCGCGATTACATTAGCAAACGAGCCCAATATGCAGCGCGGGGTATCCCTGAGTATTGGATTGTTGACCCTCAAGAGCAAATTGTAGCCGTACTTCAACTAGAATCGGGTGAGTATGTCGAAGTTGGGATGTTTCAAGGGGAACAAACACTTGTTTCTCCAACATTTCCGCAGTTGAATTTAACGGCTGGACAAGTTTTGGGAGGAGAGTTTCAGTTGTAGAATGCGCCAAATTGCATAATTTTCACCTAAGCTACCTTGGGGCAAATTTCGACTTTGACAGTCATACCTACTTTATTGAGCATTGCAATCAGACTGTCAACGGAAAACTGCCCTATTTTACCTTGAGTTAGAGCTTTGATTCGATCGTTGGACTGTTGGAGATATTGAGCCGTTTGATCGAGAGTCCAACCGCGCTCTTTAATCTGATGAGTCAGGGCGAGAATTAGTTGCGATCGGATTAGTAAGTTATCAGCTTCTTCAGATGAGAATCCGAGGTCTAGAAAGATATTATCGACTGCTTGGGTAATAGTATTTTCGCTCATTGTTCCGGTTCTCTTGAGTTTAAACGATTTTGTAACAACTCTTGGTAGCGTTTCTGCCCAACTTCGATATTTTTCTTGGCTGTTTTCTGAGTTTTCTTTTGGAAGGCAGGGAGCACATAAATAGCTTCTTCAAATCTAGCAATATAGAAAACCCGATAGGCATTTTCTGTCCGAATCCGAATTTCTTCAACGCCTTTACCTACGATCGACATCGGTTTAAAGTCTGGTGGTTGTATGCCCTGCTGGAGAGTCCAAAGTGAAAAACCGGCTTCTTTTCGCGCATCTTCAGGAAGAGATTGGATTTCTTCGCGGGCAGGGCCAACCCACCGAATCGGCTTGAGGGTCATCGAGTTTGTTGAGAATCGAATACTGTGACAATTATACTCAAGTATTGCCTTAAGTATTTTATTTCTTCAGCGCTCTATGTCGGTTAGTTCAGCCGCCGATTTGAGACATTGTGCGGCTGTAATTTCCCTGAGTAGTTCCCGAATCTCGCTGCTTGAAATTAATCTCCGGTTTAATCTCCAATATCTGCCGCACTCGATCGCGCAATTCGCGGATAGGAGTCCCACCACGGAGAGCAGTTTTTAAGTCAATTTGACCAGTTTCGTTCAGCAGACAAGGCCGCAGCCACCCGTCAGCAGACAAACGCATCCGGTTGCAGCGATCGCAAAAACACTCGGACATTTGGCTAATAAATCCTAAAGTACCCTTCGCCCCCGGAATTTGAAACACATCCGCCGGCCCGTTACCGCGCACTCCCGACTCGGCTAACCCGTATTTGTCGCTAATTTGTT
Organism: Microcoleus sp. T3_A4; assembly: GCF_036700465.1. Lineage (NCBI taxonomy): Bacteria > Bacillati > Cyanobacteriota > Cyanophyceae > Oscillatoriales > Microcoleaceae > Microcoleus > Microcoleus sp. T3_A4. The sequence continues at coordinate 8,300 of NZ_JAUBOY010000029.1, read as the reverse complement.
GCCGCAATTCGGCTGATGCTACCCAACCTTTATCGCCAAATAAATCCCCATTGCCGATCGGCATAAACTCAATAAATCGAACGTGCCAATTCCGGTTAATTGTTAACGCCGCTAAACCCAATATTTCCCCGTCATTCACACCGGGAATTACTACAACATTCAGTTTCAGCGGGTCGAATCCAGCTTGATAAGCCGCTTGAATTCCCTCCCAAACCTGCGTCCATCGCGATCGTCCCCGACTACCAATTATCTTATCAAAAGTCTCCGGTTCCAAGGAATCCAAACTAATATTAATCCGGCGCAAACCAGCATTGTAGAGATTTTCCGCCATTCCCGCCAGCAAAAAACCATTAGTTGTCATTGACAAATCTCGCGTTTCGGGCATTGAGGCGATCGACCTTACCAATTCCACCACCCCAGGCCGCAGTAGCGGTTCCCCTCCAGTCAAGCGAAACTTGGTAAATCCCACGGGTATAAAAACTTCCCGCAGCAGAGTTAGCAATTCCGAGTGAGTTAACAACTGCTGCTGCAATACATAGTCCAACTCGCTACCTTCCGGCATACAGTAGAGACAGCGGAAGTTGCAGCGGTCTATCAAGCTAATCCGAAGGTAGTCTACGGTATCCATGTCAATAGTTTGTAATATTATTTAATTATAAATGCTGACTCGATTTTCTGCAATTATTGATAGAGAGCAATAAACCTGCATCAATTTCTTTTCACCTTCCCCCACCTCTCTTACTCTGCGCCCTCTGCGCCCTCTGCGGTTAATAAAAAAAATCTCATTCACAACTAAAATAAACTTGCTAAATATATGTTTTTTGAATTTGAAGCTGATTTTGTGGAAGCTTTGCGCTGCATTCCGATGCAAGTACGTCTCAAATTAGATACTTGCGGCATTAAATTGAAGTTGCAGGATTGGAATCATTTCAACCAAGCAGAACGTCAAATCCTTGTAGAGAAGCCTTGCTTGACAAAAGCAGAAATTATTGATTACCGAGAAAAGCTAAACCAAGTATTAATTCAACAGACAGGCAAACCGGGAACTGATTTGGCGGTTGATGAAAATCCCCCGTGGATGGATGCTGCAACTGTACCGGAGTCTGTTTCTGCAAAAGCGCAAGAGCTCGGCGTGACAATTTCTTTGGGACAGTGGGCGAGTTTGCAGCCACTACAGCGATTTGCTTTGATTAAGCTTAGTCGATCGAGCCACGAGAATAAAAATTTCATTCCGGCGCTTCAAGAGTTTAAGGTTATTGAATGAGATCGAATTTGAATTAACTCTTGTAGCGCGCAGAGGCAGACAACAGAGAGTTACCTCATCGATTCGGGCGATCGTCCTCTGTATTAACTCACTAAGTGAGGTTTACTTAGTGAGAAGCACGAGAACAATGTGTAAGAAAGTGGGGTCTGGCGGTAGGAGAGGTAGGGTGAGGTCGATCGGACATTGAACGGCTTGAGGTTTCCGAAGCGCCAGACACCAAATTCCGAAAATATGATTAATTTTATTTTAAGTATTGTTACCGCAGCGTGGTATGATTTTTCTGAGTTTGCAAAGCACTCGCCTGCTACCTGCATTAGTTTCTGAGCTTCGTGAACACGCAAAACACACCCACCGAACCCGCAGCAGCAAACGAGGATATTCCTCAAGCTGGCACAGTCTCGACAGTTTCGACAGCCTCGTCCGAGACTAGCAATCCCATGCAAGACTTTTATCGCCTCCAACAAGAGTTGTTGGCGTACACCCTTGCTTTTACGGCGATTATTTTTATCTCCGTTTGGATTTTTTACTCCCTCAATATTGCCCTGAATTATTTGCTTGGGGCGAGCACAGGTGTGGTTTACTTAAAGATGTTGGCTAGAGACGTTGAACGAATCGGCAGCCAAAATCAGCGCATCAGCAAGACAAGGCTGGGTGTGTTTTTAGCGGTGATGATAGTAGGAACACAGTGGAATCAGCTACAGATTTTACCGATATTTTTGGGATTTCTGACTTACAAAGCTGCGCTGTTGGTTTACGTGATCCGAAGTGCATTAGCACTAGACTACAGGTAGGTCAGGCAAGAAGAGCAAAACTCAACTCATCGATTTGTATGGGGAAGCCCGTTGAATGGCAATGCTTGACGTTCTAAACACCTTTAATCGTTTCCCCCTCGCCGAATTGGAAGTTGGCCAGCAGTTGTACTGGCAACTCGGCAATCTGAAAGTGCACGGGCAGGTTTTTCTAACCTCGTGGTTTGTAATTGCTGTTTTAGTCGTAGTTTCGATTTTAGGAACCCGCAAAATCCAGCGAATTCCCAGCGGAATGCAAAATTTTATGGAGTATGCGCTGGAATTTATTCGGGACTTGGCTAAAAACCAAATTGGGGAAAAAGAATATCGCCCTTGGGTACCGTTTATTGGTACATTATTTCTGTTCATCTTTGTGTCAAACTGGTCTGGCGCTCTAATTCCTTGGAAGCTGATTAAGCTGCCATCAGGGGAATTGGGAGCTCCTACCGCTGACATCAACACGACGGTAGCATTTGCACTGCTGACTTCTCTAGCATATTTTTATGCAGGTCTCAGCAAAAGCGGCTTGGGGTATTTCGCCCACTATGTTGAACCGGTGCCTTTCATGTTGCCGTTCAAAATCATAGAAGATTTCACTAAGCCTCTGTCCCTAAGTTTCCGTTTGTTTGGCAACATTCTTGCGGACGAATTGGTAGTCGGAGTGCTAGTGTTGCTAGTGCCTTTATTTGTTCCTCTGCCAGTGATGGTTCTGGGACTATTTACGAGTGCAATTCAAGCTTTGATTTTTGCTACCTTAGCCGCCGCCTACATTGGTGAAGCTCTAGAAGGCGGTCACGGCGAAGAACACCACGATTAACTAACGATAAACGGCGAAGCATGAGGGAGGAAAAAAATAATTTCTGAACTTAAACTTTCTACCGTAAAATCGGACAATTCTCTAGACTTTCTGTTCTCAATTTTGTACTTTAGATAAGGAAAATCATCATGAACCCAACAGTTGCTGCCGCTTCCGTAATTGCCGCCGCTTTGGCAGTAGGTTTAGCTGCAATCGGCCCTGGCATCGGTCAAGGTAATGCAGCAGGTCAGGCTGTAGAAGGGATTGCCCGTCAGCCGGAAGCAGAAGGTAAAATTCGCGGCACCTTGCTGTTGAGTTTGGCGTTCATGGAAGCGCTCACAATTTACGGTTTGGTCGTAGCCCTAGTGCTGCTGTTTGCCAACCCCTTCGCATAATAATTGAAAATTTTAGATTTGAGGTTTTGGCGATTCTAATCCAAAATCTCAAATCTAAAATCGATTAAGCGAATTAGATGGAAGCCGTCAAAAAATCATGATGCACTGGACAGTATTACTAGCAGTTGAAGAAGCGGCTAAGGAAGGGGGACTGTTTGATATAGATGCTACGCTGCCTCTGATGGCGGTGCAGTTTTTAATTCTAGTCGCAGTCTTGAATGTAATTTTTTACAAGCCGCTCAGCAAGTCAATTGACGATCGCGCCGATTACATTCGCAACACTCAAGTCTCCGCCCAAGAACGCTTGGCAAAAGCTCAGCAACTAGCGCAGCAGTACGAGCAAAAACTGGGAGAAACTCGCAAACAGTCTCAATCAGTAATTGCGGCTGCTCAAGCTGATGCCCAAAAAATTGGGGCAGCAAAAGTAGCTGAGGCTCAACAAGAAGCTCAAGTCGCGCGAGAAAAGGCTGGGCAAGAAATAGAGCAGCAAAAGCAAGAAGCAATGCGCTCACTAGAACAACAAGTAGACGCGCTCAGCGGCCAAATTCTCGAAAAGCTATTAGGGCAGTCGCTGGCCAAATAGCGAGACAGAAGAGTTTTAGATTTTTGATGGAATCTCAAATCTAAAATCGCTTCACCCAATCTGCACGCGCAATTATGGAAGAGTATCATGGGGACTGTTTTATTGCTAGCCACAGAAGCTAGCGGCGAAGGTGGTTTCGGTTTAAATTTCGATATTTTAGAAACCAACCTGATTAACCTGGTCATTATTATTGCAGTGCTGTTTTATTTCGGGCGCGGATTTGTAGGTAAAATCCTGACAGAGAGGCGTTCGGCCATCCAAGAGGCGATTCAAGAAGCAGAAAAACGCCAAAAAGATGCAGCAGCAGCTCTAGCAGAGCAACAGCAAAAATTGACTCAAGCGCAAGCAGAAGCGGAACGAATTCGTGCCGCGGCTGAAGAAACTGCCAAGAAAGCAAAAGAAGCAATTCTAGCTCAGGCAGCGCAAGACGTTGAAAGAATGAGAGCAACAGCAGGTCAAGAGTTGGAAGCGGAGCGGGAAAGAGCGATCGCCCAACTGCGATCGGCGGTTGTATCTCTGGCATTAGCAAAGGTGGAAAGCCAGCTAAAAACTAGCTTGGACGACAGCGCTCAACACCAATTAATCGATCGCAGCATTGCGTTACTGGGAGGCTAAAACGTGAGTACAGTCAGCACAGAAGTCTTACAGCCTTACGCATCTGCCTTGATGTCACTGGCTCAGTCCAACAATCTCTCAGACAAGTTTGGCGAAGATATTCGTTCCTTGCTGAGCCTGCTAGAAGGTTCGGAAGACTTGCGTCAATTTTTAGCCAATCCGCTGATAAAACCGGATGCTAAAAAAGCCGTGATTCAGCAAATAGCGGGTGAAGAAATGAACCCCTTGATGCACAGCTTTCTGAAGCTATTAGTAGACAAAGGAAGAATTCTTTTTTTAGAAGGAATTGGCAAACAATACTTGGCAAGGCTCCGAGAACTCAACCAAACAGTATTGGCTGAAGTTACATCGGCAGTCCCGCTTTCAGACGCTCAACAGCAGACTGTTCGCGAGAAAGTGCAGGCGATGACCAGCGCTAGAAGCGTAGAAATTGAAACCAAAATAGACGCAGATTTAATCGGCGGTGTGGTAATCAAAGTAGGCTCTCAAGTAATTGATGCCAGCCTGCGGGGACAATTGCGCCGTCTGGGAATTCGCTTGAATTCCTGATAGTTAATAGCTGATGACTATTAGCTAATTTAATTAGCAGTTAACGGTTGGTAGTTTTGAACAACTGATAACTGACCACTGACAACTGACAACAAACAACTGACAACAAACAACTGACATGGCAGCAATCAGACCTGACGAAATTAGCAGCATTATTCGCCAGCAAATTGAGCAGTACGACCAAGACGTAAAAGTCTCTAACGTCGGTACTGTTCTGCAAGTAGGCGACGGCATTGCTCGGATTTATGGCTTGGATAAAGCCATGTCTGGGGAATTGCTAGAATTTGCCGACGGCACCGTGGGCATTGCACTGAACCTCGAACAAGATAACGTGGGTGCAGTGTTGATGGGCCAAGGCCTCGGCATTCAAGAAGGTTCGGCAGTTACTGCTACTGGCAGAATTGCGGAAGTCCCCGTGGGTGAAGCAATGTTGGGACGGGTAGTTGATGCTTTGGCCCGTCCGATTGACGGCAAAGGAGAAATTAAAACTACTGAATCTCGCTTGATTGAATCTCCGGCACCGGGGATTGTTTCTCGCCGTTCTGTTTACGAACCCATGCAAACAGGAATTACCGCTATTGATGCGATGATTCCGGTGGGAAGAGGACAGCGGGAACTGATTATCGGTGACAGACAAACCGGTAAAACTGCGATCGCGATCGACACGATTATTAACCAAAAATCGGAAAACGTGATCTGCGTTTACGTGGCGATCGGTCAAAAAGCTTCTACAGTAGCTAACATCGTCAACGTCCTGCAAGAAAAGGGCGCGATGGACTACACGATCGTAGTAGCAGCCAACGCTAGCGACCCCGCAACACTGCAATACTTGGCTCCCTACACAGGTGCTAGCTTAGCCGAGTATTTCATGTACAAAGGCAAGCACACTTTGGTCATTTACGATGACCTTTCCAAACAAGCACAAGCTTACCGCCAAATGTCTCTGTTGCTGCGCCGTCCTCCCGGTCGCGAAGCTTATCCAGGAGACGTGTTTTACCTGCACTCTCGCTTGCTAGAACGCGCTGCTAAATTGAGCGACGACTTGGGCGAAGGCAGCATGACTGCTTTGCCAATTATCGAAACCCAAGCTGGTGACGTTTCTGCTTACATTCCGACGAACGTAATTTCGATTACCGACGGTCAAATCTTCCTTTCTTCTGACTTGTTTAACGCTGGTTTGCGTCCGGCAGTAAACCCCGGTATTTCCGTATCGCGGGTAGGTTCGGCAGCTCAAACTAAGGCGATGAAAAAAGTAGCCGGTAAGGTGAAATTGGAATTGGCACAGTTTGAAGAACTGGCAGCATTTTCTCAGTTTGCTTCTGACTTGGATAAAGCTACTCAGAATCAATTGTCGCGCGGTCAGCGCTTGCGGGAACTGTTGAAACAGCCGCAAAGTTCGCCTCTGCCGATGAACGAACAAGTGGCTGTAATCTATGCCGGTATTAACGGCTATATGGATGACATTCCTGTGGAAAAAGTCACCAAGTTTACTGTTGGTTTGCGCGACTATTTGCGGACTAGCAAGCCGAAGTACGGCGAAATTGTTCAAGGCGGAAAGGCCTTGACTGATGAAGCTGAAAAGCTGCTGAAAGAAGGCATCACTGAATACAAGCAAAGTTTTCTAGTTTCTGCGTAGTAGACAAGTAGGAATTTTGAACCGCAGATGAACGCGGATTAACGTAGATAATCTGAAGTTAATCTGCGTTACTCTGCGTTAATCTGCGGTTTTAATTAAGAAGATGCGGGCAAGGATGTAAGGAGAAAGTTATGGCAAATCTGAAAACTATTCGCGATCGCATTAAGTCGGTCAAGAACACTAAAAAGATTACAGAAGCAATGCGCTTGGTGGCCGCTGCAAAGGTGCGCCGCGCTCAAGAACAGGTGACTGCTACTCGGCCTTTTGCCGATCGACTGGCAGAGGTATTGTATGGTTTGGCGGAACGCTTGCAGTTTGAAAACCTGGATTTGCCGCTGCTGAAAAAACGCGAAGTGCGATCGGTGGGACTGTTGGTAGTTTCGGGCGATCGGGGTTTGTGCGGCGGCTACAACAGCAACATCATCAGATACGCCGAAAATCGCGCTAAGGAAATCAAAGCTGAAGGCTTAGACTACAAATACGTGTTGGTAGGACGCAAAGCTACTCAGTATTTCCAGCGCCGCGAACAGCCGATCGATGCTACTTACGCTAACTTAGAACAAATTCCCACAGCACCGGAAGCGGCACAAATTGCTGACGAATTGCTTTCTTTGTTCCTGTCGGGAACTGTGGACAGAGTTGAGCTAATTTACACCAAGTTTGTGTCGCTAATTAGTTCGCGTCCGGTAATTCAAACCTTGCTGCCCCTCGACCCCCAAGGTTTGGAAACTCCCGATGATGAAATCTTCCGCTTGACATCGCAAGGCGGACAGTTTCAAGTATCGCGCGAGAAGGTTGCTTCACCTACGAAGAGTTTGCCCAGGGACATGATTTTCGAGCAAGATCCGGCGCAAATTCTGGAGGCTCTTTTGCCCTTGTATTTGAACAACCAATTGCTGCGGGCTTTGCAAGAGTCTGCTGCTAGCGAGTTGGCGGCGCGGATGACTGCGATGAACAATGCTAGTGAGAATGCTAGCGATTTGATTGGTAGTTTGACGCTGACTTATAACAAGGCGCGGCAAGCAGCAATTACTCAGGAAATCCTGGAAGTTTGCGGCGGTGCTGAGGCTTTGAATGGTTAGGTTAGGGTTGACAATTTGTTGATTTTAGGGTAGGCGTCTGAGGGAACTCAGGCGCTTTTTTTTATTTATAAAGTTGTTACAATTGACCACAATGTACTAACAAAGCCAAACTCAAGATTTTTTGCAGAAACCGGGTTTATGAGCGTAAATCATACCTAAATGACTTACAGCAGATTCCAGGTTTATGAAGTACAGTAACAGCAGCTTGTAAACCAGTTTTTAAAGTGCTTAGGATTGACCAAATCAAGGGCAGTAGCCAGCAAAATATCAACCATCTTGGTGGTGCTTGGTGAGAACTGACGTAAAAAAGCTTTCAGTTGGGACCACCATAATTCTATAGGATTGAAATCGGGAGAATAGGGTGATAAGTTCAGTAAACTAGCACCAGCGGCTTGTATCAATGGTTCAATAGTGCCCAACTTGTGAGCAGGTAGATTATCCATAACAACTACTGCACCCTCCCATAAGTTGGGCACTAAAAAATGTTCAATAAAGACTTCAAAAGCTCTGCCATCCATTGACCCGTTGAGCGTCATTAATCCTACTACTTTTTTTAAGCTAATTGCTCCGATAACTGTGACTTTTGCGCCCC